>NZ_JACHDK010000004.1:0-448166 GCF_014201005.1 Paraburkholderia lebeckiae | reverse complement strand
CCTTGAATGTATTTCCGTAACGCGCCAACTTGTTCTCTCTTTATCGCCCCCAGATTCCAATTTTATCCAGGCGACAACCATTGTGACGCGGGGGGCAGAGAGTGAGGCGCTTAGATGGTTGAGCATCGCCAACGGCCTTGGCCTGCATGAAGCCGATGATGTTTATATCCCGGTGATGCTGACCGCTTGGCTGATCGTCGCTGTAGTGGCTTATATCGCGATCATGAAGCTATGGCGGCACCATCGCGGCAAAGAGCCACATTGAGAAATAGCGAGTGACGACCGCACTTGTCCGTAGGCTGTTCAAGGTGGCGCTATTTGTCGGCCTGTTCTGGCTTTCCGTGCCCTACGTCCACACATACCCTATACCGATGCCGGAAAGGCAGGCGCTTGCGTGGTTACGCGCTGCAAATCGGCTTGGCATTCGCGACCCGGATGATTTATACATCCCGGTCATGCTGCTGGCTGATCTGCTTGTGGCGACGCTTGCCTATATGGTGATCATGAGGCTATGGCGGCGCTATCAACGCAAAAACTAACAGGGTCGATGAGCAGCGATCAGGCCGAATTCATTCCTGCGCGGTCCCGTCCAGTCCTGCGCGTGATGATCGCGTTGCGGGGGTTAACTGGTGGGTCAGAAAGTGCGCGTTTGCTCAGAGACAGGCGGGACAAGGCTTTGCGCGGCGCGCGCGAATTTTGGTCTGGAAGGCGATCCCTTCGATGATCCCGGTGATATCCGCGATTCTGGTGGAACTCGTCCTGATCTTGCTCATCGTATCGACCAACGGCGGTGCTCAGCGCAATTTTTCAAAGGCCCAGCTCGCTCAGACCTGGGTGATCGTCGGGGCGGCGACCCAGCGGCGAATGGAACTTGCGATCGCTTGCCTTGATCGGCACGTCGTTGATACAGGCATACCGGTGGTGCATCGGACCATCAGGTCCAAACTCCCAGTCCTCGTTTCCGTAGGAGCGGAACCAATTGCCAGCGTCTTCCGCAAGTCGAACCTTCTCGATTGCGGATTCAAGGGTGAACGGTGGGATGGGCGGGCGCACTTCAGCGTTTGTGGACATCACAGACTCACCAGCGCAACCGCGCTACACGTTCGTCATCTCGAAAGAACTCAGTCTGAGAAATCGGTTGACGCCGACAGTGCCTTCCACGTTTCAGTTTCCGTAGCCACATAGGCGTTCTTTTCAGCTATCGCCTTCAGCGTGTCGGTTCCGAGCGGCAGACGCAGTGGCGGTCTCGGTACATCGACAAGCGTGACGAGGGTCTTCGCAAGCTTCTGCGGGTCGCCCGGCTGATTGTGATTCATTCCTTCAGCGAATCGACGCACGTTGCCCGACGTCTCGTCGTAGTCGTTGATGACCTCCTTGCCGACGACGAGCGACGACGCATCGAGGAAATCGGTACGGAAATAGCCGGGTTCAACGACGGTCGCGTGAATGCCGAGTGGCTTCAACTCCGCGTGGAGCGCTTCCGTAATGCCTTCGACGGCGAATTTCGTCGAGCAATACACCCCGAATCCCGCCGCCGAGCGATAGCCGCCGATCGAGGACACGTTGATCACATGGCCCGAGCGCTGTCCCCGCATCACTGGCAGCACCGCACGCGTGACCTTGAGCAGTCCAAAAACGTTGGTGTCGTACATGCGACGCACGTCTGCGTCGGCCGATTCCTCTACGGCTGCGAGCAGTCCGAAGCCGGCGTTGTTGACCAACACGTCGATCCTGCCAAACTTTGCCAAAGCTGCCTGCGCGGCTCTTTTGGCCTGCTCCTCGTCAGTTACGTCGAGCGCGACCGGCAACAGCGCAGATGATTCGCCAAGACGCTCAATGATCGCCCGAACGTTGCGCCCCGCCGCAACCACTGCATTTCCGTCCGCCAGGGCCGCTTGTGCGATCAGTGCGCCTAACCCGCGTGAGGCGCCCGTAACGAACCAGACGCGCTTGAACTCGTGCTTCGTAGCGTTACTCATGATGTGCTCCCGTTTCGTGGTGAATGTGAAGAGAAGCATAGGGCGCGCGATTAACAGCTACTAGGCGTCGAATGCTAGACTCATAATCAACTAATATTTGCGAATGGAGTCAGCCATGAATGAGGTCCGGGCGATTTCGGTGTTCGTCCGCGCAGCAACGCTCGGCAGCTTCCGTCGGGCAGCTGCGGACCTGGGCATCTCGCCGCAGGCCGCGAGCCACGCGGTCATGCAGCTCGAAAAGTCGCTTGGCGTCCGGCTGTTTCATCGGACAACGCGAAAGTTGAGTCTGACCGAAGAGGGGCAAAAACTATTGCAAGGTGTCGAGCCAGCGCTCGCTATGTTGTCGTCCGCGATTGACGATGCGCGCCGTTCGGGAGAGGAAGTTGCAGGGCCCCTACGGATAAGCGCTCCGACGGCACTCGGGCGAACGGCACTCTGGCCATCGATCCTTGAGTTTGCGGCGCTATACCCTGAAGTGCAGATCGATATTCGCTTCGACGATCATTTCACCGACCTCGTCAGCGATCGCGCCGACGTCGGCTTCCGCGGCGGGTCCCCGCCTTCCGAGGGGGCGATTGCCAGGCGACTGCTACCGATTCAGTTGATCGTATGCGCGTCGCCAACCTATCTCGAACGGTACGGCACGCCGAAAACCGTGGACGAGCTCGATGCGCATCGTTGTTCTGGATACCGGCGTGCGAACACCGGCAAGCAGGCGCCATGGGAATTTATGGTGGGCGGGGAGATTGTGTATCGGGAGATGGCTGCTTCGGTTTGTTCGAACGATATCGACGCGGAAACCGAAGCGGTACTGGCCGGCGTGGCAATTGGGCAGCTTGGAAGCTTCTCGGCCGTCTCACACATCCGGGCTGGACGGCTCGTGCCTTTGCTCACTCAGCATTTGACCCAGCGCGAGTCGATTTACGTCTACTACCGTCGCCGGACGGAACAACCGCTGCGCGTGAGAACCTTCATCGACTTCATCGTTGCGCGCCTCGCGGACAACAGTCAATTTTTCCTCACAGCAGAGGAGTTGGTTACTTCGACGAGCAGAAGCAGCCGCGCCAGGAGCAGACGAACTGCCGCGTAGGGGTGTCTGTTGCGGCAAGCGTAGCCAGCCGTGGTAAATCAGGCGCCAACTGCAAGCAAGGCTTCGTAGCGGGACAAGGGCGTAGCGAACGAGCCGTTTCCGCCCTGTACATCAATGATCGTGTAACAATCCCTCCAACGACCGCGAGACGCCAGCGAGCGTCGAGCCGGGGGATGCGCACGTCAGCCCGGGAGCATCAGATGAAGCCCATACGTAATACCGACTCTGTTTCAGGAGAGTGGTACATCGACACTGCATGCATCAATTGCGGTGCATCTCGTCACGTCGCGCCTGGGCTGATTGTCGAGCGCAACGACAAGAGCGTCTTCGTTCGGCAGCCGGCCACACCTGAAGAGCAGCTCGGTGCCTGGCGTGCGGTGCTCGTATGCCCTACGGCGTCGGTACGCAGCGAAACGAAACAGCCTCGTCCGAACGCAGAGATCTTTCCGCAGCAGATCACATCGGGCGTGTGGCGCTGCGGATTCAACGCACGGTCGTCGTTTGGCGCGCATTCTTATTTTGCCGCGCGTCCGGAAGGCAATCTGCTCATCGACTCCCCGCGCTATGCGGCGGAACTCGTGAAATGGTTCGACGGCGCTGGCGGTATTGCGCACATTCTGCTGTCGCATCGTGACGACGTCGCAGACGCGGACAAATACGCGCGTCAATTCGGCGCGCGCGTCTGGATTCACCGCGAGGACGTGTCGGCCGCCCCATATGCGACGGATCTGCTCGATGACGGTTCAGCACTGGACATTGCGGCCGGCGTGCGCGCGATCCCTGTACCCGGGCACACTCGAGGTAGCGTCGTGTACCAGCTCGATGATCGCGTGCTGTTCTCGGGTGATTCGCTTGCCTGGAGCCCAAGCCAGCAGGACCTGGTCGCGTTCAGGGACGCGTGCTGGTACTCGTGGACAGCGCTCACCGAATCGCTCAGCAAGTTGGCCGCGTATCGCTTCGAATGGTTGCTTCCCGGTCACGGTTGGCACGCGCATTTGCAGGCTGAGGAAATGAATGCCCGCTTGCTCGCATTGGTTGCACGCATGCGAAAGGACTGAATTCGCTGTTTTTCGCTAAAACGCGTCGTCCTTGCCCCTGTGGAAACGCTTGAACTCGAACCGCACGAACGTCAGAAAGACACCCCGATAACAAAAGCATACGGACGCTGCAACACCGGGCGAGTAAGCTCCGCCGTCGCGACGCCCCGCATGACGTCCGTCCCTCACGCTCATCAAGCGCGCGGAACAGGACTTCGAAGCTCGCGCCGAATTGAATCGCGCGGACACCGGCAAGCCCGTCTGAGGCCTGCAAGACGCGCATTTGATGAGCATTTCACGCGTTAGCAGCGGATTCGACATCGACATCATCGCAACCGGGGGAACCGGTCGCGAGCGGCGCACTCGCGCCTCGTTTCCTACTATCGAGAGAGATACAAGCAATGACTTCACTATTCGATCTGAGCGGGCGCACGGCGCTCGTCACCGGCTCGGCACGCGGCATCGGCTTTGCATTGGCCGAGGGCCTCGCGATGGCAGGTGCGCGCGTGATCCTGAACGGCACGCAGGCCGATACGGTTGCCGCCGCCGCAAAGCGGCTCGCCGACCAGGGACTCGACGCACGAGGCCGCGCGTTCGACGTGACTGACGAACGGGCCGTCGCCGACGCCTTCGCGCAATGGGATCAGGACGGCGTGCAGATCGACATCGTCATCAACAACGCCGGCATCCAGTTTCGCAAGCCGCTCGTCGAACTACAACTGAGCGACTGGCAGCGCGTGATCGACACCAATCTGACGAGCGCATTCATCGTCGCGAAAGAGGCTGCGCGGCGCATGATCGCGCGCGGCACGGGCGGCAAGATCATCAACATCGGCTCGCTCACGAGCGAGGCCGCACGCGCAACCGTCGGCCCGTACACGGCGGCCAAGGGCGGCATCAAGATGCTGACCCGGGCGATGAGTGCCGAATGGGCGGCGTCGAACATCCAGGCGAACGCGATCGGTCCCGGTTACATCCTGACCGACATGAACCAGCCGCTCGTCGAGAACGCGACGTTCGATGCGTGGGTCAGGAGCAGCAATCCCGCTCAACGCTGGGGCAAGCCTGAAGAGCTCGTCGGCACCGCGGTCTATCTGGCTTCGGCGGCATCGAGCTACGTGAACGGCCAGATCATCTACGTCGACGGCGGCTGGCTGGCCGTCCTTTGAATGCAGAACCGCGCGGTGGATAACACGACAACAGCCCGCCGCCGGCAAGACACCCTTACGCCCTTCCTATCCGGAGACATCATGGAAAGCGTCAAACCCATTGCGACCCAAATCATCATGTGGCTGCCGTCGAGAATGGTCCGGCACCGAGCCGCCCAACTTCGTGATTCAGGAACTCAAGGGGCCAGGAGCAGCATTGCGGTACGTGTTTCCCGGCCTGCCCGAATTCCGCAACGGATAGGGGTACGCCAACGACAGACCGGGGTAACGACGTGGACGCAGACGCGGCTGAAGGACGGCACGTTGCAGATGCCGTAACGTCGTCAGAGCGCGCTTTCGCCGCAAGCCCGCGCGACCTGCACGTGTTCGATTCACTGCGTTCGATGCGGGACATCGTCAGGGAAGGGATACGGTGCGTGAGGCCCCGGCCATTCTGGCGCGGGCGGTCCGCTCAACGCATCGCAACCACTTAAGCCAAAGAGAACCATCCCGGCGAGCAAACCGGTCGCAAGGCGGTGCAGCATCGCTCTTGTGTCCATGTTGCACCTCCACGCACATCACTGTTTTGCGGTTGGACCTGCAATTGCCTACAGGTTGCGCTGCGATGGCGTGCGCACCGTCATGCGCACGCGGCCGAAAGTGTGGCAACCAGCTCAGGCCGCTTCCCGGTTGGCTCGCTGGAAGACGCGAGCGGCTCGCTCATCCGGAACACCGCGACCGCGCCGTCGAGCGCGCCCGCCTGCTCCTCCAGCGACGCCGCGGCAGCCGCAGCCTGCTCGACGAGCGCGGCATTCTGCTGGGTCGCCTTGTCCATGTGCGTGACCGCGCGGCTGATCTGCTCGATGCCCCGTGACTGTTCTTCCGAAGCCACGCTGATTTCGCTCACGATACGGGTCACGTTGCGCGCCGCGCCAACGATCTCCGACATGGTCACGCCGGCGCGAATCGCCAGTTCGGATCCATTCTCGACCTTCGCCACCGAGCCGACGATCAGTTCCCTGATCTCTTTCGCCGCGGCCGCCGAGCGCTGCGCCAAAGCACGCACTTCACCCGCCACCACGGCGAAGCCACGCCCTTCGTCGCCGGCTCGCGCGGCTTCCACGGCGGCATTCAGTGCAAGTATGTTGGTCTGAAAAGCGATACCTTCGATCGCACCAATAATGTCTACGATCCTGTTCGAGCCCGACGACATGTCGGCGATCAGGTCGATCACCTGATCGACCACTTCGCCGCCACGCGCCGCGGTTTGCGACGCGTTTTCAGCGAGCGTATTGGCCTCGCGCGCGTTATCGGCGTTCTGCCTGACCGTCGCCGTCAATTCCTCCATACTCGCGGCGGTCTGCTCCAGCGTCGCCGCCTGCTGTTCGGTGCGCACCGACAGATCGGCATTGCCGCTCGCGATCTCGCGCACACCCTGTGCGATTGCCGCCGTGCCGAAACGAACCTGACTGACCGCGCCAACGAGACTCTGCTGCATGCGGGCCAGCGCGCCCATCAGGCGACCCATTTCGTTGGCGCGCACGCCGCCGATCTGCCCAGTGAGGTCGCCGGCCGCGATTCGTTCGAAGTGCTGGATGACCGCGTCGATCGGTCGAAGAATCGCTGCTTTCACCATGAAGCGCGTGCAGAGGCCAAGCACCAGCGCGACCAGCCCGATTGCAGCGAACACCCAGCACAGCAGACGAAAGTGCTGCTGCGCCGAGGTAAAGCGTGCTTCCTCGTGCTGCATCTGGAAGTTCCCGAGCGCAGATTCGGCATGTTTATAGTCGCTGAACACCGCATCGGGCGTCTGCCTTTCCGTGGTCCGGAACGTGATGAAATCGTTCTGATCGAGCGCCGTGACTTCGGGCAGAAGCACCTGTTTCAGTAACTGCTCGCGCTTTGCGCGCAGCGCGTCGGTCAGCGCCTTCTCGTCGTCGTCCGACGCAGGTTGCGCGAGATAGGCCGCCAGTTCGCGATCGCTGTCCGCGAGCCCGGCGTGGACGCGAGCGAGCACCGCATCGGTGGGCTTTCCCTGTGCCACGAGCGTTTCGTAGGCGCCGAGATCGACGCGCACATTCAGCAGCGCCTCCCCGCTCGCGGCGATGTGGCGCATCGCAACGGTCTCTTCGGTATACATCTTCTCGAGCGCCGCGTTGGTGGCCTTCAAACCAGCGACGGATATCGCGATCACGAACATCAACGCGGCGGTGTAGCCCGCGATGGTCACGGTGAGCGCGGTTCTGATAGTCGTATTGCTGAACATGCCTCTCCCTCGCCTGCTGAAATGAAAAAGCGGCCGCGGAAAAGTCCGCAGCCGCAAGCTGGAGAACATCGTTGAAACGGATGCGCTGCGAGGCTGTGTTCCCGATCAGAATCGGGTACGCACACCCGTGGTCAGTTCGAGCTGGTTGGTCGCGCCGAACGTGCCGCCGACCGTATAGCCGCCATGCAGCCTCATATAGTCGCCGGCCAGATACACTTCAGTGCGCTTGGACAGGTGATAAAACGCCGACCAGTACAGCGTTTCCTTGTAACCGTTGTGCAAGCCCGAGGTCGGATCGAAGGCGCCGATGTTCGCGTTCGGAATATCGCCGTCGGTGTTGTACGCGGCATTCTTCACACGCATCTGCTGATAGCCGAGCTGGTAATCGAGCGGACCCTTCGGCGACAGCTTGAGCGACACGGTCCACGCGTTATCCTGACGCTGACCCAGCGCGCCCTGATTGCCGAGGTAGCGGAAGTACCCTGCATTGGCGCGCAGAATACCGAACGTATAGTTGCCGCCGACCGAGAACGACTGGTTCGTGTTGCCTTCGCGGTTCACGTGGCTATAGAAGCCCGACACGTTGAACGGGCCGCCGTTATAGCCCAGCGCAGCCTGATAGTTGGCGTTGGAGCCAAAACTCGTCGAGTTGCCGAACGCGTAACCCGCACTCGCGAAGATGCCGTTGCTGAACAGCTTCTTCCACGCGACGCCGTTGTTATAACGCGTGCCGGTCGCGCTGGCCGCGTAGAAAATCATCTGCTTGAAGTTGTTCGAATTCGTCCAGCCGCCTTCTTCGTACCTCAGCTTCGCGCTGCCATACGGATCGCCATAAATCGCCGCTGCATCGCGTGCGATGGTGTTCTGGAAGCCTGCCGTAATCTTGCCGAACGTGTCGTTCTCAATACCGACCCATGCGTCACGGTCGAAAATCTGACCCGGATCTTCCATTTGGCCGTTGGCCACGACGAATTCGCTCTCGAGCCGGAAGATGATCTTGGAACCACCGCCGATGTCCTCTGCACCCTGCATGCCCCAGCGGCTGCCGCTGAACCAGGGTTCGCCGTCGTTGCCCATGCCGATGACATGATTGCCGTTCGCATCAGCATGCGTCCGATAAGTCGGGAAGCTCAGGTCCATCAGGCCGTAAAGCTGAACGCTCGACTGCGCGTGTGCGCCGCCTGCCCCGAGTGCGCTGAGCGCGACAGCCAGCGAAAGATACTTCTTCTTCAAGATCGTCTCCTCAGACTACTGCGTTGAAATCGTGTTTTCCGTACTCACGGTTGCGTCCGTTTCAAGGTCCCGGCAACCGGTTCGGTATGCGAATGTTCGTCATGCTAGTCACCCCAATCCTTCACGCTCCTTTCCCGTGTTATTTATACAAATCAGTGACTCTACTGATATACGCAATGACGCTTGCACCAATTATTCGGAATACTTCTGTCTGCAACCTCAACGACCTATTTCGAGCTGACAAACTCGTTCGTATATGTTTTGCCCAACTCGACGTGCTTGCCCTTGACCGACGGATTGAACGCCGACAGCACCTTTAGCACCGTGGTCGGACCGTCGGCCGGCATCTTGCCGTCCGCTGTGTACATCGGCAGCGACGCCTTCAGCGCGCTCACGTAGAGCGGCTTGTCTTTCTGATAATCGTCGGGCATCTTCGCAGCGATTTCTTCTGCGCTATGCGCGTGGATGAACTGCATCGTGCGAACGAATGCATGCGCGAGCTTCGTTGCCTCGGCCTTGTGCGAATCGGCCCATGCAGCTTGCACGTAGAGACTCGACGCCGGATAGGTGCCCCCCAGCGCGGCCTTCGTGCCTTCGACCGAGCGCATGTCGACGAGCACCTTAGCGTCGCCGGACTTCTGTATGGCCGAGACGGTCGGTTCAGTCGTCATGCCGGCGTCGATGCGGCCTTGTTTGATCGCCGCGATGAAGCTGGCGTCAGCGCCCACCGGCAGCATCGTGTATTCAGTGGACTGAATGCCGTGCTGTCCGGCAAGGTATTGCGTAAGGAAGCTTGTCGAAGAACCGAGACCGGTCACACCAAGCGTCTTGCCCTTCACGTCCGCCATCGATTTGACGGTTTCAGCCGCTTTGGTCGAGACCATTTCGACCTCGCCCGGCACTTGCCCGAACACGACGATTGCCTTGACGTCCTTGCCTTTGGTTTGCAGATCGATCGTATGGTCGTAGAACCCGACGACAGCCTGAACGGCACCGGCTAGCAGTTCATTTTCAGCATCGACGCCCGCAGGCTGCGACAGCAGTTCAACGTCGAGCCCCTCGTCCTTGAAGTACCCGAGCTGTTCGGTCAGGCGAGCCGGCAGGTAGATCAGTTTGGTGATACCGCCCACCATGATCGTGATCTTGCTGCTATCCGCGGCTGACGCGTGCTGCGAGGCAAGGCTGAACAACAGGCTGGAAGCAACAGCAATATGACGAAACGTACTGAACTTCGGTTGCATCGATAGTCTCCGTTATTGTCGGCGGCGAAAGGCCGCCTCTCTGCATCGATGGCGCGATTGTCGAAGCGCGAACCCTTCCCCCAGCTTTCACGGCGAGGACCTGCATTTAGGGGATTTCCATGAGACGGCCTGACTATCCGCGCAAGCACGACAGCGTTGCAATCAGCAAGACTCCGTGTAGGCAGCAAATTCGGCGGCCGCCGGTTTTGCTCATGGAAAACCCCCATCGGAACGTGCAGTGGCTGAAAGCGTTCAGAAGGTTCGGCTCTCCTAGAATTGCATCATCGATTGCGGTGATCCCATCGTGCTTTCAACGCCGACCATCGGCGCAATCGCGGCTTGACTTTGCACGGCGACGTCTTTCGGATGGAACGCGATGCTGGACGAGCCGACGCAATGACAATGCGTATACCTGCTACCTGACGACGCGCATGCCGCGATAGCCGCAACATGACTAACGATGGCATTGAGCACTACCTGATCCGCGGCGTGACGTCGCAGTGCAAGCTCTTCCGGCCAGGCGACTGGGCCGAGCGCCTGACCGGAGTTGTTGCACTGTTCGTCGGGGAACGCTGCCCCGGCAACCCGATAGCCAGCACACCGCTTGCGATGCCGGTTGTGGAGCAGGACATCAAATGCCTACGCATCTCGAACGAATTGCGACATATCTGTCCGGACGGATTTGATTTTGTGATGCGCTTCGCCAGCGACAACGACCTGAAGGTCGATATCTGCCGCGCGCTGAACGATAACCCTGGACGAGATCCGCAACCTGAGCGGCAGACATCCGGAAGCAACGCAAAGGACCGGATGAATGTGTCGCCGGTTCCAACTGCCGCTACCGTTGCTACAGAGTCGAGCGGCTGATGCGACCGCCAGGAGAAGGCTGATGGAGACACTCACTGAAGTGCGTTACACCTACGCGTGCGCAGCATGCGGATATCGCGGGCGCGTAGTTCGTCCGGACGCGTCACATGCGAGAAAGCTGGCCATTTGCGCGCGGTGCGATGGACAGGTGTGGCTCAGCGTCGATGCCGCAACCGCCCCCGGAGAAGCTTCGGCGGCCTTTTCAGCGCAAAGGCTATCAGCCCGCACAAGTCGCGGATGATGCAGAAGTTCTGCATCGCCAACCATTCCGGGTTGATCCGTGATTCGATCCGGCACGGCGTAGTGCCTGGGTGAACTCGCGGGCGCCTTTTTGCCTCGTGCAATGGGCCATCCCGCTGCCGTTCATCGATCGGATATCAATTCAACTGTATCGAAACGCGAGCCCGGAAAACATTCCCGGCGCGCTAACTCAAGGAGACACGCTGTGTCCATCACCACACCTACGCCGGAGCATTCACCGGCGGCGCCCGCGCAGCGGTCCGACAACGCCACCCGATTCTGGCCGGAAGGCTGGTGGAAGCTGATGGAATACAGAATCGGCATCATCCCGCTGCCGGTTTATTTCATTCTGCTCGCGCTAATCACCGGGTTCGCGGTGACGGGCAAGATTCCGGGCGAGATTTCGATGGCGATCGCCGTGCTGGCGTTCTTCGGCTTCACCTGCGCGGAGCTAGGCAAGCGCCTGCCGCTTCTGCGCAATATCGGCGCGGCCGCGATCTGCGCGACGTTCGTACCTTCCGCACTGACTTACTATCACCTGTTGCCCAAGCCAATTCTCGGCCTCACGACCGAGTTCACGAAGCAGAGCAATTTCCTCTATCTGTTCATCGCGTCGATCATCGTCGGCAGCATTCTCAGCATGGACCGGCGCGTGCTGATCAAGGGCTTTCTCAAAATCTTCGTGCCGCTCGCGCTGGGTTCGCTGGCCGCATGCATCGTCGGAATCGCGGTCGGCTCGGCATTCGGACTCGGCGTGCGTCATACGCTGCTGTATATCGTCGTGCCGATCATGGCGGGGGGTGTTGGTGAAGGCGCCATTCCGCTGTCGGTGGGCTATTCCGAAATCATGCATCTGCCGCAGGGCGAGCTGTTTGCGCAAGTCTTGCCGCCGGTGATGCTCGGCAGCCTCACTGCCATCGTGCTCTCCGGCGCGCTAGACATGCTCGGCAAGCGCTTTCCCCATCTCACCGGCGAGGGGCGCCTGCAACCTGGCGAGACAGACGAAATGGATCCTGTCCAGCAGGAGATTCGCGGTCATATCGACGTGACGCATATCGCGGCGGCCGGCATCACGGCGATCACGCTGTACCTGCTCGGCTTGATGTGCCGCAACCTGTTCGGTCTGCCCGCGCCGGTTGCCATGCTGTTCCTCGCGGTGTTGGTCAAGCTGGCGCGCGCAGTCTCGCCGCCGTTGCAGGAGGGCGCATTCGTCGTCTACAAGTTCTTTTCGACCGCGGTGACGTATCCGCTGCTGTTCGCGATCGGCGTCGCCATGACGCCATGGGACAAGTTGATCGCGGCGTTCACGTTGGCCAATATCGTGACGATCGTCGCGACCGTGGCGACGCTAATAGGCACCGGCTTTCTGGTTGCGCGCCGGCTCAAGCTCTACCCGATCGACACGGCGATCGTTAATGCATGCCATAGCGGCCAGGGCGGCACAGGCGACGTCGCGATCCTGACCGCGGCGAACCGGATGCAACTGATGCCCTTCGCGCAGATCGCCACGCGCATCGGCGGTGCTATCGTCGTCACGCTGACGTTGATCGTGCTCGCGCATATCGGTTGATGCGTTACTGGCCATGGGCCCGCGATGGTCGCGCAACGCGCATCGCGCGGCTCGCCCAACGAGAGCCGGTCTAGCTAAGCCTGGCCTCGGGCGAAGCAACGAAATGCCCCGGCGTCACGCCGACCGCGCGCCGAAAGTGTCGGCCAAGGTGACTCTGATCGAAAAATCCGACTTCGGCAGCGACCTCACAGGGCGGCACGCCGTCACGCAACAGCCGTTTAGCGTGCTGAATTCGCACCAGACACACATAGCGATGAGGCGAAATACCCACCTCTTTGCGAAACAGGGTGGCGAAGCGCGAAACACTCAACCCGGCGGTGCCGGCGAGCGTCGCGAGGCTGACGGGCTGCGCGAACGAGCTCTCGATAAAAGCCACGGCCCGCCTGATCGCGCGCGACATCCCCACTGTCCTATCGCCTGTGCAGTCGTAGAAGACTCCGGTCATGTTCTATCCCCTCGCGCTACGTTTTCGTAGCGGCATCAGACCCGCACCGTGCCAGACTGCGCGAGCACGCTCGCCGCAGCAGCACCGTCGGGCGGCCCGCTCTGGTATCGCTCCAGTTCCGCTTCGCTGCGATGGCACAGCACCTGCGCGCCGCTCGCGAGCGTGCGCACGCTCGGCGACGTGCGATTGCAGACACCGTCGATGCGCATCGGGCATCGCGCGAGAAATGTGCAAAGCTCCGGTTCATGAGTCGACTCACCGATCGGCGGCAACGTCTGATGACAACGCTCGCCCGCTTGTTCGAGCCAGCCGGCGCGAAGCTCCGGCGCCGACGACACGAGCAGATGCGAATACGGGTGATACGGCGGCGCCGACAACGCGTCGCGGTTGCCCGTCTCGACGCGGTGCCCCGCGTACAGCACGACGATGTCGTCGCTGATCGCACGCACCTTGGCGATGTCGTGCGTGATGAACAGATATGACACGCCGAGCTTCTTTTGCAGATCGCGCAGCAGCTCGAGAATGGCAGCGCCGACCACCGTATCGAGCGCAGACGTGACTTCGTCGCACAGGATCAACTTGGGTTCGGCGGCCAGCGCCCGCGCGAGATTCACGCGCTGTTTCTGCCCGCCCGACAGCTCTCCGGTGCGCCGCTGCGCCAGCTCGGCAGGCAGGCGCACCAAGCCGAGCAGTTCGGCGACGCGGCGCCGCGCGGCCTCGCCCTTCATGCCGTGATAGAACTTCAGCGGACGCGCCAGCGTGCGCTCGACGGTGTGTGTCGGATTAAGCGCGGTGTCGGCGTTCTGGAACACGATCTGGATACAGCGAAACTGTTCGCGGCTGCGGCGGCTGAGGTTGGCGGCGAGCGGCTCACCGTCGAGCAGCAGATTGCCGCGCGCCATCGGCACGAGCCCGGCGATCACCTTCGCGAGCGTCGTCTTGCCCGAACCGGATTCGCCGATCACGCCTACCGTCTGACCACGATCGATCACGAGGTCCACGTCGCGCAGAATGACCTTGTGCGGCCAGCCCTTCGCGTCGGTGCGGCCGTAGCCGGCCGTCAGACCGCGCAGTTCGAGCAGCGGCGCCGTGTTCGGCTGGGCTGCGCCGGGAGCCGCCGAGGTGGAGGCAGCCGGGGCGACGGGCGTCACGGCAGCAATCAGGCTTTGCGTATACGGGTGCGCCGGCGCATGCAGAATCTGTTCAGTGCGGCCCGTTTCGCGGATTTCACCGTTGCTTAGCACGACGATGCGATCCGCCATCTGCGCGACCACCGCCAGATCGTGCGATACGTAGACGGCCGTCATTCCGCATTGGCGGATCACGCTGCGAAACGCTTGCAGCACGTCGATCTGCGTGGTGACGTCGAGCGCCGTGGTCGGTTCATCGAGGATCACGAGTTCGGGGTCGGTGATCAGCGCCATCGCCGCCATCAGCCGCTGCAACTGGCCGCCCGACACCTGGTGCGGGTAGCGCCGGCCGATCGTCTCCGGGTCCGGCAGCGCGAGCGCGCGGAATAGTTCGACCGCTTTGGCCCGCGCGGCGCGCTTGCCGAGCGTGCCGTGAATCAGCGCGCTTTCGATCACCTGGTCCATGATGGCGCGCGCCGGGTTGAACGCAGCGGCCGCGCTTTGCGCGATGTAGGCAACCTTGCGGCCACGCAATCCCGCGAGCGCTTTCGGCGAGAGCCCGAGCACGTCGGTGTCGCCCACCCGGATCGCGCCGCCCGCGATGCGGCAGCCGCTGCGTGCATGGCCCATCAGCGACAGTGCGATCGTGGTCTTGCCCGAGCCCGATTCGCCGATCAATGCGAGCACCTCGCCGCGCGCAATTTCGAAGTCGATGTCATGCACGATCGTCGTATCCGGCTCGCCGGGCCGGCTTCCCACCACGCGCAGGCCCCGTACCTCGACCAGATTCGACGGGGGTAACGGCGCGGTCCTCGAGATGGCCTCAAAGGCCGCCTGGGCACGTCTGAAAAAGGGTGCCTTCATCAGTGACCTCCATCGGCATCAGGCATGCCCTTGCGGCGGCCATGATGCGGCAGTCCGTCGATCAGCAGGTTCACGCCGACCGTGAGGATCGCGATTGCGATCGCGGGCAGGATCACGACCGGCACGCCTTCACCGAGGCCGGCGATGTTCTCGCGTACCAGCGAACCGAGATCGGCATACGGCGGCTGCACGCCGAGACCGAGAAAGCTCAGGCTGCTCAATAGCAGCACGACGAAAGTGAAGCGCAGTCCGGTGTCGGCGAGTATCGGATGAATCATGTTCGGCAGCATCTCGAAGCACGCGATGTAGAGCGCGCTTTCGCCGCGCGCCCGCGCGACCTGCACGTATTCGAGCGTGCCGATATTGACCGCCAGCGAGCGGGCGATTCGGTACGAGCCCGGCATATAGCTGATCGCCGCGGTCACGATCAGCAACGGCAGTGACGAGCCGAACGCGGCGACGATCATCAGCGCGAACATCTTCGACGGGATCGACGTCACCGCATCGAGCAGCCGGCTCATGGTTTCGTCGATCCGGCGGCCGGCCACGGCCGCGAGCAGTCCCAGCATGGTCCCCGTGAGCGCCGCGAGCAGCGCCGCCGCCAGCGCGAGCACGACCGTCAGGCGCATCCCGTAGATGATGCGGGTCAACATGTCGCGACCCAGGTAGTCGGAGCCGAACGGCAGCTTCGCGCTGAAGCCCGCGAATACGTCGGGCGTGAGGATCGCGCCGACCGAATGCGGCGCGATCCACGGTGCGAACGCCGCGACGAACAACGCGCAACTGACCATCGCCAGGCCGATCCAGCCGCCGGTCGACAGGTTCATGCGTTGCGCGAGGCTGCGGCGGCGCACCGGTCGAGGCGCCGGGCCTCCGCCGCCGCCCCAGGACCGCGCGGGATCGGCGCCCTGCGGCATCATGCTGCTGCGTTGCACCGGTTCGAGCGCGCCGAGCCGGTGAGACGCATCGGAAGAAGGTCGAAGAATCGTCATGTCCGCAGCCTCGGGTTCGAGATGATGGCGCACAGGTCGGCTAGCAGCACGAGCAGCAGATAGCCGAGGCAGAACAGCAGCGTGCAGGCCTGTACGAGCGGGAAGTCGCGGTTGCTGACCGCGTCGACCATCAGGCTGGCGAGGCCCGGGTAGTTGAAGATGGTCTCGACGACGATCACGCCGCCAAGCAGATAAGACAGGCTCAGCGCGATTGCATTGGCGATCGGGCCGATCGCATTCGGCAGTGCGTGGCGCAGTACCACGCGGGCGGGGCTCGCGCCCTTGAGCATCGCCATTTCCACATACGAAGAACTGAGTTGCTCAATCACCGCGGCGCGTGTCATGCGGGCCATCTGCGCGATCACGACCGCGCACAGCGTGACGACCGGCATCGCATACGCGCGCAGAAAGTCGTGCAGGCTCTCGATCTCACCGCTGTACGACAGCGCTGACAGCCAGTGCAGCTTGACGGCCAGCACCAGCACCGCCAGCGTCGCGATCAGGAACTCGGGCGTGGCGACCAGCGACAGCGTACCGAGGCTCACGATCCGATCGATCAGCGAGTCGCGCTTGACTGCCGCGAGAATGCCCGCCGACACCGCGATCGGCACCGACACCCCGGTGGTGATCGCCGCGAGGGTCAGCGACTTCGGCAGGCGCCCTTCGATCATCTCGGACACCGGCAGATTGCTCGACAGCGAGACGCCAAAGTTCGCGTGCAGCAGACCGACGAGCCAATGGAAGTACCGCAGGTATGCCGGCTGGTCGAGGCCGAACTGCAGCCGCAGCGCCGCGACCGTATCCGCCGTCGCCGACTGGCCGAGTGCGGCCTGCGCGGCATCGCCCGGCAACAGGTTGGTGATCACGAAGATGATGATCGAGACAATCAGCAGCGTCAGCGCAGTGACGGCGACGCGCCGGCCGATCAACTGGGCGATATTCCCGTTCATGGGCATGAGCTCCTCGGTTAGGCTGCGCGACACGGCGAGTCACACATGAGCCGTGCCGCTCGGGTGCGCTGCGGCTACCTGCCGCGAGCGGCGCGGCGGGGGCCACCCGCCGCGTCCGGGCGCTTCAGCGGGTCACGCGTTCCACCACACGTACTCGGCGAAGTTGAAGCCCATCATCGCGCCGGTAGGCACGGGCTGAAGCCCTTGCAAGTGCTTGTCGTTCGCATCGAGCAGGCTCAGGAAGGTCGGGATGCCAATGCCGCCCTGCTCCGATACCAGCACCTGCATGTCGCCGTACATCTGCTTGCGTTTCGCATCGTCGGTTTCCGAGCGGGCCGCGGCCAGCAACTGGTCGAACTTCGGGTTGTTCCAGCCCGACTCGTTCCACGGGGCGTCCGACTTGAAGAACTGCGTGAACAGCACATCGGCGCTCGAGCGCGGATTGACGTTGCCGAACCCGAGCGGATGCTTCATCCAGTGCGTCGACCAGTAACCATCCGCCGGCACGCGGTTGATGTCCAGGTTCACGCCGATCTTCGCGGCGGACTGCTGCAGCAGCACACCCATCTCGATCGAGCCGTTCGCATCGGTGGTCGCATAGATCGGCGGCAGCGTCGTACCGATTGCTCCGGCTTTCTGGAAGTGGAACTTCGCCTTGTCCGGGTCGTGGGGACGCTGCGGCAGCGACGCATCGAAGTAGCGGTGTCCGGGCGGAATCGGTTGATCGTTGCCGATCACCGCATAACCGCGAAACACCGCCGAGCGGATCTGGTCACGGTCGAACAGATACTTCATGCCCTGCACGAAATCGGGGTTGCCCGTCAGCGGGTTGTCGCGGCGCATGATCAGATCGGTATAGAGGCCCGACCTGGTCTCGCGCACCTCGTAGCCCGGCGTCGCGGCAATGCGCTGCGTCGCGCGCGGATCGACGGAATTGATCAGGTGAACATCGCCGGACAGCAGCGCATTCACCCGTGCCGCGTTATCGCCGATACCGATCAGCTCGATCTGGTCGAGGTAAGGGCCGCCGCCGGTCTTCCAGAAATTGTCGTTACGGATGCCGACGGTCGAAACGCCGGGCTTGAACGTCTTCAGCTTGTACGGGCCGGTGCCGACGGCGGTCGTGAAGTCCGTCGTGCCGTCCTTGATGATCACGAATTGCGGCGTGGCAAGAATCACGGGCAGGTCCGCGTTGGCGGACGCGAGCGTCAGCGTGACTTCGTTGGGACCGGTCTGCTTCGCCTCCACGAACTGTTCGGCAAGCGTCTTCACCTTCGACGCCGTTGCCGGATTCTTGTGACGCATCAGCGAGTAGACGACATCGGCGGGCGCGAGTGGCTTGCCGTCGTGGAACGTGACGCCTTTGCGCAGTTTGATCACCCACACTTTCGCGTCGCTGGTGTCGATCGATTCGGCGAGATTCATCCTCGGCGTCAGCGACGAATCGAGCTGCGTCAGGCTGCTATAGAACATGAAGAAGCGGATGTAATCGGAGCCTGCCGAACCCTTGGCCGGGTCGAGCGTATCCGCGGTCGAGGATGCGTCGTAGGCCACCCGGATCTTGCCGCCTTTCTTCGGCGTGGGTGCCGCGAATGCCGGGCGAGCCCCCGCCAGCAGACCTCCCGCGCCGGTGGCAAGGATGCCGCCGGCGGCCAGCAAACGCATCATGTCACGGCGGCTGAAGCCGCCCGTTTTGATTGGGTCGTCGTACATGCAACTGCTCCTCACTCGTGATTGAACGCGGGGTATCCAGCATTGGTGTTCGACGGCGCTCCGCGTGCTGGTCGCGGCGCGGCGGCATTGCATGAATCGATTTAAGCACTGCAAAAAATGGCGTTGATCGCGTATCGGTGGATTCGACCATTCGAAAACATGGTTTTGAGTGGTCAAAACAGCATGATTTGCCGCTCCTGGCGTTGACCCTGATGTTCTGGACAGGACGCCCCCCACGATGAGAAGTTCGTACTAGTCAATGACCGGGCAACGTGCAACAGTCGCGGCACGGCCGACTATTCACGGAGCGCCCCGTGTCCGATCCAACGCCTCACGCACGTTTCACCTACAGACGCCTGACAGCCGACGACATCCCTGCCGCTCAACGCCTGTCCGCCGCGATCGGCTGGCCGCATCGCCGTGAAGACTGGCGGTTCTCGGCACGCACCGGGATCGGCTTCGTCGCCGAGACGGCTGGCGCGCTGGTCGGCACCGTGGTCTGCTGGAAGTTCGGCGCGGATCAGGCGACGCTGGGCATGCTGATCGTTGCGCCGGAGCATCGCGGCGTGGGTATCGGCCGCACGTTGCTCGCGCACGCGCTCGACGAGCTTGGCAAGCGTGACATCACGCTCTATGCGACCGAGGCTGGCCAGCCGTTGTGCGACGCGCTCGGCTTCGAGCGTTGCGGCGCGCTCGACCAGATGCAGGGTGCGGCGTTCCGGCCGCCGCTCGTTGCACTGCCCGCCAACGAGCGGCTGCGCCCGCTCGGGGCGAGCGACACGCAGCAACTCGTCGCGCTCGAATCACGCGCTAGCGGCCTCGATCGCAGCCACGTACTGCCGCCGCTGCTCGATCTGGCCGACGGTATCGCGCTCGATCGCGACGGCGAACTACTCGGCTTCTCGCTGTTCCGCCGCTTCGGACGCGGCTTCGTGATCGGCCCTGTCGTCGCCAGCGCGTTTCCCGACGCCGTGCGGGCCAAGGCGCTGATCAGCCATTGGCTCGCGCTGAACGAAGGCGCGCTGGTGCGCATCGACGTGCCGCACGGACACGGCCTGCGCGACTGGCTAACCGGCCTCGGTCTCGCACGCTCGGAGACGGTCGTGAAGATGCGCCGGCTTGCATCCGCGCCAGCCGATGGCGAGTCGAGCCGCGCCGACCCGGGGCTGCATCAGTATGCGGTGATCGCGCAGTCGCTCACCTGAGCCAGGTGAAGCCACGCTGAACCTGAACCCGCTGCACCGCGGCGCATCTCTCTTCCACATGCAAACACGGTCGCTCATGCACGGCAGCGTTGGGGTTCGCCCTGCTATTAAGCACGCCCAGCAGAAAATGCTGTCTGCGGGGTGAAAAACGCTGCGTCGACGCTCTTTAGGCTTTTTTTTGGCTGAACGGCACGCATACGGCTGTCGCTACTATCGAGGGGTGACTCTTACCTGATCGCCACGTGCGGGGAACCACCATCATGTCAAACTCATCGCTGATCGACGCCGACCGCAAGCACCTGATTCACCCGGTCATCAACTATCGCGCGCACGAGGCGCGCGGCACCACCGTGCTCGAATCCGGCCAGGGCGCGTATCTGCGCGATATCGACGGCAACGAACTGCTCGACGCATTTGCGGGCCTGTGGTGCGTGAACGTGGGTTACGGCCAGCAGAGCATCGTCGAAGCGGCGACGCGCCAGATGACGAAGCTGCCCTACGCGACCACCTACTTCCACTTTTCGTCGGAACCGGCGATCGAACTCGCCGCTAAACTGGTGTCGCTTGCGCCCGCTTCGCTGCAGCACGTCTATTTCACGCTCGGCGGCTCCGATGCGATCGACTCCGCGATACGCTTCATCACGCATTACTTCAATGCAACGGGGCGCCCGGCGAAAAAGCAGATGATCGCGCTCGAACGTGGCTATCACGGATCGTCGTCGGTCGGCGCGGGGCTCACTGCGCTGCCCGCGTTCCACCGCAACTTCGACCTGCCGCTGCCGCACCAGCACCATCTGCCGTCGCCGTATGCGTACCGTCAGCCGCAAGGCAGCGACGCGCAAGCGCTGATCGCCGCATCCGTCGCCGCGCTCGAAGCGAAAGTCGCGTCACTCGGGGCGGAGAACGTCGCCGCGTTCTTCTGCGAGCCGATCCAGGGTTCGGGCGGCGTGATCGTGCCGCCGGTCGGCTGGTTAAAGGCGATGCGCGACGCGTGCCGCCGCCTCGACATCCTGTTCGTCGCCGACGAGGTCATCACGGGCTTCGGTCGTACCGGCCCGCTCTTCGCGTGCGAGGCCGAACAGGTCGAGCCGGATCTGATGACGGTGGCCAAGGGGCTGACCTCCGGTTATGCGCCGATGGGCGCGGTACTGATGTCCGACGAAATCTACCAGGGCATTGCAGGCGATGCGCGCGATACCGCGGTCGTCGGTCACGGTCAAACCTACTCCGCGCATCCGGTGAGCGCCGCCATCGGGCTCGAAGTACTGCGTCTCTATCAGGAGGGCGGTCTGCTCGCGAACGGTATCGCGCAGGCACCGCGCTTTGCCGCCGGGCTCGACGCGCTGCTCGATCATCCGCTGGTGGGTGACTCGCGTCATCGCGGGCTGCTCGGCGCGCTGGAACTGGTCGCGGACAAGAACTCGCGGGCACGCTTCGATCCGTCGCTGAAGCTGCCGGACCGGATCACGGCGGCAGCCTACCGCAACCGCCTCGTGTTCCGCGCATTCGGCGACAGCATTCTCGGTTTCGCGCCCGCGCTCTGCTTCGGCGAGGCCGAGTTCGAACAACTGTTCGGCCGTCTGCGGCGCACGCTCGACGAAGTGCTCGACCAGGCGGAGGTGCGTGCCGCATTGCGCGGCGCGAGCCGCGCGGCCGCCTGAGCGCGTGATAACATCGGCCTGCGCGTTGCTTGACCAAGGCGAAGCGCAACGAAGCGAAAAGCAGAACCTTCGACGGGCAGACCGATACATGACGACAAGCGGCGACACGAAGCTGGACCGGATCGACCTGCGTATTCTTTCGCAACTCCAGAAGAAAGGCCGTATCACGAACGTCGAGCTTGCGGACGCCGTGGGGCTCTCGCCGAGCCCCTGTCTGATTCGCGTAAAAAGGCTTGAAAAGGCCGGCTATATCGTCGGCTACGGCGCACATATCCAACTGCAGAAACTCGGTGACGTGCAGATCGTGTTCACCGAAGTCACGCTCGCCGACCATCGTCGCGAAGACTTCGCCAAGTTCGAGGCGGCGATCCGTCCTGTGGACGAGATCATTGAATGCCATCTTGCGAGCGGCGGCTACGATTACCTGCTGAAGTTCGTCACGCGCAGCGTCAATCATTATCAGAGCGTGATCGAAGGGCTGCTGGAGCGCGACATCGGCATCGAGAAGTATTTCAGCTACGTCATCATCAAGACGCCATTCGTGAAATCCGAATTCCCGCTGGAAACGCTCTTCTCGCAGCAGCATCAATGAAGCGGTGATGGTTTCGGCTGCGCGCGCCGGCCCGATCGGGTCGAATGCGTTCGAGGCCACCGGCGCGACGCCGGTGGCCTGTCGACTTGCAGTCAACCGTTCGCGCTCAGCTATTCCCCCGGCGTTCTGCCAAGCACACGTTTGAAGTGCCGGCATAGATGGCTTTGATCGAAGAAGCCCACCTCGGTCGCGACGATCGACGGCGGCAAGCCTCGTCGCAACAGGCACTGCGCATGCCGTACGCGCACTAGCCGCACATATTGCTGCGGCGACACGCCAATCTCCGCGCTGAAGCGCACCGCAAACCTCGAAATGCTCAACTGCGCGACGGCCGCCAGTTCGGTCAGGCTGATCGGCTCGGCGAAACAGGCATCGATGAAGTCGAGCGCACGCTGCACGGCACGGCTCACGCGATTCGGCGCGCGCGTCGGATGACGGCTCGCGCCCGCAAGCTCAGGCGCGGATGATAATGAGGTTGGGCTCAGGCTCAGCATCGACGCTCCGCTCACGCAACGCGCGACGTGGGCGGCACTGTCGGTGCCGTCTCCCGACTGGCCGCGAAGCGGCGGATGTCGAACGGCTCGAGCGGCGTGCTGGTGGCGCCGGTGTCGATCAGTTCGGCCATCGTGTCGCCTACGCCCGGACCAAGCTGAAAACCGTGGCCGCAAAAACCGAACGCATAGAACAGGCCGCTGGTCGTCCCGCTTGCGCCCATGATCGGCTTGTCATCGGGCATATAGCCCTCTACGCCGCTCCACACCCGGATGATGCTCAGCTTGCGCAGCATCGGCGCGACCCGCTGCAGCTGTCTGAACTGCAGCAACGCGCTTGACGGGAGAACCTTCGCGCGACGCTCGTCGAGATACGCAGGCGCACGCGCGCAGCCGCCGATCACGATATTGCCGCGCGCGACCTGGCGGAAATACACCACCTCTTCGATCTGCGGCGACGACACGCCGACCACCGGCTGGATCGCATACGGCACGGGTTCGGTAACGGCCATCTGTGGACCGTTGACGGCGATCGGCACCGCTTCGCCAAATTGCTCGGACAGCAGGTTGCCCCACGCACCCGCCGTGATCAGCAGCACGGGCGCATGAAACGTGCGGCCATCGGCGCTCGTGGCGCGAAACTCGGCGCCCTCTTTTTCCACCGTCACGACATCGCAGTTTTCGACGATCTGCGCACCGAGCCGAGTCGCGGCGCGGGCGAACGCGGGCGCCGCGAGGCGCGGATTCGCGTGCCCGTCCATCTGCGAATAGGAGCCCGCCAGCACCTCCGCACCGAGAAACGGAAACCGCGCGCGCAGCGCGTCGCCGCGCAACAGGTCGAGCTTGAGACCGTAGTGCGCGGCCTCCTTCGCATAGGTTTCGAACTGGTCGGCCTGCTCTTCGCGATAACAGACGCGGACATGGCCCGACATCAGAAACTCGGCGTCGTGCTGGATCAATTCCGGCAGACGCCCCCAGATTTCGCGCGAACGGTTCGCCAGCGGCAACTGCGGCAGAAAGCGCCCTTGACGGCGCACGTTACCGAAGTTGGTGCCGCTCGCCTGCTGCCCGACGAGCTGGCGCTCGAGCAGGATCACCGAGCGGCCCCGCTGCCTCAGAAAAAATGCGGCGGACGCCCCCATGAACCCGCCGCCCACGATCAGAACATCGGCTTGTGCACGGTTCACTCGGTATCCTCCACGGTTGCGATGGCCAGCGGCTTTACCGGCGCCTGTCCACGAAGTCTGCCAACCTGCTCGAGCGGCACGTTCGCCGCCGCCGCGATCACCTCCGCACCCGCATGGCCGCAGTAACGTCCCTGACAGCGCCCCATACCGACACGGCTAAAGGCCTTGGCACGGTTCGCTTCCTGCGCGCCTTCATCGCGCACCACGCGGCGCAGTTCGCCCGCGGTGATGCCTTCGCACCGGCAAACGATCGTATCGTCGGACAGACGCGCCGCCTGCGCGGCAGGCCACGCAAACGCCTCCACGAGACCGAGCCGGAAGCGATCCATTTTGCGCAGTTCACGCGTCAACGCGTCGAGCGTGGTCGCCGCAACGGGCCGCCCGAGATCGCTCAGCGCAGCGTGGGCCGCGAGCCGTCCGGCGACCTCGGCGCCGTCCGCGCCGAGCACGCGCGCGCCATCGCCCGCGATATAGACGCCCTTTTCGCTACTGCGACCGAGTTCGTCGATTTGCGGCACCCATTGCCGCGTGATCGCGTCGAAACGGAACGCACAGCGCGCGAGATCGGCAAGCTGGGTTTCCGGCCGCAGGTGATAGCCGAGACCGACCGCGTCGCATTCGACCTGCGAGACGTTGCCGCGCGCATCGCGAAAGCGTACGCCAAGCACGCCGTCGTCCGGAGTGCCGAGAATTTCGAGCGGCTCGATGCCGTTTTCCACCCGCACGCCTGAGCGCTTCAATGCGGTCACGAGCGCGCGGCCCTTGCGCAATACGTCGACGCGCGCCAGCAATTTGGGCAGCGCGCGCAAGCGCGCACCGGTCTTCGACGTGTCGAGTACTGCCGCTACCCTGGCGCCCGCCTGCACATACTGGTTCGCGACCAGATATAGCAATGGGCCGGTACCCATGAAAACGACCTGACGGCCAATCGCGCAGGCCTGCGACTTCAGCGCGATCTGCGCGGCACCGAGGCTGTAGGTACCGGCGAACTGCCAGCCTTTGACCGGCATCAACCGGTCGGTCGCGCCGGGGCACAGGATCAGCGCATCGTAGCGCAACGCGCTCGCGTGTCCTTCATGCACGATATGCAGCTTGCCTTGCGCGACGTTCCACGCCAGCGTCTGCGGACGGTAATCGATCTGCGGGCGCAGTCGCTCGAAAGTTCGATGGAGGTTCTCCGCGCGCGCGGCTTCCGTGCCGTACAGCTTCGAATACGGCCGCGTGAAGCCATCTGGCTGACGCCGGTAGATCTGGCCGCCATCGCGCCTGCCCTCGTCGACGACGATCGGGCGGATGCCGGCCGCCAGCAGCGTTTGCGCGCAGCGCACCCCTGCAGGCCCTGCGCCGACGATTACGATGCGGGGTTCGGCCATTGCGCCTCCGGTTGCGTCGTGACGACGCGCATGCCTGCTTCGACCACCGTGGTGCAGGCGCGCAACCGCTCGCCATCGGCGGTCCATACCCAGCAGTCCTGACACGCGCCCATCAGGCAAAAGCCCGCGCGTTGTTCCGCGCCGAACTCGGACTGCCGCACATGCCGCACCGAGCACAGCATCGCAGTGAGCAGCGTGTCGCCGGCCAGCGCTTCGACCGGCGCGCCGTTGATCGTCAGTTCGACTTTGGCGCGAACCGTCTCGCCTACGCGTACGAATCTGCCGTTCATGCCGCGGCTCCTGCCATACCGTCGGGCGCGACATGAGCGTCGCTGCGATTGGTCAGCACGTGGCGCAGGAACTCGCGGGTGCGCGCCTCGCGCGGCGAGCCCAGCACCTGCTGCGCCGTGCCCTCCTCGATGATGAGTCCCGCGTGCAGAAAACACACCCGGTCTGCCACTTCACGCGCAAAGCCCATTTCGTGGGTGACCACCAGCATCGTCATGCCTTCCCGTGCGAGGGTGCGCATCACGCCGAGCACTTCGCCGACCAGTTCTGGATCGAGCGCCGAGGTCGGCTCGTCGAACAGGATCGCCTTCGGCTTCATCGCGAGCGAGCGCGCAATCGCCACCCGTTGCTGCTGCCCGCCCGAAAGCTGATGAGGATAGGCGTGCAGCTTGTGGCCGAGCCCCACCTTGTCGAGCAGTTCAGACGCTTCGCGTTGCGCGTCCGCGCGCGCGAGGCGCTTGACGTGCACCGGCCCTTCCATCACGTTCTCGAGCGCCGTACGGTGCGGGAACAGGTTGAAGCGCTGAAACACCATGCCGACCTGGGTGCGCAACTGGTTGATGTTACGCGCGCGCTGTTCGACGCGCTCGCCGAGCAGACGAATCTCGCCTTCGTCGTATGACTCCAGCGCGTTAATGCAGCGCAGCAGGGTGGACTTCCCCGAGCCCGACGCACCGATCAGGCAGACCACTTCGCCCTGGCGGACGTTGAGCGAAATGCCCTTGAGAACGGGCACGGTGCCAAAACTCTTGTGCACATTCGTGATTTCGATCATCGCATCCTCACTTCGCACTTATCTCGCCCTGTGCCGACCGAAACGTCGTTCAAGCGTGCGGGTCATGCTCATCAGCGGCAAGCTCATCGCGAGATAGCCGAGCGCGACGAGCGTATATACCGTCAGATTCTGAAACGTCGACGACGCGATCAGTTGGCCTTCGCGCGTCATTTCGGCGACCGTGATGGTCGACGCGAGCGATGAATCCTTCAGCATCATCACGAGCGTGTTGCTGTACGGCGGCAGCGCGACCTTGATCGCCTGCGGCAGGATCACCCGTATCATCGTCTTCACGCGGCCCATGCCGATCGACTGCGCGGCTTCGTACTGGCCCGGATCGACTGCCTCGATACCCGCCCGGAAAATTTCCGCGACGTAAGTCGAGTAACCGAAACCAAGCCCAATGATGCTGGCCTGCAGCGCCGACACCTGGATGTGGATTTCCGGCAGCACGAAGTAGATGTAGAACAGCAGCACGATCATCGGCAGGCCGCGCACGACGTTGATCATCGTGCTCACACCGCGTACGACGAGGGGATAGCGCGACATCTTCAACAATGCCCAGGTCAGGCCGAGCACGGTGCTCAACAGCAGACAACCCAGCGTGATGACGATGCTCATCACCGCGCCTTGCAGCAAAATCGGTACAAAGTCGGCTATATCTTGCCAGTGCATGTCGTGCCTTCCATTGCTCTTCGTATTCGTTCAGTCCGCCGCGCCGCTGCGCGACGGACCTGGCAGGACGAGTCCCGCGTCGCCGCGGGCACGGCTCTTTTCACGCGAAGCCAATCAGCTCACGAGGTGCCACTTTTTGAGGATCGCGTCGAGCGTGCCGTCGGCCTTCATCTTCGTCAGCGCGTCGTTGATCTTCGCCATCAGCGCGCTGTTGCCCTTCTTCACTGCGATCGCGATGTCGAACTTTTCCATCGGCACATACGCGTCGTCGACCCGCGTCCCCGCCATCGCGCCCGCTGCTTCCTGGGCCTTCAGGATCGGATAGTCGTTGAAGCCCGCGACGATGCGGCCAAGCGCGACATCGCGCGTCATGTCGGCGGGGCTGTCATACATCTTCACTTCGGTGAAGATGCCGAGTTTCTTCAACTGATCGCCGTAGTCGGTACCGGTCGGCGCCCCGATCGTCATGCCCTTCAGGTCCTGCACCGAGTGATAGACCGCCTTGTTCGTGTCCTTCACGATGATGCCTTCGCCAAACGCCGTCACCGGCTGCGAGAAATCGACCACTTCGGCGCGCTTCGGCGTCGGCGTCATGCCGGCAACGATGATGTCGATCTTGCCCGATACCACCGACTGGATCAGCGCCGAGAACGGCACCGCGTCGTACGAGACGTTAAAGTTTTCGCGCTTGCCGATCTCCTTGACGACATCCGGCATCAGGCCTTCGATCTGCTGCGTCTTCACGTTCATGAACGTGGTCGGCGCGCTCGACGGCGGCGAGCCCGCGGTGAGCGTCGCTGTTTCGGCAGCGTGGGCGGCGCCGAACATCATCGTCATCGCGAGGCCGGCGCCGGCGGCAAAGCGCTGCACAGTGTTGAAGCGGACGGCGGCTGCAGGCTGGAACATGAAACGCAACATGGGGATTTCCTCTGGGAATAGTGATTTTCAATCTACGCGCTGCCCGACCATCTAACGGTAGCGATCAGTCGATCCATTCAATGCAGTACATCCTGCAACCTGTAATACGCGCCGACGAGCGGCAGAAACCACGCGCGTCCAAAATGTCCTGGAATCGCGGGCCATTCGAGCGTTCGCCACGGATTGCGCGAGGCGGCGCCGAACATCACGTCGGCCATCAGACGGCCCATGTGCACCGACATCTGCACACCGTGGCCGCTGTAGCCCATTGAATAGAACAGTCCCTCATGCTGGCCCGCGCGCGGCAGCCGGTCGGCCGTCATGTCGACGAGACCGCCCCAGCAATAATCGATGCGCACGTCGGCCAGTTGCGGGAAATAGCGTGCGAGCCCATCACGCAGAATCCGCCCGCTTTTCTCGTCCGAACGCGGATTCGACATCGCGAAGCGCGCGCGGCCGCCGAACAGCAGACGCTCGTCCGGCGTCGCACGAAAATAGTTGCCGATGTTCAGCGTCGTCACATACGAGCGGCGCGTCGGCAACACCGCATCGAGGCGCGCCTTGCCAAGCGGCTCGGTTGCGACGATGAAGCTGCCGACGGGCGCGATGCGGCGCCGGAACCATTGCAGCGGACCGACCTGCGACGCGCCGGTGGCAATCAGCACGCGCTCTGCACGTACCGTCCCGAGCGGACACTGCACGTCGAACGCGTTGCCGCCGCGCGGCTCGAGGTTCGTCACCGGCGTGTTCTCGTAGATCTGCGCCCCACGCCGCGCCGCTGCCGTGCCCAGACCCACGCCGAATTTGCCCATGTGCATCTGCATGCCGTTGCGTTGCACGAGGCCGCCGAAAAAGCTGTCCGACCCGATCTCGTTGCGAATCTGCTCGGGCGGCACCAGTTCGACATCGGGATCGACTTCGCGCCGCAACACCTCGTACGACTTCGCGAGCGACGCGAAATGCTGCGGTTTCGCGGCCAGTTTGATCTTCCCGGAGTGGCGCAGATCGCAATCGATCCGCTCCTCCCCGATGATCGTTTTCACCGTTTCGACGGCGCCGGCATACGCGCGGTAGAACTCCGACGCGCGTTCGCTGCCGATGCGCGCGGACAACGCGGCGTAGTCCTGCGCGACGCCCGTATTGCAATGGCCGCCGTTACGGCCCGATGCCTGCGCCGCGAGTCGACCCGCCTCGAACACGATCACCGACATGCCACGTTTGGCCAGCTCCAACGCAGCCGACAGCCCGGTGAAGCCGCCGCCGACCACCGCAACGTCCACCCGCTGCGGTAGCGGACCCTGGGCGCCGCCGGTAAAGCGTGGCGCAGTGTCGAGCCAGTAGGAGTCGAGCTTCATCGTTGATGCGTTCCTGTCGGTTGGTTGCGCCGCTTTCAGCGGCGCGCGCGAAGCGATGTCGTGAGAAGGCCCGACGTGCGAATCAGAGGCCGAGCAGCGATGCCAGTTGCGGAATGCCCGACACTTCGTTGACGCCGTAATACGGGTTCAGCGGCTCGTGACTGCGATTGACGAACGCCTTGTGTTTGATGCCCATGTCGTACGCGGTCATCAGGTCATAGCGGAAGCTCGACGACACATGCAGCACGTCTTCCGGATTGCAGTCCAGTTGCGAGAACATGTACTCGAAGGCTTTCTGCAGCGGCTTGTACGCCTGTGCCTGCTGGGCGGTGTAGACCTTGTGGAACGGCGCGCCGAGCTTGTCGACGTTGCTGTGGATCTGGTCGTCCGACGCATTCGACAGGATCACGAGCTTGTACTTCGAGGCCAGTCGCGACAGCCCTTCCGGCACGTCCGCGTGCGGGCCCCAGCTCGGCACGGCCTCGTAGATCTTCAGTGCGGTCGCTTCGTCGAACGGCACGCCGGTGCGTTCGCAGGTGCGGCGCACCGAGTTCACGACCACGTCGCGATAGGGCTTCCATGCACCCAGCACTTCGTCGAGGCGGTAGCCACGGAAGAACTCGACAAACTCATCCATCTTCGCCTTGCCCAGCTTGTCGCCGTACAGCTCGCGCGCGGTCTGGCCCATCTGGAAGTTGGTCAGCGTGCCATAGCAGTCGAAAGTGATGTACTTCGGCTCGAAATCGATCATGGTCAACATCCTGTCGTCGTGGCGAACCTGGTTGCAGGCTCGGGGTTCAGTTTCGGGTTGAATCAGTGCGGTTGATGCTTGCGTATATCCGGTGTAAGCCGTGCTTCACAGCGTTTCGAAATCGATCAGCACACTCTTGTGCCGCATGCTCGCCGCCATCGCTTCGCGGCCGAGATCCTTGCCGATACCGGACTGGCCGAAGCCGCCCGTCGGAATGATCATGTCGCCGCTGCGGCCGTAACGGTTGATCCAGATGGTGCCCGCGGCGATGCGGCGCATCGCCCGCAGCGCCTGACCGATGTCGCTGCTATGGACCCCCGCCGCGAGACCGTAAATCGGATGCGCGGCGAGCGCGATGCCCTCTTCCTCGTCTTTGAATGTCTGTATCGTCAACACGGGGCCGAACAGCTCCTCGCGCACGGCGGGCGTCTCTGAAGTCACATTGGCGAGCAGCGTCGGGCGATGGAAATAGCCATCGTCGGTGCCTTCGAAAAAGCCGCCGCCGAAGATCAGTTCCGCGCCGCTCTCGCGGCTCTGCCCGATCAGCGCTTCGATGCGTCGCGCCTGGGCGGCATTGATGATCGGCGAATAAGCGGTGCGGTTGTCCCACAGCGGACCGGGCTCGATCGGCTGCAGTTGCCGTTGAATGGCGGCGATCAGCGGCTCGGCAATGCGCTCTTGCACGATCAGCCGCGTGCCGGCCACGCAGGCCTGGCCGCCGTTGGCCGTAAAGCCGCGGGCGACACAGCGCGCCGTATGCTCGAGGTCCCGCACATGTTCGAACACCAGTTGCGGGCTCTTGCCGCCGAGTTCCAGCGTGACGGGCTTGGTGCCATGCATCGCGGCGTCGCTCATGATCGCGGCGCCCGTGCGGGTCGAACCGGTGAAGCTCATCTTCGAGATGCCTGGGTGACGCGTCAGCGCGGCGCCCGCCGTCGCTCCACGGCCATTCACCACGTTGAAGATGCCGGGCGGAATGCCGGCTTCGATGGCGAGTTCCGCGAGACGCAGCGTCGAGAACGGCGTCATTTCCGACGGTTTCATCACGACCGCGTTGCCCGCCGCGAGCGCGGGACCGCACTTCCATGAACACATCGACAGCGGAAAATTCCACGGTGTAATCGCACCGACCACACCGTACGGCTCCGATGCAACAAAACCGAGACTGTCGCGGCGAGTGGCCGCGATATCGCCACCGAGCTTGTCGGCCAGCTCCGCGAAGAAGCGGATCGCCTCCGCGGTGAACGGCACATCTGATGTATAGCTTTCCGTCACCGGACGCGTCGAGCTGACCGTTTCGAGTTGGGCGAGGCTCACCGCATCGCGATCGATCAGATCGGCCCAGCGGCTCAGCACCTTCGCGCGCTCGCGCGGAGAGCGGGTGCCCCAGCCGCTCGTCTTCCATGCCGCTAGCGCATTGCCGACTGCGTGATCGACGGTGGCGTCCGACGCGTCCGGCACATGGCCAAGCAGCGCGCCGTCCGACGGCCGGTGAACGGCGATCTGCGCTTCGCCCGCCGAATAGTACGCACCGCCAATGAAATGCCCCTGCGGCAACGGCACGGCTGAAGGATCGAAATCGAGTGACGGAGTGGACATGTCCGGCTTGATCAGTAGGTTCAAGTGTGTGGCGCAGCGTGCGCTTACGCACTGATGAGGCTGGCACCACTCGGTACTGCTGTTCGCCATCTCGACCGCCGAATGAACGAACATCGGATGAAGTTCATTTTAATGAACACGAAATGAAATACTAGTGGTCAAAAATAAACTTTGTGAAAAGTTCGTTGTGCGCTGCGATACATTGCCTGCCTCGGAGAACGCACCGCCGCACTGGTAGGCACGGGCCGCAAGCCCGCACGGCTGGGGCGCGCACGAGCGAGGCTACGCGACACGCCCGTTCCGTCGTGCAACGCAAAACCGAAAAGTGAATGAGAGAAAGAAAGGCGTTGACGTCAGCCGCCGTCCGTGCGAACCGGACGCGATGCGTCAGAGCGAGCGAGGAAAAGAGAGGGAGGACAGCGCCGCATGCCGCACGACATGCGGCTCCCGTACAACAAACAGATCAAAGATGAATGACGGGCGGCTGCGTGTTCATGATCCACAGCAAACGAGCAGTCTTCCTGCTTTCGTTACGCACGCTATGCGGCACCGTGCTCTTGAACTGGAAGCTGTCTCCCGCGCGCAGTTCGGAGCGCCGGTCGCCGACATTCAGCACGACCGTGCCTTCCAGCACCAGGCCCGCCTTCTCGCCGATGCCCACCAGCACTTCTTCGGAACCGGAGCCGGCCGGCAGCATGATGATCATCATCTGTAAATCGTGATCGCCATGCGGCGACAGCAATTCTTTCTGCATGCCGTTCTTGCCGACTTCGAACAGCGGCCGCTCGGCCGCCTTGCGCACGAAATCGCCGGTGACCGGGTCCGAGACCGCGTCGTCTTCTTCGAGGAGCGTGGTCAGCGGAACTTCCAACGCCAGGCGCAGGCGCTCGAGAATACGCACCGACGGATTGGCCTTGTTGCGCTCGACCTGACTGACGGTGCCGACCGACACGCCCGCGCGCATCGCCAGTTCGTTGATCGACAGACCCTGCGCGACGCGCAGCGCGCGCAGACGAGCGCCGACGTTGCCGTGACCCGGGTCGGCCGCGCGCTTCCTGCTGAGCTCTGTTCGCTGCATGTGTTTCCCGTTGATGACGGTGCGCCCGGCTGCCTATGTGCCGCCGGTGCGGTTGTTGTGCTGGGGCGCGGACGGTCGCATCCGATGAAGCGCCAGCCGCTTCGTTACAATGAACGTCCGTTCAATTGTTAAGCATTATATTGAATATAGCACCCGCGGGGTGAACGCCAAAAATACCAGTGCAATTGCGTTGCGCGTCGCTGCCGCCGTGAACCAGACCCGACCACGCACCGGCCCGAATAACAAAAAGATCGTCCTATGAAGCAGGCACTGGGAATGCCACAGTCTAGGCTGATCATGCCGCCAGCAGGAGTTTGCAGTGTCCGAATCAACCGTGAAGAAATCACTGACCTATCGCCGCTTCACTTCCGATGACATCGCCGCCGCGCACGGCCTCTCGGTTGCGGTGCGCTGGCCGCACCGCGCCGATGACTGGCGCTTCATGTACGACGCCGGCACCGGCTTCGTCGCCGAGGACAATGGCGCCGTGATCGGCACCGCGCTCTGCTGGAAATTCGGCGCGGACCGCGGCACGCTCGGCCTTGTGATCGTCTCGCCGGACGAACAGGGCCGTGGCATTGGCCGCAAGCTGATGGAACTGGTGCTCGAAGAACTCGGCAACCGCGTGACCTTCCTGCACGCAACGGTCGCGGGCAAGCCGCTTTACGAAAAGCTCGGCTTCGTCAGCTGCGGCGGACTCACCCAGCATCAGGGCACGCTCGGCAGCGTGGCCGCTGTCGCGCCGCCGCCCGGCGAACAGTTGCGTGCCGCGAGGCCGGACGACACGCCGAAGCTGATCGAACTCGCGTCGCGCGCGAGCGGCTTCGACCGCAGCGCGACGATACCGGCGCTGCTCGAGTTCGCGCAAGCCGTGGTTCTCGAACGTGACGGCGAAGTGGTCGGTTTCTCGCTGTTCCGTCCGTTCGGACGCGGCTACTCGGTTGGACCGGTGGTCGCGCTGCATGGGGCCGACGATCTGCGTGCCCGCGCACTGATTTCGTACTGGCTCGCGCAGCACGCCGGCGACTTCGTGCGGATCGACGTGCCGGACGACGCCGGCATCAACGACTGGTTGACCCATGTCGGCATGCCGCGCGTCGACTCGGTCGAAAAGATGGTGCGCAACGCGCCCGCCGACGCGCGCGAGGTGGCCCCGGACCCGAACTGGCGCGCGTTCGGCATCATCAATCAGGCGATGGCGTAACCGCCAATGACCGTCCTCTACAAAGCCGATCCGGCGCGTGGAGCGCTATGGGCCGAGCGCTTCGCGCAGCTGGCGCCCGACGTGCCGTTCCGGGTGTGGCCGGACATCGGCGATCCCACGGCCGTGCGCTATCTGGTCGCGTGGCAACCGGGAGACCTCGCGCTCACGCTGCCGAATCTCGAAGTGGTGTTTTCGGTCGGCGCGGGAGTCGATCAACTGGATCTGTCGCAGATACCGGCGCATCTGCCGGTGGTGCGGATGCTCGAGCCGGGCATCGTCGAAGGCATGGTCGAATATGTCACCGAGGCGGTTCTGGCGATTCACCGCGATCTGTTCGATTACGGGTTGCAGCAGCGGGCGCGCGTATGGCAGCCGATGCCGTTGCGCGCCGCCGCGTCGCGTCGAATCGGCGTGCTCGGCCTCGGCATGCTTGGCCGCGCGGTACTGGAGCGTTTGCGGTTGTTCGGCTTCGCCTGCGCGGGCTGGAGCCGCTCGAAGCATGAGCTCGAAGGGATCGACTGCTATGCGGGCGAGGCCGGGCTCGACGAGTTGCTTGCCCGTGCCGACATCCTGATCTGTTTGCTGCCGCTCACGGACGCGACGCGCGGCCTGCTCTGCCGGCGGGTATTCCACATGCTGCCGCGAGGCGCGTCGCTGGTTCACGTCGGCCGCGGACCGCAACTCGTCAGCGCCGATCTGCTCGACGCGCTGGAACGCGGGCAGATTCACAGCGCGGTGCTCGATGTCACCGACCCGGAGCCGTTGCCCGCCGATCATCCGCTTTGGGCGCAACCGCGCGTGCGCATCACGCCGCATATCGCGAGCGCGACGCGGCCCGAATCGGCCGTCGATGCGATACTGGAAAACCTGCGCCGCTATCGCAGCGGCGTGCGGATGATCGGCTTGATCGACCGGACGCGCGGCTACTGATACCCATGCGCGGCCCGACCCCCGAACGCAACCCCATTTCGCCACCCGCGCGGCGTCAGCAGACGGCGCGCGATCACGGCAAGGAGAGATACGTATGACCCGCAAATACCGCATTGCCGTGATTCCCGGCGACGGCATCGGCACCGAAGTGATGCCCGAAGGCCTGCGCGTGCTGGACGCCGCGTGCAAACGCTTCGACATCGGCATCGACTACCGCCATATCGAATGGGCGTCGTGCGACTACTACGCGCAACACGGCCAGATGATGCCCGACAACTGGAAGGCGCAACTGCGGGACTGCGATGCGATTCTGTTCGGCGCGGTCGGCTGGCCCGACAAGGTGCCCGACCATATTTCGCTGTGGGGCTCGCTCCTGAAGTTCCGCCGTGAATTCGACCAGTACGTGAACCTGCGCCCCGCGCGGCTGTTCGAAGGCGTGCCCTGTCCGCTCGCTAACCGCAAGCCGGGCGATATCGACTTCATGATCGTGCGCGAAAACACCGAAGGCGAGTATTCGTCGGTGGGCGGCACGATGTTCGAAGGCACCGAGCGCGAAGTCGTGATGCAGCAGTCGATCTTCACGCGCCACGGCACCGAGCGCGTGATGAAGTTCGCGTTCGACCTTGCACAGCGTCGAGCGAAAAAACTCACGGTTGCAACGAAGAGCAACGGTATCGCGATCAGCATGCCCTGGTGGGACGCCCGCGCCGATGAAATGGCCGCCCGCTACCCGGATGTGAAGATGGACCGTCAGCACATCGACATCCTGTGCGCGCGCTTCGTGCTGAACCCGGATCGCTTCGACGTGGTGGTCGCGTCGAACCTGTTCGGCGACATCCTTTCCGATCTCGGGCCGGCGTGCACGGGGACGATCGGCATCGCGCCGTCGGGCAACCTGAATCCTGATCGGCGCTTTCCGTCGCTGTTCGAGCCGGTGCATGGCTCGGCGCCCGACATCGCCGGCAAGGGCATTGCCAATCCGGTCGCGATGATCTGGTCGGCCGCGATGATGCTCGACTTTCTCGGCAACGGCGCGGGTGTCGAGCGCGATGCGCACGACACCATCGTCGCCGCGATCACGCGGGTGCTGAAGGAAGGCCCACGCACGGGCGACCTGGGCGGCAGTGCATCGACCACGGAGGTCGGTGCGGCGATCGCGGCTCAGGTCGCCAACCCGTCCTGATCACTCACAGAGCAGGCAGCACTGACTGCCCGGCGCGCGTCGGGCGCTCTGCCATCGCATGCCAACCGGCACGGAGACCTCATATGAGCACGAATCTCGAACAACAGGCCCGCGCGCTGATCCGCACGGAGAACTTCATCAACGGCGAGTGGGTCGCCGCCGCGAGCGGTCGGCGTTTCGCGGTCACTGATCCGGCGACCGGCAAGCTGATCGCGAAAGTTGCCGACAGCGGCCCCAGCGACGCACGAGCGGCCACGGACGCCGCCGCTAAAGCGCTGCCCGCGTGGCGCGCGAGGCTGGCCAGCGAACGCGCGGCGGTACTGCACCGCTGGCACGCGTTGATCGTCGCGAATCGCGACGCCCTCGGTGCGTTGATCTCACTCGAACAAGGCAAGCCGCTCGCCGAAGGACGCGCCGAGGTGAACTATGGCGCGTCGTACGTCGCGTGGTTCGCCGACGAAGCCACCCGCATCTACGGCGACCTGATTCCGCAGCAGCAGCGCGGCAAACGGATGAGCGCGGTCAAGGAACCGATCGGGGTCGTCGCGGCCATCACGCCCTGGAATTTTCCGCTTGCGATGATCGCGCGCAAGATCGCACCCGCGCTCGCGGCGGGCTGCACGGTGGTCGCGAAACCCGCGGAAGACACGCCGCTCACCGCGATCGCACTGGTGATGCTGGCGCACGAGGCGGGCGTGCCGAACGGCGTGCTCAACCTGATCTCGGCTTCGCGTGCTGCGGCGGCCGAGACGGTCGGCGACTGGCTCGCCGACAGCCGTGTCCGCAAGATCACGTTCACCGGATCGACGCCCGTCGGCAAGCATCTCGCGCGCGAATCGGCGGGCACGCTGAAGAAGCTCTCGCTGGAACTCGGCGGCAATGCGCCGTTCATCGTATTCGACGACGCCGACCTCGATGCCGCGGTCAATGGCCTGCTGGCGGCGAAATTCCGCAACGGCGGGCAGACCTGCGTGTGTCCGAACCGCGTCTTCGTGCAGCGCGGCGTATACGAACGTTTCTCCGCGCAGCTGTGCGCGAAAGTGGCCGAACTGCGGGTCGGACCCGCCAGCGACCCCGCCTCGCAGATCGGGCCCATGATCAATGAACGCGCTGTGGACAAGATCGCTCGTCATGTCGAGGACGCGCTCGAGCACGGCGCGCTCGTGCTGACGGGCGGACGACGGCTCACCGAGTTGGGACCGCACTACTACGCGCCCACGGTGCTGGGTAACGCCACGTCGTCGATGGTGTTGTGCGGCGAGGAAACCTTCGGCCCGGTCGTGCCGCTGTTCCCATTCGACAGCGAGCAGGAAGCGGTTCAGGCCGCCAACGACACGCCGTTCGGGCTCGCCTCGTACTTCTATAGCGAGAACATGCGCCGTATCGAGCGTGTCTCGCGCGCGCTGGAAGCTGGCATCGTCGGTATCAACGAAGGCGCGCTCGCTTCAGAAGCAGCGCCGTTCGGCGGTGTGAAGGAATCCGGCTACGGTCGCGAAGGATCGAAGTATGGTCTCGATGACTATCTGTCGATCAAGTATCTGTGTCAGGGAGGTCTGGAGTAAACATGGAAGCCTATCCAATCGAAGTCGAATTTCCGGACCTCTCGGCGCACGCCGACGGCAATACCGGCATTGCATACGTCCACTCGTTCGACTCCGGCCAAGCCGGGCCGCACGTGATGATCAATGCGCTCACGCATGGCAACGAAGTGTGCGGCGCGATCACCGTCGACGCGTTGTTGCGCAGCGGCCTGCGCCCGCGCCGCGGCAAGCTCACGCTGTCGTTCGCGAACGTCGCCGCGTATGCGCGGTTCGATCCCGCGACACCAGACAAAGCGCGTTTCGTCGATCAGGACTTCAACCGCGTCTGGACCGCCGCGAAGCTCGACGATCTGGCGACCCGCTCGTCGGAACTCGATCGTGCGCGCGCGATGCGGCCGGTGATCGACACAGTGGATCTGCTGCTCGACCTGCATTCGATGCATGAAAAAAGCGCGCCGCTGATCGTCGCAGGGCCGCTGCGCAAGGGAGCCGACCTGGCCGAGCGACTCGGCACGCCCGCCACCGTGATTCAGGACGAAGGCCATCCCGAAGGCCGCCGGATGCGCGACTACGAGGGGTTCGGCGACGACACGAGTCCGAAGAATGCCCTGTTGATCGAATGCGGCCAGCACTGGGAAGCCAGCGCGGTGACGGTTGCGCGCGACTGCACCGCGCGCTTTCTGTTGCTGTCGGGCATCGTCGACGCAGCCGACCTGCCGCCCGGCTGGATCGCGCCGTTGCCCGACGAAATGCGCATCGTGCGCGTGACCGAACCGGTCGTCGCAAAGAGCATGGATTTCCGTTTCGCGGGCCCTTACACCGGCCTCGAGACGTTCGACAATGCCGGCACCGTGATCGCATGGTCCGACGGTCAGCCAGTCTCGACCCCGTACGATGACTGCATGCTCGTGATGCCCTCGCTGCGCCAGTTGCGCGCCGGTGTCACCGTGGTCCGGCTAGGCCGGATCGAGCGACGTATCGACCTCCGCTCACGACAACAGGAAACAGCGCAATGAAAGTTCAGCAGATCAGGCAAGCCGCGGAAGTCTCCGCACTGGAGGATTGGGGAACCGCGGGCCTGCCCGGTACCGAACCGTCGCGCGTATCGGGACGCCAGTACGTCATTCCCGGTCACGAAGCAATCGATACCGGCGTGTTCGAGTGCTCGCCCGGCACCTATCGGCGCTCCGTCAAGCAGGCGGAGGTGATGCATTTCATCAAGGGCAGTGGCACCTTCACGCCCGACGGAGAAGACACGGTCCGCTTCGCCGCCGGCGATACGCTATTTTTCCAAGCCAACACGGAAGGACTCTGGAACATCGATGAAACGCTGCGCAAGATCTATGTGATCTTCTGACGGCGTACGCACCCGGTATCCCGCTGCTCATGTCAATCATGGTTGCTCAAATATGCTAAGAATCGACGAAGTCCCGAATAGCGAGGGGTTCCCCGATCGCTGCGACGTAGCCGTGATCGGCGGCGGCATTATCGGCGTCAGCACGGCTTACGCGCTGGCACGGCGCGGCGTATCGGTCGTACTGCTCGAAAAAGGCATCATTGGCGCGGAGCAGTCGGGGCGCAACTGGGGTTGGGTGCGTCAGCAGAACCGCGACCTTTACGAGTTGCCGCTCGCGATGCAGAGCCTGAAGCGTTGGGGCGAGTTGAGCGACGAACTCGGCGAGGACATCGGTTTTCGGCGCAGCGGCATTCTGTACGGAAGCGAGCAGTCTGCCGACGTCGCCCAGTGGGAAACATGGCTCGGCAAGGCGCGCGCGCTCGGCTTCGACAGTCAGCTGCTGTCGGCTCGAGAACTGGCTGCGCGCGTTCCGCATAGTCGGGCGAAGTGGGCGGGCGGCGTGTGGTCGCATTCCGATGGACGCGCGGAGCCGTCGCGAGCAGCGGCCGCCATCGCAAGAGGCGCGCAACGACTCGGCGCGCGCGTGCATCAGACCTGTGCGGTTCGCGGACTCGACAGCAGCGCGGGTCGAATCTCCGGCGTATGGACCGAGCGCGGCCGGATTGGCGCGAGCAGCGTCGTGCTGGCCGGCGGCGCGTGGAGCGCCCTGTTCTGCCGGCACCATGGGATCGATCTGCCGGCGGTCAATGTGATCGGCACCGCGCTGCGCACGGCGGAAGCGCCGGCCGTGATAGACGGGTGCTTCTCCGGCCCGAACTTCGCGATGCGGCGGCTGGACGGCGGCTACACGATCGCGGTACCGGGCTATGGACGCATGGAGATCGCGCCACAGAACCTGCGGCACGCGGTCAAGTTTCGCCAGATGTTCCGCAGCAAACTCAACAAGAAGCTCAAATTCCGGCTCGCGCAACCTTTCTTCGGCGGCCCCGAAGGAAGCGCGGACTGGCGCAACGACGACATCTCTCCGTTCGAGGTGACGCGGGTTCTCAATCCTGCGCCCGATGCCGAGTGGCACACACGTGCACTACAAAACGTTGCGACGGTCTTTCCGGAACTGTCTGGATTGCGTATCGCCCATGCGTGGGCAGGCGCGATCGACACGATGCCCGATCTGGTGCCGGTGATGTCACGCGTGGAGAGCAAGCCGGGCCTTGTGATCGCTTCGGGGTTCAGCGGTCATGGATTCGGGCTGGGACCGGGAGCCGGCATGCTGGTTAGCCGCATCGTGACGGACGACGCGACAGGGATCGAGACACAGCCATATCGATTGACGCGCTTTAGCGATGGCACCCGGCTGGCGCAACCCGAGATGATGTAACACCTGACGTCGTACCTGCTTGCAGTCGAGAAAATCTATGGCATGCGATCGATGAACGGTTGATCGCGCAATCGTGGCGAACACTGACCACCAGACCATTGCAGTTGAGTGCCGACCACGCTTGATCCAATCTGCGCCAGCGCATGACCGATGACACGCGGGAATCGGGTTGTAATATCCTGCTAAAAAGGTCATCCGCGAGCGGCTTTGGGCAACCCCAATCGACCTCGACGGAGCCCATGGGGGGAACAGCATGAGGGGCTTCCTTCTGGCATTGGCTTGCGCGTGTGTGCTGCCGGCCGCCGCGGCGCAGGATTTATTGCCTGGCCCTGCGCCCGGAGCCCCGGTCGCCGCGACGGACTTCCTGGCCCTGGCCAGGCGAGTGGTCGACGCCGCTTCGCGACCCGCTACACCCTGGAACGGGCCACGCAAGGGGCCACCTGCGCAATCTGGAAAACACATCGCGGTCGTCGCCGAGGATTTGCGCAACGGCGGCATCCTCGGTGTGGTCGATGGTGTGCTGGAGGCGGCCAAGGTGATCGGCTGGCGCGTGAGGATCTTCGATTCCGCGGGTGCGGCCGACCTGCGTCTGAAGATGCTCGCGGATGCGCTGGCAAGCCGCCCCGACGGTCTGATCCTCGCCGGCGGCGACGCGCGCGCGCTGCTCCCCGCACTGCGGCCGTTTGCCGAGAACAGCATCCCGATCGTCGGCTGGCATGTCGCGGCCCCGGCCGGACCGGTGCCGGGCACGCCCGTCGCGATGAACGTGTCGACGGATCCGCGCGAGGTCGCGCGCGTGACCGCGCTCGCGGCCATCCTGCAGGCCGGCGGGCATGCGGGCGTCGTCATCTTCACGGATACCGATTTCCAGATTGCACGGGACAAGGCGCAGGCAATGGCTGCCGTCGTTCGCGCGTGCAGTGGCTGTACCCTCCTTGAAGTGCGCGACGTGGCGATTTCGCGCAGCCGGGAACTGGTGCCGGGGACGACACGCGCCCTGCTCGCGCGTTACGGCCCGCGCTGGACCTGTGCGCTGGCGATCAACGACATCTACTTTGACTACGCCGCCCCGGTGTTGACCCAGGCGGGAATGCCGAACGCTGCGATGATCATGCTGTCGGCTGGCGACGGCAGCGAGTCCGCCTTCCTGCGCATCCGCACCGGCACGTTCCAGACCGGCACCGTGGCCGAACCCCTGAATCTGCACGGCTGGCAACTGGTCGACGAAATGAACCGACTTTTCGCGGGCGTTGGCGTCACGGGTTATGTGACTCCGGTGCATCTCGTGACGGCGGACAATGTCGCCGCGGACGGCGGCGATCGTCTACTCTACGACCCTGACAACGGCTATCGCGACATCTATCGTCAGATCTGGCAACGACCGTGAAACTGCCTTTCCCACAATCGCTCACCGCTCAATTTGCGCTCGTTGTTTCGTGCCTGGCCGCGCTGGTGGTGGTCGTCGGAGCCACGACGATTTACTCGTTGACCGGTTCGGCCCACTCGATCCGCCAGCTGGCCGAAGAGCGGCTCACGCGCCTCGCGGATGCGCAGGATCTGGTACAGCGCACGCTGACGATCGAACGCCTCGCGTTGCAGTTGTCTCGCGACGATACGATCGATGCCGTGCGCGAGACCCATCGGCATGTGCTCGAACAGCTGGCATCCTTCGACCGCCTGGTTGACCGCCTGGCCTCCGCGAGCGCAAGCGACGACCCTGGGGTCGACGCGCTGACGCTTTACCGGTCGAGCCAACGCTTTCGCAACATCGTCAACATCGAGGCGCAGGTGCGCGAGACTGCGCTCGGCACCCGGGGTGCGCCGGCGGATGGGCAGCGGCCGGGCGTCTCGCTGACCAGCCTCGACAAGGACCTGCGCGGCGCGGCCGAGGCTCTGGCCGTCGCGGCGCAACGGCAGTCCGATTTATTGACGCGCGACTACCGCGAAGCAGTCCAGGATCTGGCCGTTCGCGCAGATCGCACACGCAAATGGGTGGCGGGTGGAGTCGCGGTGAGCCTGCTGCTCACCTGGCTAATCGCCCGCGAATTCCTCGGGCGCCATGTCGTGGCGCGCCTGCGCCGCGTCAGTCACTTTCTGCGGCACGGCGATGCCGGGAGCACGCAAGCCGGAGTCCCTGTGCATGGCGGCGACGAGATTGCCGATATGGCGCGCGCAGTCGAGCAGTTCCTTGAAGACCGGCGCCGGCGCCGCCAGGCCGAGGATGCGTTGAAGGAGCTCAACGCCGGACTCGAGGCGCGCGTCGCGCAGCGCACGGCCGAACTCAGTACGGCGCTTGCGGGTCAGGCGGCCGAGATCGCCGAACGTCAGCACGCCGAAGACGCCGTCCGGGAAAGCGAGAACTTTCTTAACAGCATCATCGAAAATATCCCGGACACGATCTTCGTCAAGGAGGCCGCGACCTTGCGCTTCGTGCGCTGCAACAAGGCGGCGGAGCAACTTCTCGGCTACCGGCGCGAGGAGCTCCTCGGCCGGTCCGTCCACGATCTGTTTCCCGCGGAGGAGGCTGAATTCTTCGCGCTCAAGGACCGGGCCGTGCTGAAGTCGCATCACATGATCGACATACAGGAAGAGCCGGTTCATACGCGACATGGAGTGCGCCTGCTGCACACCATGAAGATCCCGATCGCCGATGTGCGCGGCGTGCCGCAGTTCCTGCTCGGCATCTCACGCGACATCACGGAGCACAAGCAATCCGAAGAGGAATTGCGGCGCTATCGCGAGCACCTCGAAGACATGATCCGCGAACGGACGGCGGAACTCGCCGTGGCCAAGGAACATGCAGATACGGCCAACCAGGCAAAAAGCGATTTTCTCGCGCACATGAGCCACGAACTGCGTACGCCGCTGAACGCGATTCTTGGATACGCGCAGATCCTCACACGCGACACGACTCTCGATCAACGCCAGATCGACGGACTATCGGTCATCCAGCGCAGCGGCGAACACCTGCTGATGCTCATCGACGACATCCTGGATATAGCCAAGATCGAAGCTGGACGAATGGAACTCAATCTTTCCGACGTTCCGCTCGAACAGTTCGTCTATTTTGTTGCCGAGACGATTCGGGTCAAGGCAACGGAAAAGGGCCTGGCCTTCGATTGCGAGATGCCGCCCGATCTACCCGCGGCGGTCCGGGTGGACGAAATACGGCTGCGTCAGGCGCTGCTCAACCTGCTTTCCAATGCGATCAGATTTACCGAGCAGGGGAGCGTGCATCTGAGCGTCGCTTTTACGCCGCCCGCGCGTCTATGTTTCAAAGTGCAGGACACCGGCATTGGGATAGATGAAGGGCGCCAGGAGGAAATCTTCAGGCCTTTCGAGCAAGTGAGCGACAACCGGCACCGCTTTGGCGGCACGGGGCTCGGGCTCGCCATCAGCCGACAACTCGTACGCCTGATGGGCGGCGACATCCATATCGAGAGTCGTCGCGATATGGGCAGCGTCTTCTCGATCGAACTGGATGTCCAGGTGGTGGCGCCCCCGGCGGCTGTCGCCGCGTCCGGACGGATCGTGAGCGGCTACAAGGGGCCGCGCAAGGCTATCCTGGTCGCGGATGACGTGGCGGAGAACCGTGCCGTGATGGTCGATATGCTGAGGCCGCTCGGATTCGACATGGCGGAGGCTGGCAACGGATCCGAAGCTCTGGAGAAAACCCGCTCCCTGCATCCTGCGCTTGTCCTGATGGATGTGGTCATGCCCGGCATGGACGGGCTCGAAGCCACGCGTCGCCTGCGCCAGATGCCCGAGTTCCGGGATCTGCCCATCGTCGCAGTCTCCGCGAGCGCCTCGGGGACCGATGCGGCGCAAAGTCTCGCGGCCGGCGCAAACGCTTTTCTTGCCAAACCGATCGATTTCGGCCGGCTATTGTCCCATGTCGCGTCGCTCCTGAATGTCGAGTGGATCGACGAAGCTACCAAGGCGCAAGTCACTGGGGCGGGCCAAACGGCTGTACTCGCTGCCGCTCGTTTTACCGGGCCCTTGATCGCACCGCCGCAGGGGGAGATCGAAGCGCTGCACTACCTGGCGCGACTCGGCGACATGCGTGCCATCGTGCAACACGCCCAACACTTGAGCGAGCTCGACGAGCGCTATCGACCCTTCGCAGATCACCTTTGCCGGTTGGCGAAGGCTTACCGGTCCAAGGCGATCCTCAGCTTCGTCGAGCAATATCTGGAAAGGAGGCTACTGCGGTGATTCGCGCCTCAGAACGTGAACCGCATCATCCTTCGTTGACTACTCGACGATCATTCCGTGCCGGATCGCGTACCGGATCACCTCGGCGTTGTTGGAAAGCCCGAGTTTCTGCATCAGCCGCATCTTGTGTGTACTGATCGTTTTCGCGCTGAGGGCACACGCCTGGGCAATTTCATTGATGCTCCTGCCCGCCGCGAGCATCTGCAGGACCTGGAATTCGCGGTCCGACAGTACTTCATGCGGCGGCACGTCGCCGCGCTGTGTATCGAACACCATCGCATCGACGAGCTTCGGATCGATGAAACGGCCGCCGTCCGCGAGCTTGCGGATTGCCGCGAGCAGCACCTCCGGGTCACTGTCCTTGGTCAGATATCCCGTTGCTCCCGCGCGCAGCGCGCGAGACGCGACCTGAGCCTCGTCGTGAATGCTCAGCACCAGCACCGGCAACGAAGGATGCTCCGCCCGTACCCTGCGGATCAGGGCGACGCCGCTGATGCCGGGCATCGTCATGTCGAGCAATAGAAGATCGAGCGCGCACGAGCGCAGCTTGTCGATCACTTCCGCTCCTTGCGCCGCTTCCCCCGCAACGACGATATCGCTCGTGGTCGCGATGATCTGTCTGAGTCCGCCACGGACTATCGCATGATCGTCCGCAATGAGTATCCTGATCATGTTCGAGCTCCGCCATCGAGCGGAATATGAATCGAAACCATGGTGCCCGCGCCCGGCGAGCTGTCGATCGAAAGCGATCCGCCGATCAGCCGCGCGCGCTCGTTCATGCCGAGCAGGCCATATGAATAGTTGCGACTCACCACTTGCTGATCGAAGCCGCATCCGTCGTCACGCACCTGCAGCAAGAGCTGTGCAGCCGTCGAAACCAGCGTCACCTCGACACGTGTGGCGGCGGCATGACGCGCGACGTTCGTCAGCGAAGCCTGTGCAATGCGGAACAGGGCCGTCGCGTGGGCGTCGGACAGCGTGGGTTCGCCGCCTTCGATGCGCAATTCACACGCAATGGCATTGCGGCGGTTGAACTCGTCGACAAGCCATTCGAGCGCAGACACGATGCCGAAGTTAAGCGCCGCGGGCCGCAGGTGGCTCGCGACATTGCGCACCATCGAGATCGTGCCTTCGACCAGTTGGCGCATATCGTCGGCTTTTTTTGTCGCTTCCGCGTCGTGCGCGATGCGCATTTTGAGCAGAGACACGTCCATCTTGAGCGCGGTCAGCAATTGCCCCAGCTCGTCGTGAATTTCCATCGCAATGCGCTTTCTCTCCTCCTCGCGAATCGCCTCCATGTACGCGGACAGTTCGCGCTGCTGCTCGCGCGATTCGACGAGTTCCTGTTCCATCTGCTTGCGCCCCGTAATGTCGTTCAGGCCCACATAGATCGCGGGAGAATCGTCGTAAGTCGCGGCGCGCGCCGTCGCCATCGCCCAGAACCGGGTACCGTCCTGGCGCCGGAACTGTACCTCCGTGTTGCGCAAGCTACCCTTGGTCCGCAGATGTTCGATCAGACGCTCGCGCTCGCCCTGCTCGGCGTAGAAATCCGCGATATTGGCGGACAAGCCTTCGTCCATGCCGAAGAGTTCGCGCAACGGCTGGTTCGTGTACAGGATGTGCCCATGCGGCATCGAGGTGATGCACAGCGGCACCGGACTCGTTTCGACAATCGCGCGAAAGCGAGCCTCGCTTGCCTGCAGGCGCGCGTCCGCGCGCCGCCGCTCATCGATCTGCGCCCGCAAGTTGGCGTTGGCGCGCGCCAGCTCTTCGGTGCGCAATGCGACACGTCGCTCCAGTTCGTCGCGCGCTTGCGATAGCGCGGCCTCCGTTTCCTTGCGCACGGCAACTTCCGCTAGCAGTTGCCGGTTCTGCGCGAGAACCTGCTTGTGCATCACCCGCAGCTCGAGGTGCACGCCAACCCGCGCGACCATCTCATCGACGCGCAATGGCTTGGTCACATAATCGACACCGCCCACCAGAAAGCCTTCGACGCGGTCCTCGTTGTCCATCAGCGAGGTCATGAATATGACGGCGATATCGCGCGTGCGCTCGTCGCGCTTGAGGCGCCGACAAGTCTCGAAGCCGTTGATACCCGGCATCTTCACGTCCAGCAGGATCACATCGGGCTGCGAGAAGGCTGCGCGCTCCAACGCTTCGATACCGTCGAGCGCCACCAGTACGCGAATGCCGCGCGCCTCGAGACTGTCGACAACCACGCCAAGATTCCCCGGCGTATCGTCGACGATCAGAATCGTGCCCGTATACGCGACTGGAGCGGCGAGATGGCTCATGATGCGGTGTTCCCTTCGAGATACCGCTCAGCGGGTTGCAGGAGCCCGCTCCACCGTGCGTCGAAAATGTCGAGCGCCATATATCCCCGCGAGTGCCGCCGTTGTGGTTGTCCTATTCTGCACTCGATGCCGGCGCCTGGTCCATCACGCCCGCTCCGGGTTTCAAACGTCCGATGAAACAGCGCGCCCCGTGGCCTCACCGCCGCCGCATGCATGCCTGTAAGCAATTGCGCGCCTGCCCTGCGTTGCCGTTTGCTAGTTCAGCACCTCGCCCGCCACCGCGATCAGTCGGACCGTGCGCGGCAAGGTCAGTTCGTCGATGAGGTCGGCCACCTCGCACAGCGCGCGAAAGTCATACTCGTCGATCTGGTCCGCGTGATTGCGCCGCAACTCACGCATGGTTTCGCCCAGGCGCCTGAGCGCGTTGGTCGTGCTGTCTATCAATGGCCAGCAGTGCATCAAATACGCAAGCGACGTCACGCTGCGCGTCTCGCACCAGGTGTCGAACAGTCGCAGGCATATCGTGTCGATTTGCTCGATGACGTTTTCCCGCTCCGATAGATAGGCGATCATGATGCATCAATTCGACATTGCGTTTCGATGGATCATCATCTACGAGCAGAAAGTGTGTCGCATTCAGCGCAAGCTGGAAAATCAGGTGTGACTTCCTGATTCGCGGGTCAGGAAATCCTTAGTGCCATTCATGCTGAAAGCCCCCGCAGATGCGTAAAGGCCCTTAAATGCCGTTCCACATGCTGTTCCCGTTCAGGAAGTCCTGACGGCTGAAACCAGCGATTCCTGAAACGACATTCCGGCCGGCGCCGATTGGACGCACGCACCGATCGCCGTAGCATCGAATCATCGTGCATCGCGGGGAAAATCATGGCGGGCAACAGATCGCTGCGTTCTCAGGTCGAAAAACTCGTTGGCCCGACGGGGGGCCGAGGGGCACGCGTGCGTCTGCTGAACCGATCGCGCTCGGGTGGAACATGCCGGGTGTGCATTCAAATCGATCTGCCGACCGGGGCGTTTTCACTCTTCTTCTTTCGCCATGCCGACGGCGCATGGCACGTGTTTCCGCCGGGCCAGCGCCGTCCGGAAATGGGGATAGGCCGCATGGCGGCCTGATCGTTCAGCAAGCCGGGGAAACGCTCATGTACGACGACGCTTCGAACACACTGCCGCAGGACGTGATCGAACTGCGCGCGTGGCTCAACGACTGGTACGACCATGCATTCGCCGTAGGCTACGTCCATCCGCCCTTCACGCTCGACGAAGCGACAGCCGACCGGCTCGAAGGCTACTTCAAGGCGGGCCTGACGCCAGCCGAAGGCGCAATTCTGTTCTTTGGCGTCGTGCATTGAGAGGCGAGCGATGAAGGCGAAAGACGGTGAAGTCAATCAATGAAACATCACATTGTCGGGCGTTATCGCGGATTCGTCATCGAAGCGCACTTGGAGCCGCGGGCGGCCCGATTTTCCGATGGAATCGCGCTGACATATCGCGTCACGTGGTCGTTGCGTAGAAGAACACGAAAACAGCACGTCACCGGTGACTTAGCCGATGCCGCTACCTACGAGTCGGAAAGTGTTGCTCTCACGTGCGTCGACCGCAAGGCTCGCGCTCTCATCGATGCCATGCTAGCGAATCAGGAAGCGTTAAAAACCGTGGGGCTGTAACTCCGATGCCTGGAAGGCCCGCGCCTCGCGCAGCGTCAAGCGGACTCGAACGGTCACGAAAGAAAAACGGCTCGACTAGCCGCAGACATCCCTGCCTAGATACGCAGCGACCGCGCCTGTCACGGCGAAGCCAGGCAATTCCTCCGGCGACGCCAGATGCGCGGCGACGATCTCGCGATTATCGAGCCGCAGTTCGGGTAGGCAATCGAGGCGCAGTTCGAAGAAATGCACCCGGTCTCTTCGCCCGTCCCACATGCCGGCGGCGCTGCCTGCTGGCAGTAAGGGGGGAGACGCAAGTCCGATCTCCTCCTCCATCTCGCGCAGCGCCGCAGCAGCAGGTGTCTCACCGGCCTGGATACTGCCGCCCGGAAACCCCCATTCGGCGCGGTACGACGACTTCAGCAGCAACAGCGACCGACCGACGTAGATTGCTACTAACGCGCCCTCATGGCGAGGGCGTCGAAGGTGCCACCACGCGCGGGCGAGCGGAAATCCGAGGCGAAGCGCCATGCGCCAAACAGAGTCGATCAGCGCAGCCATCCGGGCGCGCTCAACGCTCGGCATGAGGTCTATCCTTTACTTTCATTGTCAACGGATCTTCCGATTCGCCAGCACACCCCGATTTCGCTGCTGGCCGCCGCCGGTCCCACGGCGTCCAGCCTCGTCCCCGCTTCAGATATCGCCGACCGAGAGTGGCAATTGCGGTTCGCTGACGCCCCCGGCGTTGATGAGCCTCACGTAGGTCACATATCTCGCCTCAGCGAGCGTCTGCGCCGCCACCAAGCTCCCGGGAAGCGGTGCCCTCAACTCATTTGGCAAAATATCCGTCAGCAACTGCTCATAGAGTACCCGGGCCGCCGGATCGCGGTAACGGTTTTCAATTTCCAGTTGCCCTGCCGTCGTCGCATAGTCGTAGTACTCGAGCTGGCTTCGACCCGAGATGGTTGTCGATTCCGGTCCCCAGAACGAATAGGTGCCGAGCTTGTTCGCCCGAGTGCGTACTCCGATGATATGCGTCGGCGTACTCGACGCGTTCGGTATGTACGACTCAGGCAGTGTTTCGTCGGTCGTGAAGGTGACATAGGGCCGACCGGCTGCCGAATCGCTTTTCAGCATCGGAACAAGATCATGCCTGCCGCCGTACAACTGCGCATAGTCGCCCGTTAGCCAATTGCGGTTGCCGCCATTGCCTATCGTAACCAGCATCGGAAGAATGTCGACCGAAGAAGTCAAACCGTCCCGGATCTTGTCGACATCGCCGGCATACTGTCCCGTCGGGTCAACCACAATCAGCGGGATGTTGTACGCCTCTTCGTGGCATGTCGAGGTCTTGCCGGAAACCATGCCGTGCGCGCCAGCGTATTCGCCGTGGTCGGACGTCAGGATAATGATCGTGTTGCGCGCGACCTCGTGAGGCAGCGAATCGACGATCTCACCAATCCGTTCGTCGACGTCTGTCAGTATCTGTGTGTAGGACTCGAGGCTACGCTTCCAGTAACTGAACGGCGATTTACCGATCCCTTTTGTTACGCCCTGGACCGGCACAGGGTATTCGGTAATAAGAAAATCAGTGCTGTCCGGATCATCCTGGACACCGCCCCAGATTGCCTCCTGGATCATTCTGTTGAATGCCTGAGCCGCCGGCTTGGTACGCTGGATGTGATCTGCCGACTCCCAGTTCGGCGGGACCGCAGCGTATGCCAACTCCGGTGGATTCTTGAGCGGATTGGTATTCCAATCGTAGTTCGGCGGCCCTACCGTGTAGTCCCGCCATTGCTGATAACCGTTCGGGTTGTAGTTCGAGTTCGCGAAATAATCGTGGTAGGTCTGAAATTCCGTTCCCGCCGGGAAGAACTCTTTGTCGTGAGGGTTGACGAGACCTACGGTCAAACACCACGGTCCCTCGTGCGGCTTGCGCTGGCTAAGCCAACCTACCGCCTGGTTGGCAATGTATTCGTCGCTGTAGTACAGGTTGGGTATATCGCCGACCGTGCCCTGCAGGTTGCTGCCAGTTGGATCAGGAAAGGTCATGGCCTGAAAACCATACTCCTGAAGCTCGCGCTGCCCCTGTATGGTGACCGACAGATGCCATTTCCCTATATATGGCGTCGAATAACCGAAGTTGCGAAGGAGCTTGCCATAAGTCGGAAACGCCCGGCTAAGCGCTGGTTGAAGTGAAGCTTTACTTGACGGGTTATCGAAGATTGTTGTCAGCACCCAGTTTTGCTGTGAATAAAGCCCGGTGACCAAAGTGCCGCGCGCTGGGGTACATGCTGAGGCGGCCGTGTAGTGCCCCGAGAACTTCACACCCTTTCTCCACAGCGCATGCGTTCGAGGCATGAAATGCCTGAGAAAATCGCCGGGGCTGCTTATTCCCGCCGGGAACACGCGCGGGTAGCGCATCTCGTCAAGCAGAATGAACAGGATGTTGGGGGTTCCCTTGTGCGCAGCGTTTCCCGCGGCCGACCCGGACGCGCCAGGCGCAAGTTTTGGCGTAGTCAGTGCAGCGCCAATCGCCGATGTCTTCTTGATAAATTCGCGACGATCCATAATCGTTTCTCCATGTTAGATAGAACGACAAAGGCATCTGCCCTGTCGCGTTGCAGCGCAGTGGAGGCGATTCAATCAGAGTGATTTATATGAAGAGACCCGCGTTCGGTCTCCTCTGGATCTTTAAATTAAAAGTATCCGCGGTCCGTTTTTCTGAATTGATATTTTTCAGACCTGAGCCGGCAAAGAGAGGATGCGGGGAAGGCTGTGCGTTGATGCTAGTTTCTTCTGCTCACGAAGGAAGCGGAAACGTCGAGATATGTGCGGTAGCGCACATTTTGTCGCAAACGAAACAACGGCGTTCCGTTCCCGTCCTGGTCTCGCCAGTAATGAGCACGGGTACCGACGTATCCGCGAGCAGCAGATCTTTCGCGTACCTCGAGCTCGACGAGAGGTTCACCGCCGGGAGCAGCAGGGTCAGTCGATCTTCCTCGCCGCACATGCAAGCATCGCGCCACCGATTTGCTGATTGCCACGAGTCAGCAGCATCTCGGCAGGGCCGCGAATATCACGCGCATGCTTGTGTTGACCGAGTTTGCGCTTTCCGACCAGCCGCGTGATCTCGACTTCGAGACCAACGATTCCATCGAGTTGCTCTTCCGGATAATCGGCCGGAGCATCGCCCATCTTCCAAGGCTTCGCTTCCGATCTTCGTGCGAGCGGGTAAGCCGTGCAACCACGCTGCGGACGAACTTCTCATCGTCGCGGATGCGAATCCGGCCGTGCACATGGACGACGACATAGTTCCAGGTCGGCACCTGTTTATGGTGCTCATGCTTGCTCGGATACCACGTCGACGAGACGTAGACGTCGCCGGCGTTGAAGACAACCAGTACTTCATCATTGTCCGCCACGTCCACGTCCCGCCAGACCGGATTCGCGCGCGCGACATGCGCTTGCAGCGTTCCAAACCCGGCTGGCCTGGTGTTGGGATTCAGTGGGTTCAGCCATGCGCAAATGACATCGTCTGCGGAGCGACTCGCCGATCTCATTCATGAACTCGCGCAGACGACTGCAACTCGCCACAGCGCGAAGCGGCGAAGGGCTTCGCGAACCGGGGCGTGAATCGCTGCGTCTCTAACACGGAGACGATCGGTCAGGTGATGCTCACGCCTGGATACAGTTGTGGAGTTCGAATGGTCGCGCGATGGTGGCCGGATTCGGCATGCGAAAAGACGTGGACGACGCCGGGCACGCCCTCGCCGTCTACTGGCCCCGACAGGCCATTTCATTCTGCTGGATCCGAACTACGGGCTGCGGCATCGGAGCGAACTCGCTCATTTCTATTCCCATCCGCGCTGTTGCGGGGACTGGGCGGCGACCTCCTCAAGTCGCCGCCGCCTGCGCTTACGGCAAGGTGATCTGACGGGTGAATTCGGCTGTCAGGTTGGGACCTGTGGCTGTGCCGAATACCGGGTAGATGGTCTTGGGCCCGCTCGCAGTCAGACCCATGTAATCGCCGAGGAAATGGCCACGCGCCACAGGAGCGTTGAGTATGTTGAACGAGGCCGTGGTCAGTCGTTGCTCGTTGCCCCAGTTTGCGGAGCTCGTGCACGCGGACGAGGTCGGGCAGAACAGCGCGAAATTGTCCGTGCCCTCGACGCCGGCAGGCGTGTTCGTGTCGTTACGAAAGTCGTAGTAGGTCACCGCCACCGTCTTGCCGTCGCCCGACGCCACCACCGCGGGGATGAAGGCCTGTTGACGGCACGGGTTCGCGGCATTGGCCGGCGTCTTGTTGATCATCACCGGCGTCGACCAGGTGGCCCCGCCGTCATCCGACTCGCTGAAGACGATCCCGGTGATCGCGATTGACCCGGCCCCGGGCGTGGTGCAGGTGGCTGTCGAAAAGCGATTGTCCTGCCACGCGAGATAGATTGCCCCCGTGACCGGGTTCACAGCGACACTGAAAAGAATGGCGGCATCGCGTATCGGCTGGCCGGTGTCCGGCGTGACCACTCCCAGGGTGCGCACCTGAATATCGTTGACGAACGTCGGCGTGCTCCAGCTCGCGCCCTTATCCGTGGACTTTATATAGCCGATGCTGAGCCCCGAGTTTGTGACATTGATTGCAGTGAAGAAGTCACTCAGGGTCCCATCATGCAACACCCGTACAGTGTTGTTGATCGTCTGCGCGTTCGTGCCCGGTTGATAGATCGGGGCGGCCGTGCTCCAGGTCACGCCGTTGTCGATGGACCGCGAGAAGAAGCTCGGGCCGGTGAAATTGAACTTGGAGACCGGAGCACCACCCGCTGCACCGTTGCGCAATTGACGCGCGATCTCGACACCGTCGTTTCCCGCGAGCAACTGATCGCCGGCCTGGGTTGGCGGGAAAACGCTCAGTTGATCCCACACCGCATAGACGTAACCGTTCGCCGTCGGATCGGCGGTGAGCGAGTTCTTGTCATTGAGCGCGTGCGGCGAGTTGGTGCGGATCAGCGTCACGGGCGCCTGCCAGCTCGCGCCGTGGTCGACTGAGCGGCTGACCAGCAACCCGCTATTGCGCGCCCCAAACGGAGTGGTCGGCTTCATCGGGTCAAACACCAACGACAGGAAGAACGCGGTTCCGTCTTGCGCGAAGTCTACCCACGGATCGGAGGCGCGACGGAATTTGCCCCCGGCGCAATCGGTAACGCCGGATGGGATCGTATTGGTCCATGTGCTGCCCGCATTGGTGGAGACGACGCCGACGAGTCCGCGTGAGCCGCCGTCGTCCCAGCGGTCCTGCTGATGGCCGACGAGTAGGCGGGACGGGTTGGTCGGATCGGCCGCAACCCATGGCTCGATCGACGTGGCCGGAAACAGGACGCTCCCGAATGCGGACTCCTGTGCGTTAATCTGGTCCGCGGTGCATCCGCTGAATGGATCGCCCGCGGCCACCGTGACGAGCGGGCCGACCACTTGCGCCTCGGCACCTGGGACGATCGCGCACGTAAGCGCGATGAAGCTGCCACCTGCAAAACCGCGGGAAGCGGAACGGGATAGCCGTCTGAAAATCGATGTCATGTCGTGCCTCGCGAAAAGGGTAATACGCTTGCGCATTGGCGGGCATCCGTCACCGGCATCCATGTGAAAACCGATTGTTCTTGCTACCGCCCCTCGAGAGTTGCATCGATGCACGTCCGATGCCCAACCATGGAGACACACTAGGACGCGGGCGCCGGATTTGTGTGAAAAATTCCTGACGGATGCTATTTGGGACGCCCCATCCTTATTTCTATTGATGTGGTATGGGGCTTGCAGCAGGACGATGGAAGCATGTATGCGCTTGAAGAAGCAGCATGGCGCCTCAAACCAGATTCGATGGCGTAACTGCCGCCGATCAGGTTCATGGCAGGAAGGAGGTCACTGCATCGGCGCCCTGGTTTTAGATGACCGGGCCGGACGACATTGACGAGGTGAACTGGCGAGATGTGTCTGACCGGAACCAACGCCGCAATGCGGTACTATCGGCGCACGGCGCGTGCCTCGATCTGCGTCCGGCTTCGCCGTTATCTGGTTGGGGAACCCGCAGAGCTTTGGGCCTGTTTAGAGGCCCGGCAGTCCACCTGTGCGCGATACTTCGAAGAGTCGCAGATGAAATGGCCATCGAGATGGATCAGCGCGATCATGGCAGCCTTCGCGGTCGCTGTCGTGCTTGCTCTACCGCTGCCTGAGTCCGTCGACCTGACGACGAAGATTGTCACCGTGATCTTGATCGAGCGACCGGATTTGGTCGTTTTCGACTACGTGACGACACCCGCGCACTGGCCCGACTGGCACCCGTCTTCACTATCGGTAAGGGGGGCGACCGACCACCCGTTGAGCGTTGGTGAACAGGTCGCGGAAGAATTTCGCGTGGCGGGTCGGCGAGGAAGCGTCGTGTGGACGGTTGCTGTGCGGGACCGTCCGCGCAAATGGGTCATCGTCGGCACGATAGATGGCAAGTCCGCCGGCGCGGTGAGCTACTTCCTGAGGCCCGTAGCGTCCGGGACGCGATTTGAGCGTGAGTTCGTGTACCGCTCCCCGTCACTATGGTTTGCAGCGGTGAATGTCTTGTTCGTGCGCGCGCGAATCCAGCAGGAGTCCGAAGAGGCACTCGCGCGACTGAAGAAAACGTTGGAAACGATGCCGTAGACCGGAGTGCACCGGCAATCGGATGGCTCGCCCGCTTCCCGACATGGCAGACGCAGCGCTGGTGCATCGATGTCTTGCCAACAGGCTGGCGGATGGCGCGGAAAGGGACGAAAGACGGCCCGTGAGCCTTGCAGCGCCGAGCTGACGCAGGACTATCGCGAGGTCGAAGTAGACCTTTTCGCAGACCAGATCGGCGCCGTCGAAGACGTAAATCAATGCGCTCTGTACTTCCATCGGCTTGCCCGTTGCGGCAATCCCGGCCCCTGCGCCACGATGTGTCGCGCCGAATCTGGCCTCTACAACGACGACATCGTCGCTGTAGTGGACAGCGTCCTTCTTTAAACTGCTTCGCGATGTCCGACCGTCTCCTCCAACGAACAGCTTGCCGTCCTGCGCCGGACCACGGTCGTCATGCTTTGTCCCCGCGGTCAGGACCCGGTGCGTGCGCGCGATTCCTGGGACACGAATCTCCTGAATCGAAGTTCACCTTGCTGGAGCACTTCAAATTCCACACCGGTCTCCTGAATGACGAACAGCGCAGTCGCAAGTGTGTTCTCGTCGTCCGGGTCAGCAGGGTCATCGCGATAAATAGGCAGACCTTTCGACGCCTTGTCCGAGAGTACCTCCAGGAGACTCGACCCGCCGATGTTCGATAGACTTGGAAGAAGCTCACCGAGTCGGGTCTGCCGGTCGCGGGACGAGTCCGTGACAATCTGCTCCTCGTTGTCACAGCCGACATGGACAAGGTGGTTGGCGTGCCCGCACAGACGGGCCACCTCCGTAACGGAGCAGCGCTGTACAGTTGCTTCGATGCTGAGCAGCCGTGGGTCCCCGACGCAACCCAGCGTGTGGTGAAAGCCGCTGGCACGTGGCACACCATCGAGCACCCTGATGGCGGCGTCAAGTGAAGCGACGTCGAGCACCGCGCGGGTGAGCACCATGCGGGGCACCCCAACGGCGGGCTTCCTGATTCGCAGGTTGTTGATGGCCTGTACCAGTCCGGCACGGTTTACTGCGAAGGTATGTCCGGGCAGGGAGCCCGGGTAGTAGAAGCTCACGAACCCGGGCTTGCCGGTTGGACGAATGTCCACGAGCTCGCACTTGTCGCGCAGATACGGGTCGCCATCCTCGTTATGCGCGATGAGCCGCTCATTTGGCGACCAGGCAGCCAGTGTCGTGCAACCGTCCGGCGCGTTGTGAATCAACTCTCCCCGGCAGTTCCACAGGAACACGTCCTCGGCGGACCATCCCATGCCTGCCGCCATCCCTTCGATTTCTGCGACATGGTCCGGGAACGCACTTTCGGCAGCCTGGCGCAAGGCTCGCACGAACGCGTGCCCGCGCCATCGGCTGACCGCCTGCCAGGCGACGCTTTGGCCCATGTACGCACCCATTACCGGCCGGGCCAGTGAGCCGAGGGCGTATCCGATTTCGTACGGAGAGCCGGAAATGACGGCGGGAGTGAGAACCTTCATATAGGACATAACCTCGCTTAGGACACGTGCTGCAAAAAGTCTTTCAGTCGCTGTGTAGGTGGAGTGTGGATGAGCGCGGCCGGTTGCCCGTCCTCGGCGATGCCGCCCTGGTCCATGAACAGCAGGCGCGTGCCGACGCGCTTCGCGAAGCCGATTTCATGCGTCACGACAATCATGGTCATGCCCTCGTTGGCGAGGTCCTGCATGACCTTGAGGACTTCGTGACGAAGCTCCGGGTCCAGCGCCGAGGTTGGCTCGTCGAACAGCATCAACTTGGGCCTGATGGCCAGGGCGCGGGCAATCGCGACGCGCTGCTGTTGTCCCCCAGACAACTCGGACGGGTAATGATTGGCGCGCGCTTCGAGGCCCACCTTGTCCAGCAATGCCATTGCCTGGTCGCGCGCCTCGGCTCGCGATGCTCCGCGCACCTGGATAGGGCCGAACATGACATTCTCCAGCGCCGTCATCTGCGGAAACAGGTTGAACTGCTGGAAGACCATGCCGGCCTCGAGCCGGATGTTACGAACCACGGAGGCGTTGCCCTTGACGCTCTGCCCGTCGACCAGCAAGTCTCCGCCCGAGATTTTTTCCAGCACGTTGATACAGCGAAGCATCGTGGACTTGCCCGAGCCGGACGGACCGACGACAACCACAACTTCGCCGCTTTCGATGCGCAGGCTGATGTCCTTGAGCACGGCCACGTGGCCGAAGCTCTTCGAGACCGCCTTGAATTCGACCATGTTCATAGGATGCTCATCCTTCTTTCAACGAGACGCAGTGTGAGCGTCATCACGCCAGTCAGAATCAGATAGATGACGGCAACCGCGGTCCAGATCTCCACGGCGCGGAAATTTCCCGCGATGATTTCTTGGCCCTTGCGTGTCAGTTCGCCCACACCTATGACGATAAAAAGGGACGTGTCCTTCAGGCTAACGATGCACTGGTTGCCGAGCGGCGGAATCAACCTGCGAAAGGCCAGCGGACCGACAATCTTTAGGAGGACACGTGGCATGGACAGACCCATCGCAAGACCGGCTTCCGTGAGGCCTTTGGAGATGGACAGCAGCGCGCCGCGCACCACTTCGGCAAGATAGGCGCCCGAATTTACCGTTATCGCGATGATGGCGGCAGTCAGGCCATCGATTCGGATATGCGCAAGCAGCGGCAGGGCGAAGTACAGAAACATGACCTGCACGACAATCGGCGTACCCCGGATCAGCTCAATGTAGGCCTGAGCCAGAATGTTCAGTGCGACAGGCCCATACGCCCGGAACATCCCGGCGATCATACCGACGATGAAACCACCGACAAGCCCGACAACTGCAATAAAGACTGTGAGCTTCACGCCGTCCAGCAAGTCTGGAAGTGCCGCTCCGATAACTGACCAGTCGAATTCCACAAGGCGCTCCTGATTGTTCCGTTGCCAGCGCGACGGTCATGACCGCCGCGCCCCCATTTCCGACATTTCCGAGCGATTACGACTTCGGCGGTTCGGAACCGAACCACTTCTTGTAGAGCTTCGCGTAACGGCCATCTGCCTTGATTTTCGTCAGATCTTCGTTGACCTTCGACACCAGCGGACTTCCCTTCGGAAAGCCGATGCCGTATTTGTCGCCACTGACGGGGGCGCCGGCAACCTTGACCTTGCCTTTGCCTTCCGTGTTGACGAAGTACAGGACATTTGGCGTGTCGTGCATGGCTGCGTCGACGCGGCCCGCTTCCAGCGCCAGATAGGCCTGGTCGATGTTGGGGAACTGACGGATTTCCTTGGGCTTCAGGTGCGCCTTGATCCAGTCGATCGTTGCGGTGCCCGTTTTTGCGCCGATGACCTTGCCATTCAGATCGTCAATGGACTTGATGCTCGTGTTGCTGACTTGCACCATCGCAGCGAGTCCGCTGTCGTAATACGGGTCCGAAAAATCGATAGCCTTCTTGCGTTCTTCCTTGATGGTCATGCCCGAAAGCGCGACATCAATGTTTTGCGTTTGCAAAGCCGGAATCAGACCAGCGAAGTCCATCGGCTGAATCTTGTACTTCCAGCCCTGGTCCTTCGCGATTTCGGCCCACAGGTCAAGGTCGAAGCCGACGTACTTGTCACCCTGCTTGAATTCGAACGGCATGAAGGAGGTGTCGGTACCGACAACCAACTCTTTGGTTTCCGCGTGCGCGATGCTGGCGCCGAACATTGCAACAGCAATGACGGACATAAGGAAGGAACGACGTCCCATGATTCTCTCCGCAGTGATTGGCGATGTCACCTCCTCGACGTGGGAGGGACCAATGACAGCAACACTACATGCAGCGCAACACGCGATGTCTTAGTTAAACTGCGCGCAACGTTTGTTGTCAAAAACGATAGTACTCCGCCAGAAATGGACGTCAACAAAAATCGGGGGAGGGAAAACACGTAGTCCCGGCGTCGGGACTGCGCGACAGATGGCGGCACTACTGATCGGATTCAGCTGACGTATGCACCGTTCGCGTGTAGCGCCTCTTCTGCCTCGGACAATTGCTGGATGGCCCGTCAGCATACGTACGGGAACAGCTAACTACACTGTCAGAGTCAATTGCGGCGTCCGTAAAGACTCAATTACGGGTAAACGCAGGATTGCAACAAACGTTTCCCATGCTTAGATTTTATGCAACAAACGTTTCTTCGCGCGTTTGTGTTTGTCCGAGACGCCACGACCCGTGAGGTATGCCCCACACCGTGAGCGAGCCCATCAAGGTGCAATGACGGAGACGTTCATGGTTTTCGAAACGATAATTTACGGTGTGCAGGACGGGATTGCAGAGGTCAGGTTAAACAGACCGCATCGTCTGAATGCGGTGGTCCAGCAACTTTACGATGAGTTAAACGAAGCATTAAGCCTCGCTGAGGCGGACGGAGCCGCGCGGGTAGTTCTCGTTACGGGAGAGGGACGCGCATTCTGCGTCGGAGCGGACCTCAAGGAACACAAGGCGGGCCGCACGGCCTTCGAGCGTCGCGAATACCTGCGGGGTGAGCAGGTAGTTTGCAAGCGACTGCTGACGCTCGGCAAGCCCGTGGTCGCGGCTGTAAATGGCTTCGCGCTGGGAGCTGGTGCAGAAATCGCGATTGCCTCCGACTTCGTGGTGATGGCCGAGAGCGCGAAGATTGGATTGCCCGAAATAAGCATCGGCAACTTTCTCGGCGGCGGAATCACGTATCTCCTTCCCCGGCTGGTGGGCCTGGCAAAAGCACGCGAGCTGGTTTTCCTTGGCGAGCAGATTGACGGGCAAGAAGCTGCTTGTATTGGGCTCGCAAACCGCGTGTATCCCGATGACGGTTTTCTTCAGAGCGCACGGGCGTTTGCACAGAAGGTCGCCAGCAAGGCTCCGTTCTCGATGCGGCTGGCGAAGGAGCAACTGAACTTCGCTGGCGAGCGCACCCTTGACGCAGCGCTGACCGCAGAACTGGAAGGCATGATGTTCTGTTCAACAACGAAAGACTGGCGGGAAGGCATCGATTCCTTCGCCGCGAAGCGTGAACCGGTGTTCAAGGGAGAATAACGATGAGCAGCCACTCTATTCGCAAACTTTTCTATCCAGACTCGATTGCCGTCGTTGGCGCATCGAAAGACCAGATGAAGCGGGGTTTTCGTTCCATTCAAAAGCTGCTGGAAGACGGATACGCCGGGGCGATATACCCCATAAACCCGAAAGAACCGGAAATCCTCGGCCTGAAATGCTATGCGAGTCTGGGCGACATACCCCGCGACATTGACCTCGCCCTGGTCTGCACGCCGGCAAAGACCCTGCCACAGGTCATCGAGCAATGTGGCAAAAAAGGCGCAAAAGGCGCGGTTGTCCTGGCGGGCGGATTTGCCGAAGCGGGCGATGACGGGCGGCGCCTCCAGGACGAAATGGTGCGAGTCGCTCATGCCTATAACGTACGTATCGTCGGGCCGAACACGTCCGGGGTATTTAATACCCACAAGGCTTGCAACATTGTCGGCTTTAGCAATCTGAAGAAAGGCGGTATCGGATTGCTGTCCCAGTCTGGAAACATGGCGCTTTCTCTCGTGACGGAGGCCGAGGCCAACGGACACATCGGGCTGTCAACGTACGTCGGCATTGGCAACGAATCGGATATTCAGTTCGACGAGTACCTCGACTACTTTGCAGAAGACGAGAACACGAAGGTCGTCGTCGCGTATGTCGAGGGTATGAAAAATGGGCGGGTGTTCCTCGACGCACTGCGTCGCATTACACGTAGGAAGCCGGTCGTACTCTACAAGTCAGGCCGCACCAGCGCCGGACGTAGTTCCGCGAAGTCGCACACTGGTGCGCTGGCCGGAGACTACGCGGTAAGCGAGGGCGTTCTGCGTCAGGCGGGAGCGGTGCTCGCTCGCAAGTCCGACGAGATTCTCTCGCTCGCTGAAGCGCTTTCGCTGCTTCAGCCGCTCGCGTCGCGCCGCGTGGCGGTGCTCGCCGATGGTGGTGGGCACGCCACGATTGCTGCAGACGCCTTGAGCGAACATGGTCTAACGCTGGCTCCCCTGAGCCACGAAACGCGCCAGCGCCTGTCGGCAATCCTGCCGCCGTCGGCCGCCGTTGCGAACCCCGTAGACGTTGCAGGCGGAACGGATTCCAACCCGGCGGTATTTGCCGACTGTGCGCGCATTCTGCTCGAGGACCCTCAGGTGGACGGACTACTCATCACGGGGCTCTACGGCGGATATGGCGTGAGGTTTTCCCAGTCGCTGACACCCATTGAGATGCAGACTTCTATGCGAATTGCCGCAATGCTGGAAGCGCGCGGTAAACCAATCATCGTGCACAGCCTCTATGGGAGCTTGTATTCGGACCTGCGACCGGCCCCTCTGACGTGTATTCGTGAAGCCGGTGTACCGGTTTACGACTCGCTGGAGTTGGCGGTCCGCTGCATGCAGGGCCTCGCAGAGTTTGGTGAGGCGCAGAGGCGACCACTTGCTGTAGCAGAGGACCATCCGGTGCGCTCGCCGGCATTCGAGACGGTCCTGTCGTCCTGTCGTAGCGAACACCGGACGGTTGTGCTCGAGCACGAGGCCCGGCAGGCGCTCGCGGATGCTGGCGTCCCAATGCCGGCTCCCGCGATTCTGGCCAGGTCATTGCATGAGGCGGTGGCGGCGTTCGAGCGCCTCGGTTCGGTGCCAGTCGCGATGAAAATCGTGTCGCGTGACATCATCCACAAGTCGGACGCCGGTGGGGTCAAGCTCAGCGTCGGAAGCTCCGATGGGGTTAGGCACGCGTTCGAAAACATCGTGGCCAATGGCCGGAAACATGTGCAAGACCCGGACATTACCGGCGTCCTCGTGACCCCCATGGCGCCAAAAGGTGGCGTCGAAATCATCATCGGTGTCGTGCGTGACCCGACTTACGGCCCGGTCATGATGTTTGGCCTCGGCGGTATCCTGGTCGAGGTACTCAAAGACGTCGTCTTCCGCTCGCTCCCTCTCACGGAGGACGACGCGCACCGGATGCTCGCCGAGATTCGAGCCAGTGAGATTCTGAACGGGGTACGGGGAGCGGCCCCGACCGACAAGGATGCATTGGTCAAGTTGATGATGGGCATCTCGTCGCTTTGCTCGGCATTTCCGGAAATCGCCGAGCTGGACCTCAATCCCGTGCTTGCCTATTCCAGCGGGGTGGCCATTCTCGATGCTCGCATCCTGCTTGAGGATGTCAGCGCGGCCACCCCTCAGTGGCATTCAACCGAGCAGCCAAGATGAACCATGCACCTGAATTGACTGATGCATTGCTACGCGTCGACGGGCGTGTCGCAACACTGACCTTGAACCGCGATGATCTCCGTAACGAGCTCACCGGCACGAAACTCGTGGACGACATTGATCGCACCGTTCAGTGGATTAACGCCGAGGAGTCGATCGGTGTCCTGATTGTGACCGGTGCCGGAAACGCCTTCTCTTCCGGCGGAAACATCAAGCACATGTTCCATCGCGAGGGGAGTTTCGGTGGGGACGTCTATGAGGTTCAGAAACAGTATCGGCAAGGCATCCAGCGAATACCCCTGGCGATGCATCGTCTCGACGTCCCGTCCATCGCAGCCATCAATGGTGCCGCATTGGGCGCGGGCTTCGACCTCGCCTGCATGTGCGACCTGAGACTGGCTGCAGCTGACGCGATCATGGGCGAGACCTTTGTCAATGTGGGAATCATCCCCGGAGATGGCGGAGCCTGGTTTCTACAACGACTCGTGGGCTACCAGCGGGCAGCCGAGCTCACGTTTTCAGGCCGAACCTTTACCGGGGTTGAAGGCAAGGAGCTTGGCGTCGTTCTCGACGCCGTTAGCGCAGACCAGTTGCTGGAAACCGCTCAGCAACTGGCCAGAAGCCTCGCCGCAAAACCGCCGCAAGCCCTCCGGCTGACGAAGCGCCTGATGAAATCAGCCCAGCGCATGGAACTGCACGACTTCCTCGACCACTGTGCCGTCTTTCAGGGCATGTGCCACAACACTGACGACCATCTCGAGGCGCTGGCTGCGACCATCGAAAAGCGGGCACCTCAATTCAAAGGTCAGTAGCGGCACTCCCTCCTCGCTGAAATAATTCGCACAGTTTCCGCAGGACCGGGTCTTCTCATGGCCACGGACTTCGATGTGAAGCTAGTCAGGAAGATTGAAAAGCAATTGGTCGCGCTGGCCAAACGTATCGTTGCAGCTTGCTCCGACCAGTCGGCGAGTTACGATCCACATACGTTTTCGCCCCGGCGCCCGCGTATGAGAGAAAGAGCGGCTACATCATCGGTTGTGAGCAGGTTTGCTCCCACGAGCTTTTCCCTACACACGGCTTTAGCCAGGCTCTGACCTCGCTTCTGCATGAGCCATCGGATAGGCCATACCCGCGCGGTCTGATCCGCGGACGCAGTTACCACCTGCTGGCCATCTGGGCTGAAGGTGGCGGAGCTTATCGCTCCCTGGTGCCCGCGGAGCTGCGCGATCACCTGGCCAGTCGCCATGTCCCACACCCGAGCGGTCCTGTCCGCGGACGCGGTCACCACGCGCTGGCCGTCCGGGCTGAAGGCGGCGGAGAAAACCGGTCCCTGATGTCCGGTGAGCTTCGCGATCACCTCGCCGGTCGCCGCGTTCCACACCCGCGAGGTCCCGTCCGCGGACGCGGTCACCACGCGCTGGCCGTCCGGGCTGAAGGCGGCGGAGAAAACCGGTCCCTGATGTCCGCTGAGCTGGGCGATCTGTTTGCCGGTGGCCGCGTCCCACACCCGCGCGGTCCCATCCGCGGACGCGGTCACCGCGCGCCGACCGTCCGGGCTGAAGGCGGCGGAATAAACCAGATCCTGGTGCCCGCTGAGCTGCGCGATCTGTTTGCCCGTGCTCGCGTCCCACACGCGCGCGGTCCCGTCCCGGGACGCGGTCACCACCCGCTGGCCGTCCGGACTGTAGGCGACGGAATCAAGCGGGCCCTGATGACCGCTGAGGAGCAAGATCTGTTTGCCGGTGGCCGCGTCCCACACCCGCGCGGTCCCATCCCACGACACGGTCACCACCCGCTGGCCGTCCGGGCTGAAGGCGACGGAATCAACCGGGCCCTGATGACCGCTGAGGAGCAAGACCTGTTTGCCGGTGGCCGCGTCCCACACCCGCGCGGTCCTATCACGGGACGCGGTCACCACCCGCTGGCCGTCCGGGCTGAAGGCGGCGGAAACAACTGACCCTTGATGCCCTCTGAGCAGCAAGATGCCCATCGCCGCGTCCCATGCGCGCGCGGTCCTATCACGGGACGCAGTCACAACCCGCTGACCGTCCGGGCTGAAGGCGGCGGAATTCACCGGGCCCTCGTGTCCGGTGAGCTGCGCGATCACCTGGCCGGTCGCCGCATCCCACACCCGCGCCGTCTTGTCATCGGACACGGTCACCACGCGCTGGCCGTCCGGGCTGAAGACGGCGGCGCTCACCGGTCCGCGATGCCCAGTGAGCTGCACGATCAAGTGGCCGGTCGCCGCGTTCCACACCCGCGCGGTGTTGTCATCGGACGCTGTCACCGCGCACTGGCCGTCCGGGCTGAAGGCGGCGGAGAAAACCGGTCCCCGATGCCCTATGAGCTGCGCGATTACCTGGCCGGTCGCCGCATCCCACACCCGAGCCGTCTTGTCATCGGACGCTGTCACCACGCGCCGGCCGTCCGGGCTGAAGACCGCGGAGCTTACCGGTTCCCGATGTCCGGTGAGCTGTGCGATCACGTGGCCAGTCGCCGCATTCCATACCCGCGCGGTCCTGTCCGCGGACGCGGTCACCACGCGCCGGCCGTCCGGGCTGAAGGCGGCGGAAAAGACCGGTTTCTGATGCCCACTGAGCTGCGCGATCTGTTTGCCCGTAGCCGCGTCCCACACCCGCGCGGTCCTGTCCGCGGACGCAGTCACCACCCGCCGGCCGTGCGGGCTGAAGGCGGCGGAATAAACCAGATCCTGATGCCCGCTGAGCTGCGCAATCTGTTTGCCCGTAGCCGCGTCCCATAGCCGCGCGGTCCTGTCCGCGGACGCAGTCACCACCCGCTGGCCGTCCGGGCTGAAGGCGGCAGAATAGACCAGATTCTGATGGCCACTGAGCTGCACAATCTGTTTACCCGTGGCCAGGTCCCACACCCGCACTGTCCCATCCCAGGACGCGGTCACCACCCGCTTACCGTCCGGGCTGAAGACGGCGGAATCAACCGCATTCTGATGGCCGCCGAGCAACGCAATCTGCACTGATGCTTGCGCGCCACGCATAAGCTCAAGCTCTGCTTCTACCGATCCCGGCGAGAGCCAACCGTTGCCCATCGCCAGCATCGCGAAGCGCATTGCGCGGTCATAATTTCCCGCATCGTTCGCCGTCGTCGCGGCCGACGCCAACGCCAGGGAAGTCTGGCGTGCGGCCGTCCGAGTCTGGTGAATGATCCACCCGGCAGTCACAATTAGAATGAATACGATAGTGCCAATCAGTACCTGGATGCGTCGCTGCGCGCCCTGTCCGTGCCCGCTCTTGCTTGACATGGGCTAGATCCTCAACGATTTGTTGCAACTGCGACTCGCGCTCCGCGCGTGCAACCTCCTCGCGCCCGCAGCAAGTCCATAGATAGGAAAGGTCGTCCGCGCCCAGCCGAAAGCAATTCGCACATGTCCAATTCGCAAAGAAATCGCTCGCCCCACACCGTCGCCCAGACGTCTGAGGGCTCCCGGTCGCATCGTCTCATGCCACACCATGCACTCGATTCCAGGTAACAGCACATCAGTGCGCACCAGTGTCCGCTGACAAGGGGCGGATTCAACCGGTCGATGCAACACAATGAACGTCGGCATTGGCCGAAATGTACTCGTAGACTATCGGACAGGCCTCCGATGCGGTCGGCCATTCGGTTGACGGCTTCGCAGCACAATCGGGTGCCGTGGCATCGAAGTCGATGACGCGCCAGATTTCTGAGCAGACTGAAACCTGGCGCCAGCGGCGCCGCACGAAGCGATGTTAAGTCCGGGCTCGTGCGGTCGTTTTCGCGCGCAAATCTCTTCTGGCAAAACCGGCCGGTTATTGAAGCTCGCCCATCCTAACCTGGCTATGGCCTGGCAACAGTTGGACGGCACTGAGGCCTGGTGCGCACAGTTGCCGAGCGGCCCGGCTCAAGCGATCATTTGCGGTAACGCATTGGACGGAGATCTGACGATGTCAGAGATGGCAAAGATTCGAGGATTCGTTGTGGCACTGGCGCTCGTTGGCTCGGTGGCGCACGCGCAGACCACCAACTTCTGGGGAACGGGTCTTCCCGATCAGCCGACGCAGTTCATTTTCGGCTACGGCTCGCTCATCAACACGCCATCGCGCGACGCCACCGCGGGCAAGCCGGTTGCGGCAATTCCGGTGCGCGTCTCGTCAGCGTTCGGCTATGTGCGTAGCTGGAGCGACCGCGCTGGCTCAGGGTTCACGGCACTCGGCCTGCGGCGTCCGTTAAAGGGCGAGGCGCCGATGACGATCAATGGAGTGATCTATCCCGTTGTCGGCAACGACATGTCCGCGTACGACGAGCGCGAGAAGGGATACGTGCGCGTCGAGGTGCCGAGCGCGCTCATCGAGGCCGTGTCATGGCAGCCGCTGCCGACGCAGGGAACTATCTGGGTCTACGTGCCGAAGGCCGAAGGCAAAGCGCCGGGCGAAGGGCTTCCGGTGCCGGACGCGAGGTTTCCGCTCGTCGAGTCGTATATTGATGTCGTTATCGAGGGCGGGCTCGAGTACGGGCCGGAGTTCGCTCGCGAGCTCGTAGAGACGACCCGGGACTGGAGCCCCTACTGGCTCAACGACCGCACGCTCGCACGCCGGCCATGGGTGTTCGACAAACAGTTCGCGAAGGTCGATGCACTGCTCGCGACATCGGCGCCCTGCTTCGCGCAGCGGGCGTTCCCCGAGGACTATGCCGCCATGAGCGCCGCGATCGCGAAACGCAAAGGCGACGTGTGCCTTCGGGAGGCGCACGGCCGCTAGACCGCACGCTTTCAGCGCCAGTCGTCCATGTTGTGCTTGATCTTGTTGCGCTGGACGATCAGCGTTTCGACGCTCGGCTCCCTGTTCATCGCGCGCGATGGCGAGCTTGGGTGCCGCCTCATGGTTCGTGCGGGACATGTCCTTTTGTCGAGGTCTGGTCCGATCCGAAAACGCGGTTCGATCCAAACCAGGCCGATGATGTACCTTTGCATCGAAGTCGATGACGCGCCTGCGATTTCGGAGCAGACTGAAATCCGGCGCGACCGGCGCTGGCCGCACGACGCGATGCTACTCGCGATTCGTACGGCCGCTTGGTGGCGCAGTTCTCTTCAGGCGAAACCCGGCCATATATGGTCCTACGCTACCGCTGGCACTCGGTCGTTGGAATAACCGGGTGGGCCGAGAGCGGTCGTTGTTGTCTTGGGGCGATCATCGACCTTGGCGTTCATTCAAAGAAAACTCGCCCTGTATCAGCTACCAGCTCTCTTGGCGATATTCGATAACTGGACTTCAGCATAAAGACATGCTTACAAGGCGTGTCGCGCGATGCAGGAGGCGCAGGCGGATAGCCTTCTCCGGTGCGCTGAAACGCCGGGACAGGGCCGAATTCGGCATCCAGATCCGTCCCACGCGGAAAGCGGGCTAGTGGTGCAACGGGGCGGGCCTTTGACGAAAGAGAAATCAAGGTAGACCAATGTTTCTATCGCCGATGGGCCTGCGCTTCAGCCGCGGTGTCATGGTATTCCTTGAATTTCGTGATTCTTCCGTTTTCGATCGTGAAGACGTGAGCCCACTCATCCTCATACGTAATGCCAGTTGAATTTACGCGCCAACGCTGCACCCCAAGCACGACGACCTTGTCTTCGCTGGCAATAAAATCGAGAGGTTCGAACCGTTCGGCAGTCTGAGTCGCAGCAAGCGCACTGAAGAATTCCGCGACCTCCTGAGGGCCGTGCCTTCCACCAGCGAATGGGATGATCTCTGTAGGCCCAGGTATGAACCAGTCGACATTTTCGGCGAGCGTTTTCAGGACGCCCCCGATGTCGGCCTTGCTGAAAGCATCGTATGCTTGCTGCACCAATTGAACATTCTGTTGCTCGCTCATTGCGCCTCCCACAATCGCCGTTTCGAGATCTTCCTGTATTGCTGCGGAATCGAGGCCATTACCAGATCATCATAGTCGAGTCACCGAAAACCGTGCGCTCGCCAACCAGCAAAAAAAAGTTGAGAACCTGCCGGCCGCACCAGGCCCATGGATGGCCGTTGGATCCTAAAGTCTGCCGTTGACTTGGTGCCGGTTCCGACGGCAACCAGGGGTCGACTTGCGCCAACCGCGCCGGCTGTGCGCTTTGCCGGTGACGCCCAGTCGAGATATGGTTGCCAGTCCACGAAGCGGAGTCGCTCGAAACTGGCACTAAGCCTTACACAGAACTGTAGTCACCAGTGCCCGGATATCAGCGTCCGGTCAACCAGCGCAGCGTCGGCCCGTTAGAAGAAATGACCCATGTTCCAGTCGGGCTGAAATCCCACGTCGGGCCGAAGCTCGCCGACTCGCGTAGCTGGGCATCAGTGAGTCCGCTCGAGCTCGCCACCGGCGTTCCCGAGCCGACCCCCGCAGTCGCCCCGGACGACTCGCTATTCCAGAACACGTTCGGGGCGATGCGTCCGCTATTCGTGCCCGCGATACCGCCTGTCGTTGCGCCCGGATCGGGCATGAGCGTCGATTGGGAATAGGACTCGCGGATGACGCCCACATTGCGGCCAACGAGGCCGCCGACCACTGCGCCACCGATCACGCCACCCCTTACGATGTCCTCCGAATATGATTGGTTGATCCCGCCATTGTTCACGCCGACGAGTCCACCGAGCGTGGCTTGTGCACCGCCCGTCACCGTGCCCAACGCGATGGACTGGTCGATGCAACCGTCGTTCGTACCGGCAAAACCACCGACCGTGCCCGCCCCGCTTACGCTCACCCCGGCGAATGACTGTTCGACGCGACCGCGATTTTCGCCGACGATCCCTCCGGCCACACTGCTGGTGCCGCCCGTGGATTGGACGCTACCGAAGACGCTGACCCGCACGATGAGCCCATAGTTGGTGCCGGCGAGCAAGCCGACCGGTCCTGCGGAGGAGGTCGCTGAGCTTTGTGTGAGATCAAAATTGCGCACGACGCCGGTTTTGCCGATCACGCCGAAAAGCCCGGTATCGGCGTCGCCGGGGATATTGAGTCCCGAGACGCCGCCATGGCCCATTCCGTCGAACTGGCCGGTGAACGGTGTGGCGGCGGTGCCGATGCCGTTGAAATTCACCGGATCCAGGAAATCGATTGCCCGGTTGCCCAACGCATAGTTGCCAGCGAGGTTGTTGTTCACCGCACTAAGGTCTGCCAGGTAGTTAATTAGCTGATAGGCGGTGATCTGCGTCACCAGGCCACTAAACGGCGCGGCACTCCAGGAAGGATTGCTGCGCAACGTACCAGGCGTGTATCTGCCGTTCATGTCGTAGAGCGCCGTGACGATGCCCGTGCTGCGCGACCAGTCGATGGTGCCCAGGTTGGTCACGCTGCCGCCGTTGTCGGATCCATGCCAGTCGGCATTCAAAATCAGCGAGCCCGTGCCGTGATTGGCGATGGTCGCGTTCGGCGCAATGGTCAGCGAGTGCGCCGCGTCGAGCGTCAGCGACGCTGCGCCGTGCCAGCGTACGCTCGCGTCGATCGCGATGTCTCCCTCGCCGGTCGCCCCCAGCAGGCCGTCGCCGCCGTTCGCGTCCACGTTGATCGAAGCACCCCGGCTCAGGCTTGCGCTCAGCGTGCGAGCGGTGGAGGCGTCCGCGATGAAGTCCCCGGTTGTGATGTTCCAGGTTTTCGCCTGAACGTCCGCGCCGCCGACCTCGACCTCCTTGCCGGACATATCGACCGCGCCGCCGCTGCCGTCCGCATTGCGTGCGTTGATCTGCGCCCCGCGCGCATCGACGCTACCGGTGTTGATAACCGAAGTGGCGGTAGCGGTGTTCGCGACGAGCCACACGTGGCCGGCGCGTATCGCCGTGCCGGTGGCGCGCAGCGCGCCCGAATGACCCGCGAGCGCGAAAATGTTGCCGTCGGCCGCCTGCAAATTGATGATCGCCGCCTGCACCAAGCCCGTGTTCCTCACCGTGCCGCCGCTTCCTACGTCCACGAAAACGTGCCGATCCGTGCCGTCCAGCAGACGAACCTGACGCCCCACGGCAAGTTCGGCGTTGCCGTTTGGCGCATCGATTGTCCCTGCGTTCTTGACCTTGTTGGCCGATATGAGGAACACGTCCCCGCCCGACGAGATGAGTCTACCGAGATTGATCACATTCGCCGTGGAGCTGCCCGTGTAGACCGACCCACCGATCGCGGGCGGATTCAAAAATGTGTCGTTGGGGATGTCGAGCGTCGAAGCGACGAAGCGCCCGCCCGTCGAGACCACGCCGTTTCGCCCGATTAGAACCCCATGCGGGTTGACAAGGTAAATACTGCCGGTGCCGCTCAGCGTGCCGAGGATCGCGGAGAAGTCGTTACCCGTCACGCGATTGAGTGTCGCGCCGGTGCCGTTGCTGATCGACACCGTCTCGTGCGCGCCGATCGAGAAACTGTTCCATTCGATGATGCCCCGCGAGCCCGTTTGCGGCTGCGGATCCCGACACAGCACCCGGATCGCATGCTTGCGGTGATAGCCCGTCAATTGAATGAATTCGTCCAGGATCTGGCGTTTCTCCGTCCGGTCAGAACGTCGATACCGCTCGCCAACCGCCTCAGTCAATTCCCGTCGTGTTGTCATGCTGAGCCGCCTCGTCATAAGTCGTCCCCGCCAGCATTCTGACGGGTAACAAATTACATGAGGCAACAGGTACCGCTTGGTAGCAAAAATCTTGAGTCAATGCGCCGACCGGCCGTGCTGCTTGACGTTGTCTAGATCGGCCATCAAGCGTCATTCGCCTTGTCAGTCAGACGGACCTTCAGACGTCGGCTCCGCACAGCAAACGGTCACTGGCCGTCGGGACAAGAACACCGCTATATTCGGTCGCCATCTGCTGTCGACGACTCATGTGCCAGTGGGCGTCGGATGTAGTAAGCGTGTGATAACAGCCGCCGCACTACGAGCGGACACAAAAGGCGCAAAACGTTGAGATATCGGCATGCATCCGCAACGCCGACTGCTATTCTTCAGACAGGGCGACTCGCGCGTTTGCGGCAGGCTCTGCGGGTCGTCGGCAGCGCTTCCGCACGCAAGCGGGAAAGGGGGCTGTATGTCAGATCCGGGGCTACCTCGGCCCGCGCGACGCGCACTGCGTCCACAACAATCGCGCGGACACATCTGGCTCGCCATCGGCATTTCGCTGACTGGATTGGCCCTGACGCCCGTGGCGTTCGCCGCGGGCAGCCTTCCGCAAGGCGGCCATTACGTCACCGGCGCGGGCACCATAGCCGGCCAGGGTAACGGGCTGGTAATCACTCAACCAGGTTCGACGCGCGGTGTAATTGAGTGGAACAGCTTCTCGATCGCCCGCAATAACAGCGTGATGTTTGACAATGGCGCCGGCGCGACCCTGAACCGCGTAACGGGTGGCTCGCCCTCGGCCATTCTTGGCAGGCTCAGTGCAACGGGAAGCCTATATGTGATCAATCCCCAGGGCATCGTCGTGGGCCCGTCGGGTGTGATCAGCACGGGTGGCCGCTTCGTCGCGTCCACCCTCGATGTCTGCAACTGTGCGTTCACGACCGGCAGCAGCGCGCTCACACTCTCGGGCGACTCCAACGCAAGCGTGGTCAACCTGGGCAGGATCAGTTCGAGCGGCGGCGATGTGTTGCTGATTGCGCGACACGCGGTCATCAACGCCGGCACCGTGTCAGCGCCCAACGGCACGGCGGAACTGGCCGTTGGTGGCGACGTGCTGTTGCAGGACTCGACGAGCAGCCGGCAGGTGTTCGTGCAGACGGGCAGTCAGGGCACGGTCGTCAACAAGGGGCGGATAATGGCCGCACAGGTCAGCCTGCAGGCCGCCGACGGCAACGTATATGCGCTTGCAGGCGGCGGCACGCGTATCCGTGCGACGGGCACGGCCAGCCGCGACGGTCATGTGTGGCTGGTCGCCGACAGAGGCCGCGTCGAGCAGATCGGCAAGATCGCCGCAAGCAACGCGGACGGCCGCGGCGGGACGGTCGATACACAGGCTGCACAACTGACGTTCGGCAAGCACGCAGCGGTTCAGGCAGGCCAATGGAATCTCTCGACGCCCGCCTTCACAATCGATGATGTCGCCGCGCATGCCTTGCGCCGCAGCCTGAGCGAGGGCACCTCGGTCGACGTCACGGCGACGGGCGCCAACGGCGCAACGGGCGACCTGAGCGTCGCGTCGAGCCTGCGCTGGTCCGGTCCGGCTTCGCTCACGCTTGCCGCGTACCGCGATGTCTCAGTCGCGAGCGGCACAACGATCGCGAACAACGGCGCGGGCAATCTGACCTTGCGCGCCGACGCCTCCGGCATCGACAACGGCGGCAGCGTGATCAACGGCGGCACTATCGACTGGTCGAAAAGTACCGGCATCGTCAGCGCGCTCTACGACATGAACGGCAGCTACACGCCCGGCATGATCGTGGCGAATAGCGCGTGGACAGCAGCTCCGTATAGCGGTCTCATCACCCAGGTGACCGGCTACAAGCTGGTCAATTCGGTCGGCGATTTACAGAACATCGCGCGCGATCTCGGCGGCGCGTATGCGCTCGGCAAAGACCTCGACGCCAGTTCGACCGATACGTCTTTCGCTTTCTCTTCGCTCGGCAATGCGACCACGCCATTTTCCGGTCAGTTCGACGGGATGGGCCACGTGATCGACAGGTTCACCCAGTTCGATCAGAGCTCGACCGAGCAGCCGGCGACGGGACTGTTCGGCACGATCGGGCCGACCGGTGTCGTGCGGAATGTCGGGATGACCAACGCCCGGGTCGTGACCAATATCTATTTCCCGGGCGGGATCCCGCTTGGCATTCTGGCCGGCGAGAACCAGGGCTTGATTACCTACGCCTATACTACCGGCGGCCGCGGCTCTGGCGCGTTCGAAGGTGCGGTGCTCGGCGGCCTGGTGGGACGCAACGTCGGCCTGATCGAGCGCTCTTGGAGCAGCGCGTTCGTCGGGTCGGCCGGCCTGCTCGGCGGCCTCGTCGGTGGCAACGGCGGTACCATCGTGCAATCTTATGCGACAGGGACGGTGAGCGGCGGCAATCATGGCTCCGGTGGCGGTCTGGTCGGCGCTAACGACGGAACGATTTCGCAGTCGTATGCAACGGGGCGAGTGTACGGCCCATTCAGCGCTGGGGGACTGGCTCTTTCGAATACCGGCCTCATCGAGCAGTCGTTTGCGTCGGGCGAAGTCAGAGGACCAACGTTCCAGGGCCCGGATTATGGCACTTATGGCGGCATCGTCGCCGTCCAGGGCTTACCGGCTGGAGTGCCGCTCGCGTCCAACGTCTACTGGGACAAGGAGACGACAACGCGAACGAAGAGCAGCGGGTACGGCGCGCAGCTATCGGCGTCCAACGGGCTCACGACCGCACAGATGAGCAATCCGGCCAGCTTTGACGCCTCGTGGGATTTCAGTGAGACCGGGACGTGGGTCATACCGGCGGGCGCGACCCACCCGATCCTGCGCTGGCAACTAGCGCCCTAGGCGCTGCAGCGAACTGCGGCGCGCACGCAGCACTGGCTCAGCCGCGTCGGCTGGTGGCATCGCAACGACAGATTGGGGGGAAGCCGGCCTCCGACTGCCTGCCTGAGCATGTCTACGAACGTCCGAAGATGGCCAACTGAGCCGGTGAACTGCAGCTTGTCTCCAATGCCTTTTTCGCTCGACGAAAGACTGACCGAGCGTGCGGTCATTCTGCAATAGCTCGCGCCGCTTCGGTAGTGGATTCGCATGCGCACTTATCCCTTGGCAGCAGGTCCGGCCAGGCAAGATTTCTCGCAGACCAAGGCGCGCCCAGTCCACATGCAAACGTGCCTGATTGCGGCGAAAGGATAGCTACATTCGGACTCGTTATTCGCGCTACCATGCCCGATCGCCGCCGTGATATCGGCGTTCATTGCGACAGTCCCAGCCGCGCTTTTCGGTAAAGCCGGTAATGCGTCTGACAGTGAAGCCATTGGCAACGCACAGGCTTCCGTCGGGCGCGAAGCCGAGACCGATTGGTCCCGCGAGCATTGCCTGGTTGGCGAGCCCTCCTTCATCCACCATAGACCCGTGTGCCGGTCCCGGTCGTGCTGACGACTCCCGACAAAGCACGGATGACCGATGTAGCTTGGAAGCAGTCGTTGATGTCGCGCTAGGTCGAACGGCAGAAGTGGGTCGCTATGTAAACCTCCGCATAGCGACCCCTATGCTCAGGTCGCAACTATGCGCAGATGGTCGGTCGCTGACGGCGCCGACTCAAGCATGGCACAGCTCTGGCAAGGCGGGCGAGTAAGGATCTGGACATAGTTCTCATCTGTAGATGCAGCGGTGGTCCCACTTCTGGAGATCACCATGGGCATCGTTCGCCGCTCCCACCGCACTGACATAGACGGTTTCGCCGACGGGCCGATCAGACCATACGTTGGCGCGTTCAAGCAGTACCTGAGCCAACGCCGGTACGCTGCGAAGACGGTCGCTACCTATCTGCGCTGCATCACGCATTTCGCCCAATGGGCGCACTTCGGGCACCATCGGCAGCAACGGATCGACGAAGGGTTGATCGCAGAGTTCCTCGACGAGCATCTCCCGCAGTGCGAGTGCGCTGGCGCGATCCGCCACGATCGGGGTGACCATAGCGCGGCGCTACGACACCTGCTCATGGTCTTGCGCGCTCAGGGCGTCATCGCGGTGCCGGCGGACAGCGCAACAGCGGTAGACGAGGAACTGCGCCGCTACGACGAGTATATGGAGCACGTGCGAGGCCTGGCGCCGAAGACGCGGAGCATGGCGCTGCGCATCGTCGGGCGGTTGCTAACGGCTCGTTTCGGCGAGGGCACCGTCGACGTCGCCGCGATCAAGCCCGAGCACGTTCGGCGTTTCTTCGCCGGGCAAGCGAAGCTCTATAGCAAACCGGCGAATGCTGGGCCAGTCGTGGCATCGCTGCGCGGTTATTTCCGCTACCGCGCCTCGCTCGGCGATCTGGTCCACGGACTGATCGGCGCGGTGTCCTATCCTGCTAACTGGTCGCTGTCCTCGTTGCCCAAGTCGCTGACGGCGGAAGAGGTCGAGCGGTTGATCGGATCGCTCGGCCAACGGGGACGCTCGATGCGGCGAGCCGACGCCATCGTGCGCTGTGCGCTCGATCTCGGACTGCGCAGCGGCGAGATCGCCCGTCTCAGCCTGGACGATATCGACTGGCAAGCCGGTACGCTCGTCCTGCGCCACACCAAGGGGCGCCGGGAGGACGTGCTGCCGCTACCCGTCGCGACCGGCGAAGCCATCGCGGCCTACCTCGAGCAGGAGCGTCCCAGGACTTCCAATCGAGCCGTCTTCGTCCGCCATGTCGCGCCCCGCGATCAGCCCGTCGGTGCCGATCTCGTCCGCAAGACGATCCGCCAAGCCTTCGCCCGCGCCGGCCTTCCTTACACGCGCTCGCATCTGCTGCGCCACACGATGGCCAACCGCTTGCTGGCCGGTGGCTCCTCGCTGAAGGAAGTAGCCGACGTCCTGCGTCACCGCTCGCTGAACACGACCCTGATCTATGCCAAGCTCGATAGCCGCAAGTTGGTCGAGGTCGCGCTGCCATGGCCAGGGAGTGCAGCATGAGAGCGCCGACTTCTGTGCAAGCACGCGTCGAACAGTTTCTGGTCGAGCGTCGCCAACTGGGGTTCTCCGATGATGGCTACGTCCTACGCAGCTTCGCGCGCCATGTCCAAGCTGCCGGCCATCGCGGCGCCTTGACGGTGGAACTCATGGCCGCCTGGGCCCGAAGCGACCGCCACGAGAGCAATGACCCGCGGACCTGGGCGCGACGGCTGAAGAGGCTGCGCGCGTTCCTGCGCTGGCTGCAGCAGTTCGAGCCGCGCACTGAGGTACCCGACGATTCGATCTTCGGACGGTTGCCCGAGCGGCAAGCGCCACACATCTTCAGCGAGGAAGAGATCGTCGACCTACTTGCTCGCGCGCGCCGACTCGGGCCTTCGCCGGGGCTACGCGGCGCCGTCTACGAAACGCTGTTCGGACTGGTCGCCGCCACGGGGCTGCGGATCGGCGAGGCGCTGTCGCTGCGCAACGGCGACCTTGATCTCAAGGACGGGATGCTGACCATCCACCGGACCAAGTTCGGCAAGTCGCGGCAGATCCCCATGCACCCGAGCACCGTGGATGCCTTGCGCCGCTATCGCCGGCTGCGTGACCTGGCCGAGGGGCCGCCGGCGGAGGATGGCCCATTCTTCGTCGGCACCCGCGGTCGACGACGAGGTCTGCCGCTCGGCGAGCGTCAAGTGCATCGCGTCTTCCGCGACCTACACCAGCAGCTGGGCTGGGGCAACCGCGGAGCGCACCATGCCCCACGCATCCATGACCTGCGACATACCTTCGTCGTGCGCCGCATCGTGCAGTGGCAGGCCCAGGGCGTGGACATCGATCAGGCCATGCTGTCGCTGTCGACCTACGTCGGGCACACGATGGTGACCAACACCTACTGGTACCTCTCGGCGGTGCCGGAGTTGATGGCGCTGGCCGCCGGACGTTTCGAGTCGTTCACGACCAGGGCGGAGGTGCAAGATGCGTGAGACCCCTGCTCCGAAGCCACCTTCGTTCGCTGCGCTGGTCCAGCAGTTCTTTACCGAGTACCTGGTCGCGCAGCGGGCGCTCAGTCCGCGTACGGTGGCCTGTTACCGGGATGCCTTGCTGCTGTTTCTGGACTTCGCTAGCGGCCAGCTCAACAAGGCGCCGACCACGATGCGGCTGGCCGACATCCAACCCGATCTGATTCTGGCCTTCCTTGACCATCTGGAGCAGGATCGGAAGAACTCGGTTCGCAGCCGCAATCTGAGGCTCACCGCGCTGCGCGCGTTCCTGAAGTTTGCCGGCCGCCGCGACGTGGCTTCGTTGCACGACGTCGAGCGCGCACTGGCGGTGCCGATGAAACGCTTCGAGCGGCCGATGCTGAACTACCTCACGCGTGCAGAGATGGTGGCCGTACTCGGCCAGCCGGGCGAGAGCTGGTCCTCGCGGCGCGATCACCTGCTGCTGACGTTGCTCTACAACACGGGCGCGCGTGTCTCCGAGATCATTGGCGTACGGGTCGTCGATGTAGTCCTCGACGGCGCAGCGTGCGCGCACCTGCACGGCAAGGGGCACAAGCTGCGATCGATCCCCCTGTGGGACGCCACCGTCGCCGAGGTCCGCAGCTGGTTGCGATTGAATCCAGCGCTGCGCGGCGAAGCCCCCTTGCTACCCAACCGGGATGGGCAGGCGATGTCGCGCTCCAACGTCGCACAACGCCTGGACCTTGCCGTGAGCCGCGCGAGCGTGGAGCAACCCAGTCTGCTCAAGAAGCGCGTCTCACCGCACATCTTGAGACACTATGTGCCCTTCCTGACTATGTCTTGTAAGTCTGCGACAGCCCTGTTTTTAGGGAAGATGCGTGAGGTTTGATAGAGATAGTCTGACTCCTTCAATCACTGTCCGGAGTCGGGGAAGGCATCCGCGATGCAATACATCATCGAGAATAAGCAGCTTTATCACGAGCCACTGAAGCCTCACTTGCATCCCATATCAAATATTCGACTTCCTTCGTAGACGGAAGAGTAGAGAAACTATGTCGTGTGATTGGCTGGGCATGTCTGCTCCACAACCCGCAATCTTCGGCCGGTCGAGGAAGCTCGTCCACATTACCCGACATAGTCAGGAAGGGCACATAGTGCCGCCTATGTCTTCAACGATATAGCCGTCACACGACTGCGATGCACCTGTTGCAGGCGGGCGTTCCATTCAATGTGATCGCCTTGTGGCTCGGTCACGAGAGCCCGATGACAACCCATCGCTACGTCGAAGCTGACCTCGCGATGAAGGAGAAAGCGCTCGGTCGGCTAGAGGCGCCAGATGCCAGGATTCGCCGATATCAGGCACCGGACTCGTTGCTTCGATTCCTGCAGACGCTGTAACTATGCGTAGGCTCCGCCAGCCCCTACCGCACCCCTTAAGGGGCTGGCCGCGCTCGCGATGACCATCTGCGCATAGTTGCGACCTGAGCATAGGGGTCGATCAGAGACCGTCGCGGCAGGTTTGCTATGGTGCTGAGGCGAACCGGCGCGCGGTCTGCCTGGCCCCGCCGGTCGTGCAGAACGTCGAACATGCAAGGCGGAGACGGCTTCCACCCGACCAGGAGCACCACGATGCCGAGCTTCACGATCAACCCGATTCCCGAAATGGTGTCGCAGCGATTCAACTACGTGCCGAAGTTCCTGCCCATCATCGACCCTACCTGCGGCCGCTACTGCCTCAAGTCGCTGCTCAAGTACTGGTACGTGAAGAAGGCCAACCTACGGTATCAGGACGTCCTGCTGCCGAAACCGGCGAACCGCGTGCGCGACTGGATCGCCTACGACCCCTATGACGACTACCAGAACGCCCCAAATCTGCTCGTCGAGAGCTACGACGTTCCGACGACCGCCGACCAGTGGATCAAGCGGCTCCAGGACTACGGGCCGATCATCCTGCGCGGCGTGCTCGGGCAAGCGAGCGTGTCGCACTTCGTCCTGCTGATCGGGGCCAGCTCGGACAATCCGCAGACGTTCAGCTTCAAGGACCCGCTGGCCGGGGACGTGGTCACGACCGGACCCTACGCGGGCATGGCAAACCGGATTGCGGCGCCGCTCGTCTACGGACGCTCCGACATCATGAGCCGCCTGCTCGACGCGCCCGCGCAGCAGGTGCTCGACGCGACGCACTGAGCCGCCGGGCCAGTGCCTCACGGAGGGCCGGCGCGCCGACCCTCGCTCGCTCAGCGAAACTGCGTGATCTTCTTGGACGCGACGATGTTGAGGTTCTCGGCCTTGCCAGGGTCCTTGCGCCGGACCGGATACACATCCTCGTACTCGTAGTCCTTCAGCGACTCCGCGACGTACGGACGCGTATCGTGCGCGATCGACCTGGGGTCCACCTCGCTCGACTTCGCCGGCCGCAAAAGCGCCTGCTGGTCGGGATTGAGCGGACTGGCCTTGGTGTCGCGCTCCATCTTGGTCCAGCGTTTGTACGAGATCCGCATCGTGTCGTGCACGCGGTCGAAGCGCACGTAGAGCGAGTCGGCCTTGCCGACGTGCGAAGTCACGCGCACGCCGTAGACGGGCCCGTCGAACCCCAGTTCGCGCGCGACGCCGAGCAGCATAGCCTTCCAGTCCTGCTCGCCGCTCGTGTCGTGCGTGTACTGGTGCTCCTGGTTGATGACCCCGTAGAGCGCGACGCCTGCCGTGATGTCAGCGGTACCTTGCTGGTCAGCCCAGGAGGCGAAGGCGTGGGCCTTGGCGTCGTCAACGCCGGCGCCGCCGGCGCCCTTGTAGTCGTGGAAGCCGTAGAGGCCGCCGCTCACCTGGAAGCAAACTGCCTGGCAGCCCTTGATGCTCGGAAAGCCGAGGGACTGGGTATCGAACGCGACGTGATTGTTGCCGACATAGTGCATGCGGGCCTCCCTGGCGCCGACGGGCGCAATGCCCCGATCACCGTGCCCGAGGGCCCGGCGAGGTGACGGAAGTGACGGAAGTGACGGAAGTGACGGAAGTGACAAATGACTATAGGCGAGCGCCGCGCGGGATGCCAGGTCTCGCCGTTCGTACGGAAGTCGGCAAACGTCCTGCTCACGGCCGCGGATACGTCAAACAGCCACGGCCCTGTCGCCCGGCCGGGCTGGCGATGCGAATCATCATGTCCAGGCATCTCCGTACCGCGCCAATCTGTCCCAAATGCTGCTTCTCGACATCGCGCCGCACGTCGAAAGACGCGCTGGTTCAAGGCATGGACTGCCACCGCAAGACGGGATGCGTTGCGCCCGCTGGCAGCGCCCAGACGCCTTTCGGGCTGAAGTCATAGCCGACGAATGACGATTGAGTCTCCATCTGCTCCGTGGTGAGACCGTTCGCGGCGGGGACCAGCGCACCCGAATTGACGCCGACAGTCGTTCCAGTGGCGTCCTTATCCCAATACACATTGCCGGCAACGGTCCCGTCGTTGGTATCGGCTATGCCGACGGCAGGGGGGCCGCCCGCCGGCCCGAAATTGCTGATGACGCGGCCAGTCGCAAACGATTCTTCGATGGTTCCGCCATTGTGCAGCACCAACGCCCCTGCGCCTCCGGACAAACATGCGGTGCCGTAACCGCCGCAGTAATTCGGCGAGAAGGTAACGGCACCGGTCGCGTACGACTGGACTATGAGCCCTCCGTTGTATGCGGCTAGTCCACCGCCGCCCGCCGTATGAGCTATCGCGTTGACGGCCCCGCTGGCGAACGATTGGCGAATGGTGCCGCCATTTGTGCCGACCAGGCCGCCGGCTCCGCCTTCGCTGGTCACCGCCGCGGCACTCGAGGAGCGCATGATGGTGCCCGAGTTCCAGCCGACAAGACCGCCGGAACCCGCGTTCTCGCTGCCGAACGCGGAGACGAATACACTGCCACTGGTGTGCGCGTTCGCGATCGTGCCGTAATTGACACCCACTAGCAGTCCGAAGCCGCCATAGCTACCGTAATCGTCAAGATTGCCTTGCACAGCCAGGTTGCGCACCACGCCGCTCGTGCCGACGACACTGAACAGACCGTGTGCGTCATAGCCGTTTGGCGGCGGGCCCGGTGAGAAAAATGCATGGAGGCTGACATTCGAAATCGTATGGCCGACGCCATCGAACTGTCCGGTAAAAGGCGTGAGGACGCCGCCGATAACGGCGCTGCCACCGCTGGCAGGAGTCGCGTCGATGTCCTTGCCGAGCGCGTAATTACCTGCAAGATCGAGCGATATGTTCTGCAAGTCGGTAAGCGAATTGACGAGCTTGTAGCCGGTAACCTGCGTCACGAGACCGCTATAAGGTGCCGCTGTCCACGCGCTATTCGCGACGATCGTTCCGGGGCTGTAGCTGCCATTCATGTCATAGAGCGCGCTGACGGTGCCGGTACTGTTGGACCAGTCGATCGTGCCGTGGTTGGCCACGCTGCCGGCATTATCGATGGCCGTCGAGTCCGCCCGCAAACTCAGATTGCCGCTGCCGGTGTTCCTTAGCGTCTTCCCCGGTGCGATCGTGACATCGTGAGCCGCCGCGAGCGATAGCGACGCCGGACCTGTCCAGCCCAGATTCGACGCAACCGTCAGATCACCGCTTGCGCCGGCCGTGCCAGTCGCGCTTGCGTCGACCGATGTGCCAGCGTTCAGACTGCGCATGAAAGCGCGCGCCGTGGTGCGATCGACGGTGAAGCCTGGTGTGGAGACGTCCCACAGCCCCGCCTGAACCGTTGCGTCGTGCGCGAACGTGAGCGTGGCGGCAAGTGTATCGACGGTTCCGCCGCCGTCGAGGTTCTTTGCCGCAATGGTGCCTTGTTGCGTTACGTGACCGCTGTCGGCAACCAGCCAGATGTGGCCGTCGCGCGTAGCCGTTCCGGTCGCGCGGATTCGCGAGCCGCCACCAGCAAGCGCGTAGATGTTGCCGTCGGCCGCTTCGAGATTGATCTGCGCGGCCAGCGTCGTGCCCCGATCGACCACGGTGCCTTTGCTGCCCGTCTGCACGAATAACTGTCTGCCGCTCGACGAATCGGACAACATCACCTGTTGCCCAACCACGTATTCAGCGGTGCCGTTCGGTGCGCTTACCACGCCGTCATTCAACACGACATCGCGTGCGATAAGAAAGATATCGCCGCCGCTGGAACTGATCTTGCCGAGATTCACCACCTTGCCATTCGACGTGCCGGAGAACGTGAGCGGCCCGCCATTCATGAAGGCGGTATCCGGCAGATCGAGCGTCGAAGCTACGAACCGTCCGCCCGCGCTGATGACGCCACTGCGGCCCACCACGATGCCCTGCGGGTTGATCAGATACACACTCCCGGTTGCATTCAAACTGCCGAGAAGCACCGAAGGCGCACTGGCCGTCACGCGATTGAGCGTTGCGCCCGAACCGTTGTTGAACGTGACGGTGTTGGTTCTGCCGATCGAGAAGCTGGTCCAGTCGATTACGCCACGAGTCGAGCCAGGTTGCGTGATAGTGAGCGCACCGCACTGACTAGCGATGGTTCCCGCGCCTGCAGCATAGTGGCCGCCTTGCGGAAGCACACCACCGGCAAAGGCCGCGTGCGCCAGCCACAACCCAGCGAGAGAGGCAGCGATGACAGGCGTGATGCGTTGAGACGGTTGTCGGCGACGCAGGGCACGTCGTAGCGGCCGGCTTGCGGACAAAGGTGCCATATGTCCCCCTTCCGCGGATGGTGGACGCCATCGGACCGCAATCTCACCGGAGTTGTGTAAACCGTGACTAACCAACAAGCGGAATACTAGTCACCTTGTCTGCGTCACGCCAATACATGTTGGCCCCCTGCGGGCAGTGCTCGCTTCGCCGTTAGTATCCAGCCCAAGGATTTTGCTGCGTGCACTCGCGTAGTCGAAGCGTCGAAGTGCTGAGAGTCCGAAATGCCTGGCGGGAGGTTGCCGCAATTGAGAGCGACCAACCTACTTCAGGGTTCGGCCAATTCGCGACACTGGAGCTTGCTCCTGGCGGAACATCCGAGCGATGGCTTTATCGCGGCCAGCGGTCGCTTGCCGATCCAAACCCTTACGCGCGCTCCCATTGAGTGAAAGCCACTTTTCGTCGCTCGTCTGGCGCGCCACACCCAGTGCCGGTAATTCCGTGAAAAGGCTGCTTAATGGCTGAATAACCAGATAGCGCTCGCGAGCTTAGGGCTCGCCATGATCGCAGGCGCACAAAGCGGCCGCTCGCCGCAACGTCGGCCGAACGGGGCCGCTCGGCTGACCAGCCATCAGCCCGGTCCTCGCCGCCTATTCCGCTCTCAAGGCGCCTGGCGCGTGGCAGTGCGCGGTGCGCGGCTCGTGCCCTGCCATCGCATCCTGGCGATGAGCAGACAGCTGGACATGGCTCGTGCAGCGCAGTTCCAAGACGAGGCTCGGCTGCCCCTCGACCGCGTGCTACGGCCCGAATTGTTGCCAGCGCAGGGCCGGATGGCTCGCACCAGGGAACATGATCCATGCTCCGTTCGGCCCAAAGTCAAAAGTCGGACCGAAGCTGGCCGGCATCCCCATCTGTTCCGTAGTCAGGCTTTGTGCGTTACCGGGCGAACCAAAATCGGCCACGCTCGTGACCGCCACGTCAGTGCCGGTCGCCTGGATGTCCCAGAAGACGTTGTGTGCAATGGATCCTGTGCCGATGTTGGTGGCCGCGATCCCGCCGCCGCCTCGCGGCGTCTGGACGAGCGCAGTCGCGAAGGACTGTTCGACCGTTCCTCGATTCCCACCAATGAGTGCGCCAACGGGGCCACCGTTCGCAGTCACCGTGCCTATTGCATATGATTGCGTGACCAGCCCGTCGTTCAGTCCTACCAGACCACCGGCACCGTTCCCACTGGTAAACGTGGCGGCATACGACTGCCGAATCACGCCGCCGTTGTACCCTACAAGGCCGCCGGTATAAGAGGCCGATGCGCTGAAGCATGTGCACAGAACACCGGCGCTGCTGGCCGACCGGGTTATCGTGCCTGTGGAACTGCCCACCAGACCACCGACGGCGACCGCCTGCCCCTCCGTAAGCGCAATCTCGCCGCCGGTACGAACCCGGGCAATGGTGCCTTCAGAGATCGCAGCAAGAAGGCCATAGTAGTAATTGGTTGCGGCGCCGCTGATAGTCGCCTGCAGAATCAGATTGCGGACAACACCGGCCGCCCCGATTACGGGGAACATGCCCACTGGCGCGCCAAAATTGCCCGACGCGGACATGCTGAGGTTTGAAATCGTGTGTCCCATCCCATCGAGCTGCCCGACGAAGGGCGTCAACGGGAAAGTAAGTATGCTCGAACTGGTCGTTCCCGGCGGCGTCCGCGCGTTTACATCTTTTCCGAGCGCGTAGATGCCCGCGAAATCATTGGCAATGCTTCCGAGATCGGAAAACGAGTTGACCAGCTTGTAGGGCGTGAACTGGCTAACAAGACCGCTATCCTCCGGCGCCGCCCACGTCCGGTTCGAAAGCACAGTCCCCGAACTGTAGCTGCCATTCATGTCATAGAATGCACTCACCAAACCGGTACTGCCCGACCAGTCGATCTTGCCCTGGTTTACCACGCTGCTTGCGTTGTCGATGCCCGTCGCGTCCGCCCGCAAACTCAGATTGCCGCTGCCTGTGTTTCGAAGTGTTGTCGTTGGTGCAATCGTTATGTTGCGATAAGCCGCGAGCGATAGCGACGCAGGACCTTGCCACACAAGATTCGACGCAACGGTCATGTCACCGCTTGCGCCATTCGTACCGGTCGCGCTTGCATCAATGGACGTGCCGGCGTAGAGACTGCGCACGAAAGCCGCGGCTGTGCTGCGATCGATCGTGAAATTTGGCGTCGACACGTTCCAAAGTCCTGCTTGCACCCCAGCGCCATGCGCCAGCGTGAGTGTGTTCGCAAGCGTATCGACGGTGCCGCCGCTGCCATCCTGGTTCGTTGCAGCGACGGTTCCGTGCTGCGTGACGTGACCGCTGTCGGCGACCAGCCAGATGTGGCCGTCGCGCGTAGCGGTGCCGGTCGCGCGGATTCGCGAGCCGCCACCGGCAAGCGCATAGATGTTGCCGTCGGCCGCTTCGAGATTGATCTGCGCGGCCAGCGTCGTGCCCCGATCGATCACGGTGCCCTTGCTGCCGGTCTGCACGAATAGCTGGCTGCTGCTCGACGAATCGGACAGCAGCACCTGTTGCCCAACCACGTATTCGGCGGTGCCGTTCGGTGCGCTTACCACGCCGTCATTCACCACGACATCGCGTGCGATCAGGAAAACGTCGCCGCCGCTGGAACTGACCTTGCCGAGATTCACCACCTTGCCATTCGACGTGCCGGAGAACGTGAGCGGCCCGCCATTCATGAAGGCGGTATCCGGCAGATCGAGCGTCGAAGCCACGAAACGTCCGCCCGTGCTGATGACGCCGCTATGACCGACCACGATGCCCTGCGGATTGATCAGGTACACACTGCCCGTTGCATTCAGACTGCCGAGAAGCGCCGACGGCGCGCCGGCCGTCACGCGATTGAGCGTTGCGCCCGAACCATTGTTAAACGTGACGGTGTTGCCTCTGCCAATCGAGAAACTGGTCCAGTCGATCACGCCGCGAGTCGAGCCCGGTTGCGTGACGGTCAGCGCATCGCACTGACGATGGTTCCCGCGCCGGCGACATAGCGGCCGCCTTGCGGTAGAACGCCACCGGCAGACGCCGCATGCGGCAACGACAATCCAGCGAGAATGACAGCGATGAGAGGCGCGAGATGTTGAGACGGTTGCCGGTAAAACAGCGCGCGCAGTGTCGGACGACCAAATGACAAGGGTGCCATATGTCCCCCTTCCGCGGATGGCGGACGCCATCGGACCGCAATCCGACCGGAGTCGCGTGAGCGGTGGCCAACGTACACGCAGAATACTAGTCACCGCCTTTGCGTCATGCCAGCAAATTTCACCGCCCGTCGGAACGGGGCTTGCTTTGCTGCTCGACACTCACGATGAAAAAAGAGGCTGCTTACAGCGGAGCATGCTGCGCCCGCTGAACTTGTCGCACCGGTGACGACAGTGGCAAGGTCGAATGACCGGTATCGAGTCTTTCGATCGTCCCTCTCGAATTGCTGACGTAGAACCCGGCCCCCTCAATGTCCGCACTCGCCGAAGACGAGTTCATAGATGAAGGCTCGCTATGGCCGTTCCACTGTGGTATCTGCGGTTGGAACCGCGACTACCCGACCGTCGGGAATGGGCCGACACTCGACGATGGCGCCGCCATCGAACAGGCTGCGGCGGATGGTCGGTTGAACCGGCTCGTAGTCCGCAACCCAGCGGGACCCCATACCCCCTACATTTCGCTTCTTTTCCCCGGTGATCTGCTGGGTCGCCTCGAAACACTGGGACCCTGGCAATCCGCAATCTTCGACGACACCTCTGATGGGGGATGAACTTATTTAAGCTCTTCGGAAGGAAATGCGGTGAGGAAATCAAAGTCGCACCCTGCGGCGGCAGAGAGCACGTGATCGTGATAGAGCCGCTGGTAACCGCGCGCATACATCCCTTCCGCCGGACGAATCTCAGCGGCTCGACGCGCCAGCTCGACCTCGTCAACCAGTAGATCGATCCGCTTGTCCCGCGCCGAGAGCCGGATCCGGTCGCCGTTGCGCACCAGCGCCAGCGGGCCACCGAGCGCCGCTTCTGGCGTCACGTGAAGCACGATGCTCCCGTACGCCGTGCCCGACATGCGCGCATCTGAAATCCGCACCATGTCCTTCACCCCCGCCCGCGCAAGTTTCTGCGGAATCGGCAGATAGCCGGCCTCGGGCATGCCTGAAGCACTGCGCGGCCCCGCGTTCTGCAATACGAGAATGTCGTCCGCGCGAACGTCCAGATCAGCGTCGTCGATGCGCGCGGCCAGATCTTCGAGCGAGGTAAATACCACGGCACGCCCTTCGTGTTCGAGCAGTTCGGGAGCAGCGGCGGCGCGCTTCAGAACCGCACCGCCGGGCGCCAGACTACCGTTCAGCACAATCAGTCCGCCCTCGGGACTGACCGGTTTCTCCGTCGAGCGGATCACGGCCGTATCGATCGGATCGGCAAGCGGCTTGTTCAAACGCTCCTCGAGACTCTGCCCGGCGATATCGCGACACGTCACATCGAGCTGGGGCATCAGTCCGCGCAGAACGCCCTCCAGCCCGCCGGCTGCATGGAAATCCTCCATGTAGCCGTTGCCTACCGGCTTGAGATCCACGAGTACGGGCGTTTCATCAGACAGCCGGTTGAACTCGTCGTAATCGATCTTCAGTCCGATACGACCAGCAATCGCCGCCAGATGAATCACGGCGTTGGTCGAACCGGAGACCGCGAGCAGCACGCGCAAGGCATTGCGCATCGACGCGGGCGTCACGATCTCGGCCGGTTTCGGTCCGCCACTGAGGGCCATGCGCGCAACCAGTGCTCCGGTTTCTTCGCAATTGCGCAGACGATCCGCGTGCACCGCCGGAATCGCCGCCGAACCGGGCAGCATCATGCCCAGCGTTTCCGCGATCAGCGCCATGGTCGACGCCGTGCCCATGACCGCACACGTTCCCGCCGTGACCGCCAGACGCCCCTCCACCTGCCTGATCTCCTGCGCCGAGACGTTCCCCGCGCGAAAATTCGACCAGAAGCGCCGGCAGTCCGTGCACGCGCCAAGCCGCTCGCCGCGATGTCGCCCGGTCATCATCGGACCGGCCACCACCATTGCGGCCGGCCGCTCCGCGGAGATCGCACCCATCAACATCGCCGGCACGGTTTTGTCGCATCCGCCGAGCAGCACCACCGCATCCATCGGCTGGGCACGGATCATTTCCTCGACGGCCATCGCCATCAGATTGCGATAGACCAGCGAAGTCGGCGAAAGGAAGACCTCGCCAAGCGAAATCACCGGAAATACGACCGGCAATGCGCCCGCCGCGAGCACGCCGCGCTCGACCGCCTTGATCATTTCGGGAAAGTGGCGATGGCAGTTATTGAAACCGCTCTCCGAGGTGCAGATCCCGACGATCGGCTTGTCGAGCGATTCGCCGGTGTAGCCCATCGATTTGGCAAACGACCGGCGCAGATAGCGCGCGAAGTCGTGATCACCGTAGTTCGTCAGGCCATTGTCGAAGCCACGCGGTTTTTGATTCATGTCCCATTCCTTACGATCAGGCGATGCAGCGCGGATATAGCAAAAGAAAACGTCAGATGAAACCAGGAACGAGGCGGCCTCCGACCTCGATAAGTCTAAACGACGCCTATCATCCAGATACCGCCCGGCGACGCACGCGTGACGGGATGGGCGGGGACTCACGCACTGAACGTGTTCGACGGTCGATCCCGGTTTGGGAGGTCACATGTCATCGCTACGCGCAAACGATCTGCTCAATTCGAAGGAAGGATTCCGCCTGCATGGCCAGGACCTCGACTGCTGGCGCCGCTGGGGGCCTTATCTGAGCGACCGGCAGTGGGGCACCGTTCGCGAAGACTACAGCGACTACGGAACCGCATGGGAGTATTTCCCCCACGATCATGCGCGCAGCCGCATGTACCGCTGGGGCGAGGATGGCATTGCCGGATTCGGCAACGACCCGCTCGACTGGTGCGTGTCGCTCGCGCTCTGGAACGGGCGCGACCCCATCCTGAAGGAGCGGCTGTTTGGCTTGACCAATGCGCAAGGCAATCACGGCGAGGACGTGAAGGAGCTTTACTTCTACGTCGATGGCACGCCGACGCACTCGTACATGAAGATGCTGTACAAATACCCCCACGATGCGTACCCGTATCAGGACCTGATCGAGGAAAACGGCCGGCGCGGCGCCGATCAGCCCGAATACGAAATCCTCGATACGGGCGTGTTCGACGACGATCGCTATTTCGACGTCTGGGTCGAGTACGCGAAGCACACACCCGACGACATCGTGATGCGCGTAACCGTCGAAAATCGCGCGGATCAGCCCGCGCCACTGCATGTGCTGCCGCTCTTCTGGGCGCGCAACCGCTGGGCGTGGTCAGGCAAGCCCGGCAAGCCGTCGCTCACGCTCGAGCCCGCGTCCGCCGAGGGCGCGCGCGTGATCGCGCACAATCCCGCGCTGGGCACGATGATCGTCACGGCCTCGGCGCCGCAGCCGATCGAATGGCTGTTCTGCGAAAACGAAACCAACGTCCGCCGCCTTTTCGGCATCGCCGGCGCAGGCCCGTTCAAGGATGGCTTCAACGATTACCTCGTCGATGGCGACGAGCACGCGATACGCCGCGACGCGGGCACCCGCGCCGCCGCTCATGTGGCCCTGTCGCTCGCGCCGCACGAGCGCGCGGTGCTGTATCTGCGCTGGCGTCCGGCGGCACTACCGGGCATCACGCGCGACGACGTGCCGCTCGACTTCGAAGCGCTGTTCGCGCGCCGGATCGCGGAGGCCGATGAGTTTTACGCCGCGCTCCAGCACGACATCAGCGACGCCGATGCGCGGCTCGTGCAACGCCAGGCGCTCGCCGGCATGCTATGGACGAAGCAGTATTACCAGTTCGACGTAACCCGCTGGCACGACGGCGACCCCGGTCAGCCGAAGCCGCCGAAAGGACGCCGGCACGGGCGCAACGCCGACTGGCGGCATATGTGCAACGGCGACGTCGTATCGATGCCGGACAAGTGGGAGTACCCGTGGTACGCGTCCTGGGATCTCGCGTTTCATGCCGCCGCGTTCGCAATGATGGACCCCGACTTCGCGAAGAAACAGTTGCTGTTGCTCGTGAAGGAACGCTACATGCATCCGAACGGGCAGTTGCCCGCCTACGAATGGGCATTCGGCGACGCGAATCCGCCCGTTCATGCATGGGCGACGTGGCGCGTGTACGAACTCGACCGTGAAGTCACGGGCGTCGGTGACCACAAGTTTCTCGAGGTGATGTTCCACAAGTTGCTGCTGAACTTTTCGTGGTGGGTCAACCGCAAGGATGCAGAGGACCGCAACATCTTCCAGGGCGGCTTTCTCGGGCTAGACAACGTCGGCATCTTCGACCGCTCTTCCCCGCTGCCGACGGGCGGCCGCATCGACCAGGCGGACGGCACCGCCTGGATGGCCTCGTATGCGCTCGACCTGATGCAGATCGGACTCGAGCTCGCGATGACGAACAACGCGTACGTCGAAATCGCGGTGAAGTTTTTCGAGCATTTCCTGTATATCGCAGAAGCCGTCGGTTGCAGCGAAGGTTGCAGAACGGGGCTATGGGACGGTCACGACGAATTCTTTTATGACGTACTGCATCTTCCAGACGGAACCCGTGTGCCGATGCGCGTTCGCTCGATCGTCGGCCTGATTCCGCTGTTCGCCGTGCATGTGCTCGAAGAACGCATATACGGCCACCTGCCCGGCCTGCGGGAACGTCTCGCCTGGTTTCTAGATCACCGGCCCAATCTGGCCAAACTCGTATCGCGTTGGACCGAACCCGGCAAAGGCAACACCACGCTGCTCTCGCTACTGCGCGGATACCGGATGACGGCATTGCTGCGCCGCGCGCTCGACGAAGACGAATTTCTGTCCGATCACGGCGTGCGCGCGCTGTCACGCGTGCATCGCGATACACCGTACGAGTTCGATCATGGCGGCGCGCACGTCTGCATCGCGTATCAGCCGGCCGAATCGGATTCGCGCGTATTCGGCGGCAATTCGAACTGGCGCGGGCCTGTGTGGATGCCCGTCAACTATCTGCTGATCGAATCGCTGTATGAATTCCATCGCTACTACGGCGACGAGTTCCGCATCGAATATCCAACGGGATCGGGCAACCGGTGCTCGCTCAGCGAGATCGCCGACGGTCTCGCGCGGCGTGTCACTACCCTCTTTCTCAAGGACGAGCACGGCGTGCGGCCCGTGATGACGGCTTATCCGCAGTTGCAGGCCGACCCGCGCTCGTCCGATCTCGTGCTGTTCCACGAGTACTTTCACGGCGACAGCGGACGTGGCGTCGGCGCTTCGCACCAGAGCGGCTGGAGCGGTCTCGTCGCGCTGCTGCTACAGCCGCGTCTGATGAAGCTGGCCCACGTGGCGTCCGATACCGCTGCCGAAAACGTGCGGGCAGGCGCGCCAGTCGCCGAAGACGCGCTGCCCGCGATGGCGCGATAGACGAGAATCGAAAATCCGGAATCGATCGAGACGCGATTCCCGAAACGCTATGCCCTCGACCTATCGGACCAAAGTCTGATTGACCGACCTGAAGGTCACGTGCATCGTCAAAGGCGAACCGCGAACGTTTCGGCCTCCGCTGCCGCATGAATCGTAGAAAGAGCGCAAACATGGACTGGAACCGCTGGTACAGCTTGAAGAGTTACCTCAGATCTTCCCTGTGGACGGTACCGCTCGTCGCGGTGGCGATCTATGCCGTGGTAAAGCCGCTCACTGAAATGCTGGGAAGGTGGATGATCGGACACGACATCCTCGATCCGAAAACCGGCCTTTTTGCGCTGTCCATGACTGGAGCGCGGTCACTTGTCGGCGACATCGTTTCCGCAGACCTGGCGTTTCTGGTGTTTACCTTCGGTTCGCTGCTCGTCGCAATCCAGGTCGCCGGCGGTCAATATACCCCGCGGATCATCGCGACCACATTGCTGCGCGATAACGTGATCCGCAGCATCTCGGGATTGTTCGTATTCACGCTTCTGTTCGCCAACAGAACCCTGGGCTGGATGGGTGACAGCGAGGTGCACCAGCTTCAGGTATTCATTGCAGCGCTATTCGGATTCGCTTCTGTAGTCGCATTCCTTTTCCTGATTGATTATGCGGCGAAATGCCTGCGTCCAGTAAGCCTCGTGGCTCGGGTTGGGGAGCACGGGATCGCGGTCATCGAAAGCGTCTATCCCAACCCAACGACGGGCCGAATCACCCCGCCGAGACTTGACCACGAGCACGGCGTCCCTGGCCGCATTGTTCGCCATAGCGGTACATCCGGCATCGTTCTGGCCGTGAATCTCGAAAGACTTGTCGCCAAGGCGAGGCGCACTAACTCGGTTGTCGAGTTCGTGCCGCAAGTGGGCGACTTTGTCGCGGTAGACGAACCCTTGTTTTATTTGTACGGGGACTCTGACGCAATCGATGAAAACCGGCTGCGCACACTGGTTGCTTTCGGGACTGAACGCACGATGGAACAGGATCCTATGTTCGCGTTTCGCATCCTTGTTGATATTGCGCTGAAAGCGTTGTCGGCTGCGATCAACGATCCAACAACGGCCGTGTTGGCCATCGATCAGTTGCAGCGGCTATTGCGTGTCGTCGGAAAACGATCTTTGTACACCGAAGAGATAACGGATAAGTCCGGACTTGTGCGCCTCATCTATCGAACGCCGAACTGGGAAGATTTCGTGCATATCAGTTTCCGCGAGATACGTCAGTACGGCGCGGGCAGCATTCAGATCGCGCGGCGTCAGCGCGCGGCGATAGAGAATCTCCTCCAGTGCTTGCCGGAGCATCGTCACGACGCCTTGCGTGTCGAGCTGACCCTGCTGGACCGTGCGATCGGCTCGAAGCATCCATTTCCGGAGGACCTGGCGCTGGCCCGTATCCCCGACTCGCAAGGGCTTGGAGGCTCGGAAAGCTCGACAGCAAGGCAACCCATCGTTTGAGAGGCAAACCATGCGAAAACTCATCATGGGCATCGTTGAATTCCGGGAGAAAATGCTGCCGCAATACGCGCAGCAGTTCAGCAAACTCGCGCTCGCGCAGACACCTGATGCGCTCTTCATAACGTGCTCGGACAGCCGGGTCGTGCCGGATCTGCTTGCATCAACCCATCCCGGCGATCTCTTTACGATGCGCAACGTGGGCAATCTGATACCACCGGCGACTGCGGAGGGCGTCTCTACCGGAGATCTTTCCGAGGCAAGCGCGATCGAATATGCCGTGCTGGTGTTGAAAGTCGCGAATATTGTCGTGTGTGGACATTCGGAGTGCGGCGCGATGAAGGCCGTGTTCTCCAGGAACGCCAAGCTGAAATCGCCGAACCTCGATAAATGGCTATGCCACGCCAACAACGCAGCGTTTCGCCTCGAACAGGAAGGTCCGCTCGACGACAGCCTGAAAGCGCACGATCAATTGTCGCAACTCAACGTACTCGTGCAACTCGAGCACCTGATGACCTACCCGATCGTCCGCCAGCAAGTCACTGCCGGGGCACTCGTACTGAGCGGCTGGTGGTTCGACATCGCGACGGGCGCCATGTATGCCTATGAGCGCACGAGCCGCTCATTCGCAGTCATCGATCGCACAATGGCTGATCGGATGATTGAGCGCCTTGCCGCACGGGCGAGATGACGGTTTGCGAATCCCGCAATGGAACCGACATGTCGCTAGCGACCAATGCAATCCGTGCGTCGCGATGCAGACGGCAAGTTCTGTTTCAATGTTCGCTTCCGCACACTTTCTGGCAGAAGAACCTGTCACCGCGAATATTGCTATCTACAGTTCATGCGTCGGATCTTAAGAGGCGCGCGTACGCAATCTGCATGCATGAAAACGGGCGATGTTTCGCAGTCGGCATGGAGATCAGATATGAGAGTGATTGAAGTCGAAATGCGATCACCGAACTTTGTGGCCAAGCGCAGTTCTGGTTGCCAGAACGTGGCATGCAGCGCCTGCTGGCAACGGCATTGACTCAGACTGACGAGGCCTACATGACCGATTTGAACACGCTGTGGACATACATCAAAAAGCATGCGCCACCCGGCGGCATCGAGGGCTTTGACGGCAGTCCCGGAAAATTTCGTGACTTGCAGCAGTACCACGAGAAAAAGGTCTCCCGATGGGAAAACGCGGGGGGCGCATCAGTCAGGAAGGCGGGTGAGTTGATTACCGATCCTCTAGAGGTTTGCGGTCTACGGCGCGAAAGTACGCTGCTTTCTACACCGGACAATCCTAAGAGAATCGCCGTCGCGGCCATGCTGCTGGCGATGTCGATCGTCCTGAATCTCGATGAGGATACGCTCAGAAAGGCTAAACCCATTCTGGAAAGGCGCGATATTCTCGACCTCGAGACGCGGTTGAAAATTCTTCTGTCGACGGGCGATGTCTTCCACTCGACGCGATTTCCAAGTCTGGAGTTGAAGAACTTCAACAGTGTGTCGATCGGCTTCGAAAGTGTTAAAACGACTTTCCTCCTCGGCGCGGAAAATGCCTTCGAGAGCGCCACCGATCTGCTTACGTTAATGCATCAGCGGCTTTTGCACGCTTCGTCCGGCATACCGGAACAGTACAAGGAAACATTCACCAGCTATTTCGGTAATCCAGACGAGAAAGTGGATGTCGCGGCGCTTGGATTCCAAGGCGGCTCAGAACTGGGGTTGTCCGGTAGTCAAACCAGAAGCGCGTTGGTGCGCGCGGTGCTGCAATGCGTCTGGAAGGGCATCCAGATGAGGCCAGTGCGCCTCTATTACGGTGGCGGCAGCGTCATCCCCAATGTCCGGGCCTATGCACCCGACCTCAAGACAGTTCGCCGTGACGGGAAAATAAACATACACCTGGCGATCGACTTCTTCAGTCTCGAACAACAGGTGATTCATGACGGAATGAGCATTAGCCGTGGCGCGGGCCTTATTCACGAGTTCACTCATGCACTGGCCGGGACGATAGACGTCGACCAGGCATTTATGCCAGGCCGATGCCGGGCGCTCGCAAGGAATAGGGATTTCGGATCGCGCATGCTCGCCAATGCGCAGAGTTATGCATCGTTCGTTGAGGACGCATTCGGCTGACGGTTGCGCAGTCGACCGCATTCAGCCGCCCGCTGTTTGGATGGCTGATAAGGGGCTCTTATGCACTGTTGAGCGGCGCATCGAACGGGTCTCCCGCCTTCAGGCGATCAAGCGAACGGCCAGCGCTTAGGTGCGCCTTCCGTTCCATTGATCGCGAGCCCCTCACTGTTACAGCAAAGGCGTAAGCACCTGGTCAGATAGAACGAGGCTTCGGCGTCGTCAGCACGACGCTGCGATATCGCGAATTGGTTGCAGTGCCAGATTATTCGTCATCGTCCCCGTGATGATGATGGTGCTCCCAGCCCCTGTGCCAACCATGGTCATGGTGCCAGTGCCTGTCACGGTCGTCGTTGTATTCGTACCCATAGCCATATGTGTAGCTCTAGTGGGCAAATAAACGTGAAGTGTCAGCCTGGTAACCGTTTGTAAGGCGCTGTGCCCTCCGGTTCGCTGCGTGCTTACGAAGCACTCAGCGAATCGCCATAGACACGCACACGCTCACCAACCTGAACGGTAGGCTGCGTGTCGTAGTTGAAGTTTCGATAACTGCCATCCTGCATTCTGACTTGCACCTGGCAGGTGGCATCTTTGCGTACGGCATGTTCGATACCGTTACCGGCAAGGCCACCGCCAACTGCACCCGCTATCGTCGCCAGAACACGGCCGCGCCCTTGACCAACCTGGTTGCCCAGCAGCCCGCCTGCCACCGCACCGCCTACTGCGCTGAGCCCGATGGTCGGCTCTTGCGTTTGGACTGCGTTGACCGCGACCACTTCACCTGCATTCGTCGCCCTTCCCAATTGGTTGGACAGCATGGGAAGCCGCAGATCCACCCGCTTATTCAGGATTGCCGCTAACAGCGGTCAGCCCCGTGAGATTCACACTGCGGGTCGTAAACCATGCTTGAGTTTAAGGACGGAAAACGGTCACCGTTGACCTGTCGTCGCCTCAAAGTCCTCTGAATAGGTGGTCAATCGCCCCTCTTTTCCCTCGTTTGGTTCAGCCCCAAGCTCGTATCATGGGCTGCACATTGGGGTTAATGCAGTATGTCGGACACGTTTTGGGTTACAAAATCCTGACGTTTCTATCGAAGGAAAAGATACATGTCAATTGCAAAGCGACGCGCGAGCTCGGCCAGATTGTCCCTCGTAGCCAACACATCGAGTGCTGTCGCGATTCCCGCGGACTGTAAAGCAACGACATCCGGGCCAATGCCAGAAGCATGGTTCGAGGAAGAAGTCGGCTACATCGGCGAAATGCCGGCGGGTACCCGCATCCCGACTGACACCCACCGTCAATGACCTGAGTGAACGTAAAAGTAATGCCGGCGAGCGCATTCTTTCGCCCCGGGTATCGCTCCACTGAAACGCGCCATTCATGAATACTGTTCGAACTGAATTAACGGGTGATGCCAGCCTTCCATCGATGCATCAGCCACTGGGACTGGCTGCGTTGCTCCGGGCGGCAACGGCTGGGAGCGATCTGACGCCGCTGGGGGAGAGCCTGCTCGAGCACATAAAGCGCCATGACGACCCGTACGCTCTGCTTGATTTGTCGCTGGTGTTGCAATTGAAATACCAGAAGGCGGCCGCTCTCGCCGTCCAGCAGCAAGCGCTTCAAATGACCAGACATTATCGGTTGAAGAGCGCCCAGACGATCAAGCCTCCTTTGAAGGTGCTGGTGCTCAAGGCTCCGGGCGATCTGATGGCGAACACGCCTTTTGAGTGCCTGCTTGAGAACGCCGACCTGCAGATAGAGGTCCTGTATGTCGACACGCGGCCGCTGGGGGATGCCGAGTTGCCCGAGCACGACGTTATCTTCGTTGCGGCATGCGCGTCGGATGAAACCGCGGGCGTTCTTGCCCAAATCGCGTCGCTGACGAGCGGGACGGGTTGCCGCGTACTAAACCGGTCCGAACACATTGCGAAGACAATGCGTGACACCGCCTATGCTCTGCTGGGCGCTGCCCCCGGTATCTGTATGGCCCACACGGTGCGCCTTTCCCGCGAGCGGGTCAACGAAGCGGCTTCGGGAGCGTTGCAGTTGTCCGAGGTACTCGGCGCAAATTATCCGCTCATCATACGGCCGATAGGATCGCACGCCGGACAAGGTCTGGCGAAGGTGTCCGACGCTCAGGAACTCGCGCGCTACATGGCTGAGTCTGACGCCGTGGAATATTACATGGCGCCTTTTATCGACTACAGCAGCGCCGACGGTCTGTTTCGCAAATACCGGATCGTGATGATCGAGGGAACGCCATTCGTGTGCCATATGGGCATCTCGAAGGAATGGATGGTTCACTACCCTTACGCGGAGATGTCGACGCATCCCGACCGGCGAGAGGAGGAATCGCACCTGATGGCGAGCTTTGACACCGATTTTGCTGTGCGTCACCGCGAGGCATTTCGCAACGTCGCGGAATTGACCGGTCTCGATTACGTAGGATTCGATTGCGCTGAAACGAGCGATGGCCGGCTGCTCATATTCGAGATCGCGACGGGCATGGTTGTGCATGACTTGGACGACCAGAGCATCTTTCCTTATAAGGTTCCGCAAATTCGCCGGGTTGCCGACGCCTTTCATGAAATGCTGCGCCGCGCGGCCGCGAACGCATACAAAATCCAACGGCTGGCCTCGGAGGCATAGTGAAGTCCAATGCATTGAATTTTTCCGGTGGTCCCGGAGCGCTCCCTGAAACGGTGCTGGAACAGACGCGCATAGCGATTACCGCGTTACCGGAAACCGGCATCTCGGTACTCGGCATGAGCCATCGCTCGGACTGGTTTCGCTCCATACTGGACGAAGCGGAACAGAATCTGCGCGTTCTGCTCGGTATATCCGACGACTACGCCATTACCTTTCAGCAGGGGGGCAGTAGTCTGCAGTTCGCGATGATCCCGATGAATCTTGCCGCGAAAGGATTCGCCCCGCCCGAATATGTGACGTCCGGCTACTGGAGCGGTCGGGCGACCTCGGAGGCGGCCAAGGTGACTGAGAGGAAAGTTGCGTGGGACGGCCACGCGACGGGCTACCGGCAGTTGCCCGTCCTCGATAAACTGGACATCTCCGGCTCTGCCGCCTATCTGCACTACGTGTCGAACGAGACCGTGGAAGGTTTGCAATTTCCGGTTTGCGAAGAGGCGACGCAGGTACCGCTGATTGCGGACATGTCGTCCGATTTTCTGTCGAAGCCCATTCGGCCAGACGCATACTCGATGATTTATGCTCACGCCCAGAAGAACCTGGGTCCGGCTGGGGTAACGGTAGCGGTAATCAAGCGTTCGCTGCTTGAACGGATCCCCGACGGCTTGCCGGCGATCCTCGATTTTCGCACCCACGTCTCGCACGGTTCCAACTACAACACGCCGCCGGTATTCGCGATCTATGTGCTGACTTTGATTACGCGCTGGCTGCGCTTCGATGTTGGCGGTCTGCACGCGATGCAAAGCATCAATGAGAGAAAGGCGCGGCGGCTGTATGACACGCTGGACGCTTTGGAGGGGGTCGTGACCGTCCACGCGGACCGTCGCTGGCGCTCACAAATGAACGTGGCTTTTAAATTCGGTGATTCTCGGCTCGGCGATGCGTTTATCGGGGCGGCTCGTGAACAGGGTATCGTTGGACTAGAGGGGCACCGTTCAATTGGCGGGTTGCGTGCGTCTCTATACAACGCCGTTACAGAGCAAGCCGTGGACATTCTGGCAAACGCACTAACGGAATTCAGTATGCAACGGGCCTGAACAGCAATGCCGGTTCTCACGTTGACGTGCCGTGCGACTCGAAGGAATAAACGACCGCTGCACCCCAAAAAGCTGCCGATTAGGTGGCGTCTGGTTTAGAGTCCGAAGTGGGTCGAGAGTGTGAGTTCGCGATGCCGGAAGCTGTCGCCCGGCTGCTCGACGCCGCTACCGTCGGCAATCCATCACATTGCCGACGTAGAATCCAGCCTGCCCCAAGGTCGGCATTGGCCGAGGAGTCCGCGTTGAGTATCCGGCGGGTCACGAAGTGGAGCAGTCGTTCGAATGAGCGCTCGAAAATGCGGTCGAGCGGCAGAAACTGGCCGTACTGAGACGGACCGCGAACATCGCAGCTCACCCCATCTCAATCTTTCGGTCGGCGGTGCGATCATTGACGAAACAAGTTGGCTCGATGGCTCGATGCCAAAAAATCGCTCTTGGACGTTTGATCGGAGGGCTATTAGGGCGACGCATGCATGCGCGGAATGTCGCTGCCTCGGGGACGGCCAACGAGGGACCGGATCTTGCTCGCGATGTCCCTGTACTGCTGATGGAAGGGAGCGCGTCATGATCAAGCTACTTGGCATCCTGGCTTTAGCGTTCGGTATTGGCGGTTGCGTCGCTGCCCAGCCGCCCTACTACGGCTACGGCGACGCGCCCGGCTATTATGCGCCGCCCCCCAGTTTCGGCATCGGGATCGGGGCAGGCAGTTTCGGTGGGAGTGGTTTCGGAGGCGTCGGCGTCGGGCTCGGGTTTTAGATGGGGACGATACTGCCGTCAATCATGCGTCGTCTCTGGCCAGCAGGCCGACATGAAGCACGCACTGTCCCGGGCGGAGCCTCATGCGCGACGTAGCGGGAGCGTCAGTTCACTGCGCCCATAGATAATCAGCCATGAAACCGATTTTCTCGCCGGCATCACTTCGCATTCGTCCCGTTTTTTGCGCCGCATTGCGGGTCTTGTGCTCGACACGGCGCGGGTCAAACGGGTCGGGTGTAGTGCTTTCCGAGTCTCGGTTGGGGACGCCGGTTGCCGGGTTTCCCGTGCATGCATAGCGCCATTGTATTTAATGGCGATGCGCGCGTTCGTGCATTGCATGGCCCGAGACGACCGCAGCGATGAGCCTCGACGTCAGGTCTCAGCAAAAAAACGTCGCGCGAATCGCGCTGTAAAGATTACCCTCCCTATCATGAGGGCGTTTAACGGCGCACTGTTGCGAAGATAATCCGCGTTATCGCGACAACGAAGCGACGACATGTGCCGTTCCGAAGTTCTGACGACCCCGATCTTCCGCTTTAAACCATAAAGGTCCTAACACCGACCCACAACGGGCGGCTGAACATGCGTCGGCTAACCGGCAGCTTCAAGGACCATAACAGCCACTTGCGGCCGCACCTTCACTTGCACACCACTCGTCCGATTCACAGCCCGGGCTAAAACCGCTTCGCAAAGCCAACTGTAAAACCGTGCGGGAGAATCTGGACGAACAAGGGTGTCTGCCATGTCGTGCTCAGGTATCCGACCGCCGTGCCGAGCGCCCAGCCAGCGAGAACGTCAGTCTGCCAATGTGCCTGGCTTTTCACGCGTGCAATCGAATCGTAGAGCGGCAACAATTCCAGTCCCCATACCCACGGATCACGCCGACCATAGTTGACGATGAACGGCGTCACAAAACTCGCCTGAAGGGTGACTTCGCCACTTGGAAAACTCTGTCCGCCGCTGAACCATTGGTTGGGTCCCTGGCCCGCGTTGGGCCGCTGGCGACCGAATGCGTACTTCATGCCTTGCGCAGCGACCGCCGATATCGCCGTGGCGTCGGCCGTTTGCCAGAAGGTATGGCCCAGTTCGTTGTCGTTCCCCAGCCACAGAGATCCACCGACGGTCGTGGCGATCACGGCATATTCAAGTCCGAGCTGAACGTTGCGGTTCCATATGCCGCTCTGATCCAGAGCCACCTTGCGGTCGATCCCGCCGGCATATGCGCCCGAAAAAGCCAACGCCGTCATCGCGGCGGCACCCCACCGTCTCGCTCCTACCGTCAGTCCAGAAGTAGACGCTCTCATATGGACCTCACGCGAAAAAGTCGGGTTTACCGGTCAGCCCTTGACGCAATCGAACAAAGAGAGGATCTGCCAGACTACATTCCAACGTGCCAGGCGCAACGCACATGCCCTGACGATACACCACAGCTACGAATCGTAGGAAAGCGGCCTAGCGGCGTACCTCCACCGTGGCTGCGAATTGGCTCTGATATTCGTGGCCAGGTCGCCCTCGTGCATCAATGGAAGTTACGGGACGGCATTACGCGAGCTGCCTACGCACTAACTTCCTGGTTGTCGCCGCTTGCCCGGCCACGCAGTCCGAGCGGTGTTCGCGTTTACGGTAGGAGGAAATCATGCTTCCTGGCTGAACCGGTGTGATGGCACCGGCACTGCGGCGCTCCCAGGTCTGCTTCGCGATTACTATCGACGCTAAGGGCAGAAATCGACTGGTAGGGTCGAGATGTGGTGCGGTAGCGGTAGGTTTGGTTTGTCTGTTGCCGAACGCAAACCCGACGTTCGAGCGTCCATATGACCGCAGGGGCCAACTACCGTTGATGGCCGGGCTTCTGCCACAGCGTGGTCTATGGTTAGCACAACCCCACATACAACGCCCGCGCAATAGGTAGCGCGGTGAAAAGCGAACGTGTACGTCGATCCCAACGCGGGTCTTTCAGTATTCGCAGACATTTCTTCGGTCGAGAATCTGCGAGCGCAAGGTGGGATCAGCAAGGTGCTGCGTGCCCGGCGAGTGATCTTCGCGTTGCGGTACATCCGCGATGTACCGCGGCACGGTCTGGGTGGCTCGCAAGGAAGAACCGGCATCTTCGACGTCAGCTCGTCGCGCCGAAGTACACGGGTTGGCCGAAATGCTGATTGCGCGGCTCGTCGATTACCTGGCGGAACTGCTCGTAGCTGAGCGCCCACTGGTCGATCGACTGGATCTGGATCGCGTTGCCGTCAACCAGACGTTCGCCTTCGATGCGCCCGACCTGTATCTGCGCTTCGAGCGGATCAAGCACGGCATCGGCGGCCTGCCTGTCACTGTCGAAATGATGCTGCGCATACAGAGCGCGCTCGACGTTCTCGTGCCAGTCGCCGCCCATCTGGTAGCGCACCTGTTCGATAAAGGCAATCACGCCATGTCCGCGCGTCGGGCCGAGATGAATCCGGCGCAGCTTCAGACCGAACAGAAAATCTTGCAGCGCCACCTCGCGCACGCCGCGCTCGGTGCACTGGTCCTGCACGCCGCCCATTTCGTTTTCGAGAAAGTCCTGGGTGTGCACCGCGTCGCCTAGCACCTTGAATGCATAGGCGTACGACTGCGTGGCCAGGAACACGCCGGTGCGCTGCGTGCCGTTGACCGTGCAGGTGACGCGGGCCAGCGACACGTCGTTAGCGCGTGCCAGTTCCAGTTGGCTTCGAGTCCAGTGCATGATCAGAGCAGACGGGAATTTGAAGATCTGCTCGTCCTCGATCAGCGGAAAACCGACCGAAAGCTTCATGGTCTCGGCGACGCTCAGTACCGAGAACAGGCAGTTGTCACCCGACGCGATCCGGAAGTACATCCGGTCCTTGTGCGGTGCATGGCTGAATGGATGCCACGGCTGTCCCATGTTGTTGAGGCCGAGATCGACTCGGTTGAGCGCGCCACCGTGCTCCCTGACCGTCGCGAAGTCGCGCCCTTCGCCCCGGCATCCGATCGGTAGGATCAGGCGGCCACCGCCCGCCGTCCTCAGCCGCAGCTTGTTGCGGAAGTAGCGCCGCACCTCGAGGCCGCGCGGAATGCCCCCGGTTGCCGGGCCGCCCGGCATGTCTTTGAAGCCGATCTCGAGGGCGAGTTCCAGGACGGCCCGTTTGTCGGCATCGGTGTCGGGCCAGGATGCGGCCTGCTGGACCACGATGGTCGCGCCGGCCCCCTTGCGCCGAACGAAGTTCATTGTCGGCAGTGTCGGATCGCGATAGACCCTGACAAACAATGCCTTGAGTTTCTCGTCACCCGGATCTAGCCGGCCGCCCGACGCACGCGCTTCCTTCCAGAAATATGCACACCACCAGCCGAAATCGAAATCCTGGTTGCTGGCATACAGTCGTTGCAGTCCCTTGAACTGGTCGAGCTGCTGCTTGGTAATCCAGTCATGAGCCATTCTGGGTGCCTCCTGCAGGCCGTACGAGGTCGGGCGGTGCGATGAAGGATCGGCGCTGCCCCAAAACGCCGGTTGGCAAAATCGTGCGCGGTATCCATGAGCTCGCGCGTGATGAGGCTCGACGCATTGCGGCGACCCCAGCATGTTTATTTTCAGTCATGCGGCGAGACTGCCGACAAATTGTCTGACGCTGGCGAGGACGGCTCTCTGGTCGCCCGCGAAAACCCAGTGATCGACGCCGTCGAGTTCGACGTATCGCGCGTGTGCGATGTGGCTGGCAAGATGCCGGCCAGCGCCAATTCGAACGGCGTGGTCGTCGTGACGGTGCAGCACCAGAGCCGGAGTTGAAATCCGACCCAGCAGATCCCGCACATCCGTATCGCGCAACGCCTCGAGCACGCCCTTGATGGCGCCAGGGCTCGACGCGGCCCGAAGCAAGCCCGCCCACCAGGCTCTCGCCTGAGGATCGCGAGATAGGCTCGGCGCGAACGTTTCGATGCCCGCAGGCCCGCCCCAAGCTGCGACGAGTTGCTGGAGCCACACGTCATACTGACTAGCCTGCAGCGCGTGCGGATAGTCTGGCGTCGCGCTTCCCTTGGCCAGCGAGCCGAACAGGACGAGGCCAGTGACTCGATCGGGGTGATCAGCGGCAAATTTGATGCATGCCGGTCCGCCCTCGGACGCACCGAACAGCACCACCCGGCGGCTCGCGGCGGCGTCGAGCACCGTGCCGATGTCCTGCGCGGTTGCGTCGACGCCAGGCTTGAACCCGACACGGTCGGAAAGCCCGATGCCGCGACGATCGAGCAGGATGAGCCGGCCCATCTCAGCGAGAGAGGACAGGAACGTCCGGCAGCGGGGTTCCTCCCAAACCCGTTCGACGTGGGACACGAATCCAGGCAGCAGCAGGATATCGATGCGGCCGGTGCCGTAGGTCTGGAACGCGAGATGGACGCCGCCGCCCGAGACATAGCGCGTCGGCGGCGGGGCCTCGATCGGTAGCGTGGGGGCGGCGTTCAGCAGCTCACGGGTCTCCGTTTCGGGCGCCACATCGAGCGCCTCGCGAAGGCGCTGGGTCAAGGCATCGAAGTGGCGCTCGGCCGTAGCCCGGTCCCCGGCGAGCAGGAGATTGCGGATGAGGTGCCGCGCATACGCTTCGCTGAATGGGTCCAGCTGAACGAGACGGCCGGCGTGCACAGCCGCAGCCGCGTAGTCGCCGGCCGCATGCCTGTCCTGCACCACCCGTTCCAGCGCGTGGATCGCCCTACCCCGCAAGGCCTCACGGCGAAAGAAAGCCCACTCGTCGAACTGCGGGCAATCGCCAGGCGAAAAACCCTCGAGAAAGTCGCCGGGATAGTGACGGCATGCCCGCTCGAACTCTCCGGCGTCACAGGCTTGCTCGAACAGTTGCGAATCAATTTGCAGGTCGGTCGCTGATGACCATCGAAGCGTCGACCGGTCGGTGGTCAGGACGTCGTCGCCCAGCGTGAGCTGGAGGCGGTACATGAGGCGCCGCAGCCGAACTCGAACGACATCTTCGCCACTATCCGGCCACAACATCGTCGCGACGACGTCGCGCCCGACTGGGCCCTTCGCTTCCGCCAGATAGACCAGCAGGGCCAGGCCTTTGCGCAAGCCTATCGGACACGGCTGGTCGTCCCGACGGATCTCCGGAAAACCAAGCGTCCGCACGCTGAATAGAGCCATCGTAGTGCGACCCTCCATGACGGCGTCCAGGGGACGCTCAGGGGACGCGTCGATCCTACCATGCACGGCAGACGATCATCGCTGCGCTCATTGCGGCGGATCGCACTGGAGGCTTTGCCATGAAGAACCTGGGTAAGCATGCGATCGTGATAGGCGGCGGAATGGGTGGGCTGCTGGCCGCACGCGCGCTATCGGATTTCTATTCCACCGTGACCGTGCTCGAACGCGATGCGTTTCCGGCAGCGGACACCTGGCGCAAAGGCGTCCCGCAGGGTCGTCACACTCATGGGCTTCTTGCCCGCGGCAGCGCGGTGCTCGAGGAATTCTTTCCCGGATATAACAATGAAGTCGTCGCGGAAAGCGGCGGGTTGCTCGGCGATGTCGCTAACGATCTGCTCTGGATCGGACGCAACGTCACGCTTGCCAATGGCAAAAGCGACCTGACCGGTCTGCTTGCGAGCCGTCCCGTGCTCGAAGGCCATCTGCGACGGCGGCTCCTGGAACTGCCGAACGTGCGCGCCATCGAGAATTGCGCAGTGCGAGGGCTCGCCAGCGACTCCGCCCGCGAGCGCGTGACAGGTGTGCGCATACGTGCCGAAGGCGGGCCCGAAGAGACCGTCGACGCGGACCTTGTCGTCGATGCGACTGGACGCGGCTCGTCCAGCGCGATGTGGCTCGAAGAGCTCGGCTACCGACCTCCCGTCAGCGAGAAGGTCGAGGTCGGCATCGGCTACACCACCCGGACCTATCGACGTCGGCCGACTGATCTTGACGGCAAGCTCGGCATCGTCGTCGCCGGGAGTGAGCCGAACTGGCGCAACGGCGTCATACTCGCACAGGAGAGCGACAGCTGGATCGTCAGTACCGGGGGGTTTCTCGGCGACGAGGCGCCCGACAACGATGAGGGCTTTCTCGCGTATCTGGCGACGCTGCCGACCATGGAAATTCATGACGTTGTCGCCACAGCGGAGCCGTTGAGCGGCTACAGGCGCTACCGCTACGTCTACAGTCTGCGCCGCCGGTACGAGACACTTGCACGCTTTCCCGGGAATTACCTGGTTTTCGGTGACGCTATCTGCAGCTTCAACCCGGTCTACGGACAGGGCATGACGGTCGCGGCGCAAGAGGCGCTGACGCTGCAGCGGTGTCTCCGTTGCGCGGGCTCGAACGATCTTGCGCGACGGTTCTTCAGGGAGGCCGCGAAAATCGTCGACATCGCGTGGGACATCGCGGTTGGCAACGACCTTCGCAATCCGCTCGTCAAGGGCCCGCGGCCGCCGATGCTGCGTTTCATCAACTGGTACATCGGCTGGCTTCACGTTGCCGCAACCCGCGACAGCACGCTGGCAACCGCGTTTCTGAAGGTAGTCAACCTGATGATCCCGCCGCCGTCGCTGCTGAGCCCGGCCATTGCCTGGCGCGTCTGGCGAGGCAACCGGAGGTCTGCGCTACCGCTTTCTCGCCCGCGATCGAGCGAGCCGCCTGACAACAAGCGTATTGAACTGACGTAACCCAGAAAGAGCGGCCACACCTGCATTCGCGAATCCGAGCGCGTGCAGTTCTCGTCGAGACGGACTCTTCCGTCGAAGCTAATGTTGATAACAGCCTCCAAAGGAGTACGACATGATCGGTGTATTCGCTACGTTTCGCTACGGTGACAATTTCGATGAACGAGCCGTGCGGACGATTGCCGAGACCGCACGTGCAAGGTTTGAAGGAATGCCAGGGCTACGTTCAAAGGCTTTCACGCTCAATTCCGCCAAGCGTGAGGCCACGAACTTCTACGTTTGGGAATCAGAGGACGCAGCCAGGGCGTTCTTCACCGATGAGCTACTCGACCGGGTAACCGGTCTCTACGGTGTACGCCCTGACGTCGAGTTCGTGCAGATTGCCACGTTGGTGGAAAACGTTCGAGCATGACGTCGTCTGGTGTCCTGGGTAGAGAAACGCGAGCTTGTCTACACCATGATGAATCCGTGCCGCATGCCGAGCATCACCGCTTCAGTGCGGTTGGTCGCACCGAGTTTGCCGAAGATTGACGAGAGGTGGAATTTCACCGTGTTGTCCGAGATGTCGAGGTGCCGCGCGATCTCCTTGTTGCCGAGTCCGTCGGCGAGCATCGCCAGCACTTCGATCTCTCGTAACGTCAAGGCTTCGAACGGTTCGCCGGATCCCTTCTGGCGCGACGGTCTTGTTTCGGCCAGTAGCCTTGCGAGGATGTCGGGCGTCAGCACGCAAAGGCCTGCGGCGACGGCTTCGATGGACACGACGATTTCAGCTGGCACCGCGTTGCGCGGCAGGATAGCCGCCGCATCGGCCGGCAACACATCGAAGATCCAGTCGCTGTCCGGGTCGTCGCTCAACAGGACGAGCGACGGCGACACGGGCGAGAGTTCGAGTAGCGTCTTGAGCGCATCGCTCGCCTCCGGCGCGATGTCGGTGACGACCACATCCGGCACCGATCCGGCGAGGCAATCGACGAGCTTTTCGGCGTCGGCCGCGCTACCCAGGAACTCAAGTGCCGGGTTCGCCTCGACAAGCGCTTGCAGGCTTGCGCGCTCTTGCCACGATGCCGCAATCACTACGACCCGTAAAGGCGCCCTTCGTATCGTCTGTCCATCCGACATTTAGTCGCTTCCCGGACGTCACCTGCACGAATTCCGTTGGGGCCGTTCGCCCACCGTTACCGAACACGCGTGGCGTTCGCCGCCTCGGATCAAGGCGAGGTGCAACTGTTGCCCAACGCTTGCGGAGCCCAGCGCCGCACTTACGTCACCCATGTCGCGGCAAGGCTTGCCGTCCAGTTCGATCAGTACATCGCCTATCAGCACGCCCGCCTGCTCCGCAGTGCCGCCCGGCGCAAGCGAATTGATCAGCAATCCACTGCTGAACGACAGGTTCATTTTATTGACCCAGGCGTCCAGCAGGCCGACCCGCTGCGTGCCGACACCAAGGTAGCCCCGCGAGACGCGCCCTTTAGCCAACAGTTCATCGGTGACGCGCTCCACGGTCATCCCCGGAATCACGATGCCGGCGCCGCGCATCAGTGCCGAGGTGCAGATGCCGATGACCTGCCCGCGCATGTCCGCAAGGGCCGCCCCGGAGAAACCCGGGCGCAGACCGCCATCCAGTCGCACGAACGCATCGAGTTGTCCGCCTTTCCACGTGCGCCAAGGACCACCTATGCTGCCGATCACGCCAAAATCAGCGCTGACGCCGGAATCGTCCGCACGTGCGACGGCGAGCGCAAGATGACCCGGCTTCAGTGAGTGGGCATCGCCAGAACCGATCGGGTCGAGGTCCACGCCGTCCAGTTTCAGCACGCCGACGTCGGACCCCAGATCCAGGCCCGCGAGGACTGCGGCGACCGTACGGCCGTCGGTCAATGTGACTTCGATGCCGTCCTCACGCCTGAGCGTGTGTGCAGCCGTCACAACGACGCCACGTCGCCAGATTACGCCACTCGACGGCATGCGATGTCGGCCGTGTACTGCGACGACACTCCGCCCGACTCGCGCGACAATGTCTGCCAGATTGTCCGAGAGATCCATCAAAGGATTTCCGCTCGAGGATGTGGTTTCCATTTCAAGCCCCCTGTCAATTGCGTGCGACCTGCCAGTGCTTCGCGTCGACGTTTGCTCGCCTGTCCAGCTAGCGTTATGACGACGGGTTCACAATGACAGAACGACGGGGGGCGCACACCACCCAAATGGGTAGCCGGGTGGATGCAGCGCGGACTTCACGATGCAACGAGTCTGGTCTGCGACCGGCACGTCCCTGATCAAACTGCGGTTAGCGCCGCCCGCTACGGCCCCATACATAGCGAACCCACCGCTGCCAGCGGCTTTGCGGTGGAGCGGGCGCGTGGCGCGCCGTCTGCGCTTCGCAGTCGCGCTGGACGGACTTCTGCACCTGTTCGTGGATCTGCCTCAAACTCATGCCGCCTGGGCCTTTCAGTTTGTCGGGATCGGTAGCGGGATCGCCATCGGGATCGTCTGTCATGAGAGTCGCCTGTTTGTGATGAGGCGACTTGATCTTGATACAGATGCTCGGTAGCAGCAAGTTGGACGCGGATCGCCGACCGGCGCGTACTCCGACAGTCCTTGCCCGAGTGCCGTTCGTGAAGTAGATTTTTCTAATGAGGTCCGTGCCGGGAGGGATTGCCATGGAACTGAGCGTGGAACGTGTCGAGGTGTGGGCAGCTACCATCGACGACAAACCGGGAGGTCTTGCGAAAGTTTTAAGCGTCTTGCGGGATGCTGGTGTCGACTTGCAGTTCGTCGTGGCACGTCGAACGCCAGAGGCATCGGGTAAGGGAGTCGTGTTTGTCGCTCCGATACTGGGAGACAGTGCGAGCCGTGCCGCCACCCAGGCGGGGTTCAGCGTCAGCCCGAGCCTTCACTCCATCCGTGTAATGGGTCTGGACCAGTTGGGCATCATCGCGCAATTGACCCAGATGCTGGCGGATGGGGGGATCAACCTTCGCGGCGTCTCGGCCGCTGTACTTGGCACGCAGTTCATTGCGTATCTCGCGGTCGACTCGTTGGACGATGCCGAAAAGGCGATTGACGTTCTACAAAGGGCCTGAAGTACCCGTACCGGACCGCGAACCGGCTTGGCTCTTGCTGACGAGGCAAGGGGGCCGCTCTGTCTGACACGACTGCCGTCGACCATCTCAAATCCGTTGCGACAAAGCCGAGCGGCCATTTGAATGGCGAACGAAGTGCCGGGCATGGCGGCGAATCCCGATGCCGGTAGGAGGTCGACAGTGATGAAAACACCGACGACCAGAAGGCGGGTGCTTTGGGCGCTCTCGCTTTGCATAATCGCGACTTGCATGGCAGTTGGCGGGGCATTGCTGTTCGAGCTGTTGGTGGTCGGCCATGCCGTGAGCGATTTCCGCCGGGACGCGGCCCTGGCGCAAGCGGATATGGCACGTGGCGAGCCGGCTACGCCCGACGAGCGCATCAACCCGCCCTATCTGAAGCGATACGGGTTGGACCGTAACCTTTACAAGGACATTCACGGAAACTTTTCGCCAACAGGTGCTGACTGGCGCCAATGGGGGCTGCGAACCAAGGTCGCAGCCACCGTGATGTGGCTGGGTCACGATCCACCGGGAACGTGGTGGACCTACGTTCAGATCAAGTGCGTTGATCGGTTTCCTCAAGCTCACGCCGACAGCGAACCGATCGTCGATGTTGCGGACGCTTGCCTCGGCGAGCCGCATTGATTGTCCCGTTGGTCACTTCCGATCATCGGAACGGCCAGCGCCGAGTGCCTCGAGCAACGGCCGGAGAGCGTCCAGTTCCGCGCCGAAGCCGCTCCAGTCTCCCGCCTTCAGTCGCTCGATGGCGCGGTCATAGTGGACAAGTGCCTCTCTCGCGCGAGCGTCCACGGTGCCTCGGGCTGGCGATGCCGCTTGTGCGGTCTCACTGAAAAGCGCCGCCAGCGCCTCATCCAGAGTGTTCTCCATCACCACACGGTCCCCATACGCGGCAATCACCCGCTTCAACTCCGGCAACTGACCGGACGCCGCGCGCAAATAAAGCGGCGAAACGTAGAGGATCGAGTTCTCGATCGGCACGACCACGAGATGACCGCGAATGACGCGTGAGCCCATCTGGTTCCACAGCGAGATCTGCTGCGAGATCTCGGTATTCTGCTGAATCCGCGCTTCGATCTGAAACGGCCCATAGATCAGCTTGTCCTTGGGAAAGGTGTACACGATGAGCTTGCCGTACCCGGGCGGATCGCATCGCGCCGCCAGCCAGGCAATCATGTTCTCGCGCTGGCTCGGCACCATCGGCAGCATGAGGATGAACTCGGCGCGTGCGTCGCCCGGGAGTCGCATGATCGTGTAATACGGCGGCATCGTGCTGGCGGTGCTTCCGCCATCCATTCCGACCAGCTCCTGGGGAAACTGCCACAGATCCTCGCGGTTGTAGAAGACCTCCGGCGCATCCATGTGATAGGCGCGGTAGAGCTGCGCCTGGATCAGGAACAGATCTCCGGGGTAGCGGATATGCTTTCGCAGCTCCGGTGGCATCACGTCCAAAGGCTTGAACAAACCCGGGAAGATGCGCTCGTATGTGCGCAGGAGCGGATCGGCGGGATCGCTGACGTAGAAATCGACCGTGCCGTTATACGCGTCGACCACGACCTTGACCGCGTTACGAATGTAATTGGCGCCGTCGCCGAAACCCGGCCGGGAGTAAGGAAACCACTGGCTGACGGTGTAGGCGTCCTGGATCCAGAACAGGCGCCCATTGCCTGCGACGACATAGGGGTTATGGTCGAGAGTCAGGAATGGCGCGATCGTACGCACGCGGTCCTGAATGTTGCGATGAAGCAGGATCCGGCTCTGGTCTGTGATATAGCCGCTCAGCAGGATGTTCGGATCGTCGAACTGCCAGGCGAACAGACTGCGGCGTGCCGCACTGCCGATGCTGACGCCATCGCGCCCGCTATACGTCGTGTAGGCATTGGTCGGCCGTTGGGGATAGTCGAACTCGGCTACGTTGCCGTTCACGATGACATAGTCCTGCCGGCCTTCGCTGAAATAAAGACGTGGTTCGCGAATGGCCGGGCCGCCGTTGGAGACTGGCGGAATATCGTGCAGATAGAAAAACGGTAAGCCTTCGGTGGATTTCTCGGTGACTGGCGACATCACGACGCCGATGCCGTGAGTAAAGATAAGGTGCAGGTTCACCCAGGTTTGGGCGTTGGTCGGAAGCATCGCCGATTCCAGGTCACGCGCCGACAGCATCACCTGTCTGTATCCGGCGTCAAGCTGATAGCGGTCGATGTCCACCGAAATAAATTTGTAGTAAGTCCTGATCTCCTGCAACTGTCCATAGGTATCCATCAGCGGTTGCACATCCCATAGCCGGATGTTGTCGATGGTCGCCCGATTGGCCTGCAGCGAGTCGAGAGTCAGTCCCTGCTCGGCCTCAAACGGTTTAACCTCGATCTTTGCGAGGCCGTAAGCCTGTCGCGTTAGCGCGATAGTGTGCTCGATATAGGGTGTTTCCAGTTTCAGCTCGCTCGGTTTGACATAGAAGCGCTGAAACAGCGATGGATAGATCACAGCGAATACAAACGAACTGCCGAATACGATCAGCGCGAGAACGACGGGTTGCAGATGGCTCCGCCGGCGCATGTTGATCCAAAGGGCAACGGATGAGGCCGCGGCAAGACCGACTAGCATCCACAGGACCGGCAACTCGACGTGGACATCGGTATAGCTGGCGCCGACCACGACGCCGTTGTCGCCATAGAGCAGCAGAAAGCGGTCGAGCCACCACGACCAGGCCTTCACCGCAAAGAACAAACCGAGCAGTGCCGAACCATGAGTGATGGTGGCGGCCGAGAGCGTGCGTGGTGGCCGCTCCAGCGCGATGTCACCGCGCAACCCGTAGACAGCACCTGCCACGATCGCGCTCCATAAGATTAGCTGCAGCAGCCAGTTCTTGAGCGCGACATACGCGGGGAGCGAGAACAGATAAAAGCCGATATCCCTGTCAAAGATCGGATCGCGTTCGCCAACAGGGACCTGATAAATGAAGCGAAGCGCGAGGTCCCAGCTCGAGACTTCGCTTGCGGCAATAATCAACCCCAAGACGACCGCGGCGCAGGCAATACTGGAGCGCCAAGGAACGTGCGGCGCGATCAGTTCGGACAGTTCAACGGCAACTTCAGTCGCACCCGATCGATCAACAGATTGCGCTCGCAAGACATCGACGCGCCTCGCGAAACGATGCGCCAAAATCCCGGACAGCCATATCGCACACGCCGAGACTGCGAACACCGCGGCAAACAGCAGCGCTCTCGCGGAAAGGATGGTCCAGAAAACGCCACCATAGCCGATCGAAGAGAACCACAGCCAGTTGACCAGGATGCCGGTGATGCGTCCGACGACAAGCAGACCAACGATGACGGCCGTCACCGTGATTGCATAACGTCTCAGGCGCACGCCGGACTTCACTTCCGACCGCATGGTCTCTCCTGTGCTGGCCGTCGCCCTGCCCTGCTGCGATTGCGATCCGGATTCGGATGGCTACATTGATTCAAGCTATCTGAAGCCGCTCCACGGCACCATGAAGAAAGGCCCTTGTGGACGTGGCGCGAGTCGAAACGGCCACTCCCGGGCGCAGCGATGCGGCAATTATGCCAAAGTTCATCCATCGCAATCGACGCTCGACGTCGAAATCTCGTTCCAGGTCTCGACGACGGGGGCACGCCCTTTGCTGCGTTGAAACGGTTCAGTTCATCTCACGAAAAGGGATCCCTATCATGAAACTCTACTATTCGCCCGGTGCCTGCAGCCTCGCCGACCATATCGCAATGCATGAGGCCGATCTCACTTTCGAAAGGATTCGCGTCGACTTGAAGTCCAAGGAGACCGAGACTGGGGAGCAGTTCAATCCGATCAATCCAAAGAGTTACGTCCCAACCCTCGAAATGGATGATGGTCAACGGCTTACCGAGAACATCGCGATTCTTTCGTGGGTGGCACAGCGCAAGCCTGCCCTTGCGCCGAATAGCGAACCCGGCAGCCTGCGCCTGCTCGAGATGCTCGCGTTCATTTCGACGGAATTCCACAAACAGTTCGGCCGTGTTTTCAAGCCCACTTCGGATGCTGAAGCAACGGCAGCGCGCGAGAAGCTCGGTCAACGCTTCCAGTTGATCGCCACCATGTTCAAGGGCGAATACCTGTTCGGCAGAGAAGCGGGTGTGGCGGACGCCTATCTGTTCACGATGCTGCTCTGGGCCAAAAAGGTAGGCATCGAAGTGCCGGAGAAATTGCGAAACTTTGCCGAACTGATGCGCGCGCGTCCGGCCGTCCAGCTTGCCATGAAGCACGAGGGACTCGACTGATGAAACGCAGATCCTCGCCGCGCGCACCTTTAGCTGGATGATTCGTGTGCGTTCGGGCTCGCTCAATGCAGTGTGGCGAGTGCGGCCCGGATACGCATCCCCTGCTCTTCGGAGACGAGCCGATCGAGCACTTCCGCGAAATGGGGATGATGCATACCGGAATGGAGGTACTGCCATTGGTAAGCATGATGGAAAGTCGCTTCGATCGACATGGCTTCTGCCTCGACGACGGCACGCCCGCAATTCGCGATGAAATACCGCGAGTCCGCTGTCGCCTGCCCGCGCAAAATGCCATCGATCGCAATCATCAGGTCGATGAACTCGTTGACCGCGTTGTCGCGCGCCGCATCTGTCAGCGTAGCGTCGTGCCGCTTCCATTCCAGCTCATCGAGAATGGCGTGCTGACTTTCTTCCTTCCAGTGGTACAGAAATACATCCTTGAACAGCTCGGATAACTGATCGTCGGGATGAATGCTCTGGCGGTAGTGAATTTGCGAGAAGAGTTCAATATGCAGCGTCATGGCCAGCACCGCCCACGTGCTCTTGCCGAGGACCACGGCGGCAAGCGCATCGGCATCGACGTCGAAGCGATAACCCGCGGGCAGCGTTTCGCCGATCATTTTTTCGATGCGGCGAAACAGCGCCTGGTGTTTAAGCTCTTCGTCGCTGAAACGCACGAGGGCTTCGAGCGCCACCTGATCGCCGAGCCAGTAGTCGCGGCTCACTTCCAGCACCTTCGCGTTAATGAAGCGCTCGACGAGCCCGAACACGTTCGCGTATGTGCGCCCCTGAATCTGGCTGACGAACCGTCTCTCACCCTCCGAGAGCATGATGAAATCCGGCACCAGCGAGAGCCCGTCCGGCAAATACTTCTGGGACATGTCGAAGGTACGGCCTCCAATCACGTCACGGTCGATGTCCCAATTGACCATCTTCGAAGCGCGAATGCATCGGGCGTAGCGATCGCGATCGGACAGCCGCAATATTGCGTTCATGGAAGTTCTCCCAATATGGACCGCCACGCGGTCTAGCGTTGAGTGTCGATTCACCGGGCAGAGCCAGTCGGATGATCTGGCTTTCCGGCACGCTCAATTTACGATCGGGAGTCTTGAAGTTCTATGATCGAGTCGCCGGACGATATGATTGAAACGCCGTTTCGTCACGTTGGTCGCACAGGTCGACAATTGAGTGGGTAGAGACAGCGCGGCGCGTCACGGCAGGCATCACTGATCCTGCAGTTCGGCAACGCCACGCGTAGGTTGCGCGTGCTGCGCTGATGTGGCCACGCCGTTCGACTTTCCTTTGCTCTTACGCCAGCCGGCCGGCGGCATGCCGAATTCGCGTCTGAACGCGCGACTGAATGCGGCTTCCGACTCATAGCCAATCTGTTCCGCAACGGCGTTGAGCGGCTTGCTACCGATCAGAAGTTCGTGCGCCGCAATCTGCATGCGCCATCTCGCGAGGTATTGCATGGGCGGCTGCCCCAGAAGATCGGTAAAGCGTTGCGCCAACGCGGAACGCGACAGGCCCACTTTGCGCGCAAGTTCCTCGACGGTCCACGCATGCGCCGCCTGCGCATGAAGCAGCGAGAGCGCGCGTCCAACGTAGCGGTCACGCACGCCGGCGAGCCACCCGGTCTGGTTATCAGGTAGCGCTTCAATACAGCTCCGGATTGCTTCGACAAACAGCAGTTCCGATAGCCTGGCAAGCACAATCGTGCCGCCCGCGCGCGAGTCGGCCGCTTCCGCGGCAGCAAGTTCGAGAGACGACTCGAGCCATGCCGCACGCGGATCCTGGCGCATGTCGATCTTGAACAGTCGCGGCAGCGATGAGAGCAGCGGATTGCTCAAGGTATCGTCGCAGGCCAGAAAGCCGCACACGATGCGCGTCACAGCGCCCCCGCCGCCATAGGACAGCGTCATCACTTCACCTGGTGCTGTCGCCATCTGCCCGGCCAGTAGCGAGTCCGACGGCACAGGGGAGATATCGATCGCGCTGCCGATGATGTGCGTTTCACCCTGAGGCGCCACGATCAGTTCGCCGGCATGGACGTGAATCGCCGAACCGGGATCGTCGGGCAGCTTCGCCCAGCAACACCCCTCTATGATCAGATGATAAGAAACGACGCGCTCGGAAGGCGGCAAGTAAGCGCCGCAGAGCGATGCATCGGTGCGACCGATCAGACACCACGGCGCGGTGAATGTCCCGTTCAGAAACACGGCGCCGCTCAGACGAACAGCGCGCAGAACCTCAGAGACTGCATCCATGGATAGCTCGCGTGAAATGCGATTTCCCGGGCGAGAAACCTGGCCGCCGCTCATTCTTCAGGATGGCCAAGGGCTCCATGTTATACCCGCAACCTCACTTGATGACAATTCCCTTACTGGCGTTCTTCGCGAGGCTTATGAAACGCTTTGCGGGTCCGTTAAAGACTCGCGCTTTGCAAAAAGCGCAACTCACGGAACGTGCGCTTCGCCAGGACGGCAGGACGATCTTTGTGGACGCCCGCAATGCGCACACGATGCATTGGCAAGAAGTGGACGATCGGTCAAGAAAGATCGACGCACGGGCAGGACGGCAATAGCTTGCCGCGGGCAGAGTTCATGACAGGAAGGAACATCACGGATCGGCGTCATCCGTACTTCGCAAACAAGCCTTCCTCGGACTCTGGAGACCTGGCGCGTCACCCAACTTGCACGAATCGGTTCAAGCACAGCAACTGACCGCTTCGCGCAAATACAGTAGCGTGAGACACCGATGAAACGCCTGATAAGCCGTGCGATGTACCACCCGATCATTGCGCTATCCGTTTTCTATCTGGCCGACGTTATGCATCACGTCGATTACAGCATCGCTGGTGCATTGCTGGTTCTGGCCGCGAAAACGATCTCGCGGGTTTCAAATCTGTTCGACAAGGGATAGAGCTGCGATGCGACGCGTTCGTCGATGAACTTCCGAGCGCGGCGCTGCAATTCAGCATTGGCATAAGAGACACTGGCTGCGATCGGCAAATCGACGAACAGAGGCCATAAAAAAGGCCTGTTCGTGATGCAAACGCACGAACATGATCGATAGAATTTCCTCTAGCACGTTACACACGGTCCCGCGTCCGATATCTGTCGGACCGCTTTCTCACATCGGATCTCCGGTTAATTCAGCATGGCACGGCTTGCACGGCACTACGTCCCCGATCAACCGCAGCACGTTATCTTGCAAGGGCTCGCGGGGCCCGCTTTCATGGACGAAGGAGACTACCTGTACTTCCTCGCCTGCGTGGCAGACGCAGCGCGCGTCGCCGATCTGGCGGTCCATGCGTGGGTGCTCATGCCTGATGCGGTACGGTTCCTCGTCACGCCTTCGTACGAGTCGAGCGTCGCCATGGCAATGCAGGCGGTTGGCCGTCGCTATGCCGAGACCTTCAACCGACGCCATGGACGCCGCGGTGCGGTATGGCGGGGCGAGTACCGGTCGACAGTGATTGAGCCCGACCGGTATTTCCTGCTCGCGAGCCAGGTCATCGATCAGGCGCCGGTGCGCAATGGCCTTGTGGCCGAGCCGGGAAACTACCCGTGGTCGAGCTGCGCACACCACATCGGGCTGCGTGTCGATAGGTTCATCAAGGACCATCCACTGTACCGGGCGCTCGGCAATACGCCGTTCGAGCGCCACCAGGCTTATCGCGATCTGGGCGCACAGCCTGTTGACGAACGCGAGATCGATAACCTGATGCAGTCGACGCTCAACGGCTGGGTGCTCGGCAGCCCCGCGTATTGCGAGTGGGCGGCGCAGACAGCCAATCGGCGCTTGATGCCACTGCTTCTGCGCGACCGGCCGTCCACGGTTCCCACCGCACGCTCGCTCGTACACGTGGGCTAAGCAAAGAACGATCGAGCTTCGCGAGATTACACGACCGCGCCGACACCGCTCGTGGCGCGAGGCCCTGCATTTCACGCAGAACCCATTACAGCTCGCGTCCGCGCGAATCCCTCGCGATAGCGAGCGGCGAGGTGTGTGGCGGTCCGCCGCAGCAACGTCCGGTCGATCGTCAGGGCATGGAGCATTGCTTGCGAAAGTGCCTCGATCCCGACGCTGCCCTGCACGCACGCTGGCTCCCACGTCGCGGCAAACGCGGACTGTTTCGTCGTGTCGTTCGCGCGCGCCGGATGGAAGAAGTTCACCCGCGGCAAGCCGCACGCCAGCGCGACGATCCGTCCGTGCAGGCTGCTTCCCGCATAGGCCGTGGCGTCTGCGATCAGTGCGCAGATGTCCCATATCTCCAGCGAACGGAAGAGTTGCGTACGTGAGACCTTCATCCGTGCCGCAATCCGCTCGTAGCAGGCCATATCGTCATGCCAGGGCGCCGCACCCGCTCGAAAGAAAACAATACCAAGCCCGCTCTCGTTCGACACGCGATCGAGCTCGCGCGCAAGCACACCGAGCGTTCCGTCGTCGCCGAAATCCGCACTGAACTGCACGGCGACATACCCCTCGGGAAACGCCCTTTGCAAATCCGCCACGCCGCTTCGTTCCTTGCACGCGCGAATGTTCGCGCCGAACAGCTCCGTCACCATCACCGCCGGATCCGGCACGAGCCGCGCGAGAATGCCTGCCGCGGCGAGCCCGTTCTGGGTGTGGATGTCACGCACGCTGACGTCGTCGGCTTGCGCGAGCTTCGACAGGACTTCTGCTCGCATCCCGGGATCAAGTCGTTTTACATCGACGCCGCCGGCCGCTTGATAAGTGACGCTCGACGCACAGGGAAACATCTCGCGAGACGCCATGTAGGGGGCAAGCGCATCGAGACCCGTCAGCGCACGCGCCCACGCGCGTCGCTCGTCGTTGTGCGTATCCAGTCGCGCGATAATCTTCTGTGCCTGGTCCCACGGCAGCAGCATCACCGCCGCCTCCCAGTCGCCGCAAGTCAGGATCTCGCCGCCTGCGTGCACGATATGCACACGGTCCTTGCCGCGTTCGGCGGCCAGTTGCGCGAGCGCCTGAACAGCGTGGCCGCCGTAAACGCGCAGGTCGCGCTCCGCGAGCCCGGCGAAGATCACGTCGTCGCACGCAAGCAGTTTTGCGACGACGTGAGGGAACAGCAGGTCACCCAGGTTGTGGCGATCGAAGGCGCCGAACACCACGACCGCATCATGTTTTCCTGTGTCTCGCAACATGATTCGGGCCCCGACCTCCCTCGGTACGAAGTCGCCGCTTGTCGCGCCACTCCTCCACCTGCCAGGCGATGAGTCCAGGCAGAAAGACGATGATGTCACGAATACGGCGGGCGCCCGCGAGCGCGAGGCAAAGCTGCGGATGGAAACCAAGCACCGAGCCGATCAGCAGAAATCCACCTTCCTGAACGCCGAGTGCGCCAGGCACAAAGAACGCGACGCTACTGAGCGCCTGGATGAGCGACTCGAGTACGACTGCCTGCAGGAAACCTGCTTTTGCCGACAGGAAATAGAGCGCGAGCCATAGCTCGAGCGCCGTTCCGATGCATTGGAGTGATTGCCAGATGAGCAGGTAACGGATGATGACGCCGGGCTGATGCCAGAGGTCACTGATCGACTGATCGATGCGCAACGACTCGCCGACGAGCGAGCGGAACTTGCCGCTCGTGATGCGATTGAAAAGTTTAGTGAGCCGGGCGAACGGACTCGCTCGCTGCACGAACGAAAACGCCAGGAGCAGAGCCGCCAGAATGGCGATGCCGCCTCCGAGCCTGGCTGCGAGGTGCAACGCCCTGGAGCCGGCATGGGCGATCAGATAGCCGATGGCCGCAATGGCGAACAGCATTTCGCTGATGAGCGTGAGCTGGAGGTCGACGACGAGGCTCGCCATGGCTGGGGCAGGCTCCATGCCCCATTTGCGCATCATGCGAAACGTCACGACTTCACCGCCCACTCGGGCAACGGGCAACATGCCGTTCACGGACTCCCGAATCCAGACGAGACGCAGTACGGCGAACAGCTTCGGGCGTGTCGCGCCGCGCATCAGCATTTGCCAATTCCTTGCATTGGCGAGCATCGGCAGAATGTGGACCATCCCTGCAAGCGCGAGCCCGGCGCCGGCCGCGCGCATCAAACCGAGCACCTTCTGCGCGTCGGCGTGCCAGACGAGCCAGACCGCGATGGCCAGGCCAGCAAGTGCGGCAGCCCGGGCGAGATATTTCATAAGCTGGCGCGAGCGTAGTGTCAGTCGCTTTGAAGCGGCAACAATAGACTTTTGCGTCCACTTCGGAGATCGAGCCGCAGCTGCGATTCTCCCGATAACTTTTCACCGGGAAACTGGCAGATCGCACCTCGGGCCTCCATTCGAGCTGCCGCATAACTCGTTCCCCGCGCGGGGAGAATGGTGTGTGATTAGCGACTGCGTCGTCGAATGCCTGTTCGTACCTGTCGATGTGCGCTTTCGCCATACGGCAGGTAATCACGCCCGGCAAGTCCCCGCTGCGCGCTGCGGTGCTCAGCGACAGTCACTGGCGAAACTGTTCGTGCACACGATTGCCGAGCGCCGGCGAAGGCGGCACACCCAACGTGTATAGGTCGTCAGATACGTTGTCTGCGCACCTGTCAACGGACCCGTGCGAACGCACGCAGCACGGCGTCGCCGCGCGGCGTCACGTGAGGTAACCGGAAGCCCGGCCCAGCGGGCTCATTCGCAATCAACTGCAGTTCGCGGAGCGCGCCAAGCTCTGCCCGATCCGAATCAATTCGTTCAGGCGCATCCTTCAACAGCAACAACGTGGCCACTTCGTGCGGGCTCAACATGTCGTGTACCTCACGGCGGGAACGAAGAACGGGCGACCAGATCCGGCCACGGCTGCATCGGCAGCACGCGAATACCGGACCCGGCAGGATTGGTGGAAGCTTGTCGCCTATCGGGTTGACGAGCGACGTGCGCGAGGCGGACTTCGTCGTTCCGCCGTGTCAGGCGTCGCCTTTTCGACGCGCTCGAGAAAGGCACGGACCATTTCTCCGACCTGTGCCTCGGCGACGGACTCGCCGTCCGGTTGCACTTCCGCCGGCACGGCCGCGCGCATCATCGCGTCGACGCCCGTTGCGCAGGCCGTCAGGCCAGCGGGCATAGTGTCCTCGTGGAGCTCACGTCCGTCGTCGTGATCGCCGCCGGCGTGGCACGGTCTGATTGTTTCAGACGCGATGTCCATCCAGCCGCGGGTGTATCCGGCGAACTGCAGGGTGAGCCAAGGCATCACATCCGCTTGACGTCTGATGAACTGTTCAGGCGTCTGGGCGCGCAATACGCTTTCCCAGTGCAGCGCGGCACCCGTGACTGCGGACCTGCACGTATCCATGTTCAGCCGTATCAGCGCGCAATAACCGGCGAGGAGTTGGTTCGGCAGTTGCGACACGTCGGTCGGAACGGATAGGGTAAATGGCATCTGTTTTGGGCTGCTCACGGAATATCTCTCAGGTTCTCGCGGGCACGGCGATCGCTGCCACTGCGATTCGTGAAGGTCGTTCCCACACCGGGCCGTTGGCCAGGCAGACGGTCTGAAGCCGTCTTAGAGCAGCCATTCTAACTTCCGTTAAGTCGGGTTACGATTTTTACCAGCCAGGGAGTTTCCCCAATATGTGGGAAATGGACACCTATGATGAGTGGGCTACACGCGAGGGACTCGAAGCATACCTCGACTGGGGTCGTGGCGGCGGCCGGGGCGGTGGTCACTTCATGAGTGGCGGCGACCATGGTCATTGATAGCGACCCCTTCGCGCGCCGCACGACGTGACGGGAATACCGCGCGGCGCGTTGCGAGCCTCGTCATGCGAACGCTACGACGCAGCAAACAGAACCTCAACCGTCGGCGTGAAAGCTCCGCTGAAATGTCGCCAGAGCAGCCCATTACAATGACGCTATCCAAAATACGAATGCGATCTTCCATGCATCTTCCCTCGAGCCGTCGAGCCCAAAAACGAACAGCCCCGTCAGCCTGGATCGCCGCATGCGTCGCGCTTCTTTTGTTGTCGCCACCCATCCTTGCCCAGGACGAAAATCCCGGTATCGCCTTTTCCTCGATCGAGCCCGGCGCATCGCTGCCCGCGGGCTGGAAGAACCTGCCGGTCGTGCGCGGCAAGCCCATCACGCAATACACGCTCGTTCACGACGACCACACCACTGTGCTGCAGGCGGACGCGAACCGCTCTGCTTCCGCGCTGATGCACGAGGGTGATATCGACCTCGCTCGCACGCCCGTCGTGGCATGGCGCTGGAAAGCGGATAGACCGATCGAAGGCGCAGATAACCGCGTGGCGTCGAAGGAAGACGCGCCAGCGCGGCTGGTGTTCATGTTTGACGGAGACAAGAGCAAGCTGTCGCTTTTCGACCGGGCGAAGATGGGGCTGGCCAAGCAACTGAGTGGCAAAGATCTGCCCTATGCCACGTTGATGTACGTGTGGTCGACCACCGCCGCGCCGGGTACCGTCATTGCCAACCCTCGCACGAACCGCGTACAGATGATCGTGGTCTCCGGTCTGCCTGGCGATGCGGGTCAGTGGCAAAGCCTGCGCCGCAATATCGTGCAAGACTATGAGCGGGTCTTTCACGAACCGCCAGGACGAATCACAGGCTATGGGCTGCTGACCGATACCGACAATACCGGTGCCACGACACGCGCCTGGTACGGAGACGTCCAGTTCGTTCCCGGGCCTTGATAACCGAGTGCCATCGAGTTGATCGAGCCCGTCGGCGCGGCGTGGCCGGCTGAGTGTCCCGCGCGCTTTCGTAAGCGGAGATGACGCGCGTTGCCGATCACCGGGTTGCTTTGGGCCGCAGCCATCGACCCTTCATTCCTCAGGCACTCAGATGAGTTCCCGCAGTTTGTAGTACCGCATCCCCAGAATCAAAGCCTGGGTGCGCAACCACGTATTGACGAACTCGTTTCGCGCCCTGCGGCATTTGGTGACCTGGAAATCCCGTTCCGCCACATGAATCGCCTTGATGTTCAGCCGGTGCGCGAGCGCCGCGTCACGAAGATCGGGGGAATGGCCACGAGCGCAGCCGCGCTGCGGGCCGAGACGATGGTTGCCGTGCGGGAACGCGCGTTGCTCGATGTGCATCGTCAATACGAAATGCATAACGGAGACACCCATGGGCTCCCATGGGCCGCGCGTTTTTCGCGGCCGAACGGCGCGACCAGCGGGGCGAGCGGCTATGTCCCGGTCACGGACGAGATCGACCATCCCGCCGATCTGGAGGCCGCGCGCAACCGCCCGCAAAGCGCCGGTTGCGAGGAAGCGGTCAAGCACGGCCGGGCGTCGCCCGTTGCCGACCGCGTGGCCGACGGGTCTGGCTAGGGACGCGCAAAGCAGACGTACGTGGCAAGCGTTCAGTTGTGGGGAGAAAAGCGATGTCCATTCAGGAATATGCGCCGTATCGCGGCTGCAATATCGAGGTGAACGTTACGCTATCGAAGACGCATTGGCTCGGTGGGAAATATCGCCGTTATCGCGTGTCATGGACTGTGACGTTGCCCGGCAATCCGGAAGAGGAACTGCTGAGTTTTCCGGAACAGTTCGATTTTCTGACCGAGCGTGAAGCGTTCAGGTATGGAGAAAATCGGGCGCACACCTTCGTCGATTCGATGTTGTCGACGCCTTCTCAAAGGCGCAGGTTCCGCGACGCGGCCGCTCGGCCCGGAACGCGCCAGGACGTTTTTTAATGGCGCGTCGCCGCGTTTGCCTATGATCCCTTCGAGCTTCGCGCGGCAGAAGAAGCGACCGGCGATACCGGGTCTTCCGGGAAGTCTTCCGACAATCGCAACACCATCTCGCTATCTGGCCTGATTGCCCTGCCGGTCAACTGCGTAGCGTCGGCAATGCTCCAGATATTCGGCGTCGTTTGCGACTGTCAATTCAACCAGCGGGTTTCGAACCGCTTGATCGTGCCACCGGGTAGCGACCAGCGCGACGAGCAAGCAGCGTGCGCGCAAGCTCCGTAAAGCCACTCGCTCGGGCGACGTCGCCACCGACAGGCCGGTTCATCGATGTTTGAACACGATGCGCGCAGAGCGACGATGTTGTTCGGGGGACAGAAAGGTAAATACAATGCGACGCATGGCCGGTTTATTGTTGACGTTTTTTCGACGCAGGAGAAACATCGCACGAGATCGGAGCAGCCCCGTCCGCCCCGCTGCCCCCATGTGTCGCGCTGCGCGCGGTAGTCAGGAAAACATCGTCGTGGCTGATCATGCGGCGGCATCTTCCATTACTGCCCCTAGTGGCGGAGTCTGAATCAAGGCTGGTCGCGTCATCAACTCCTTCGCGGGTGACCCGCGGAAACGAGGTGCGAGTTGTGCCAATCCGAGCGAGCACACATGCGGGACTCCCATGAGCCAGTAGCCGCCGGGCTTCGAAACACGCCTTGGACGCCGACGCTCAGCGGCTCGTTGCTCGCGCTCGTGTTCTGGTGGCAGTCACTGACGCCGACACTGATTCCGCGGTCGTGGGGAACGCAAACCGTGGTCGGCGCGTTCTGTCTGGCCATCGGCTACGGGATAGGCACATTGGTCGGCCGCGGCGCGCATCGGCTGCTGGAGCGATGGGGTCGCGTGCCCGGCAGCGAGATCCGACGGCGCAGCTGGATCGTTCTGGCAGCGGCGTGGCTCATTGCACTATTCGTTGGCTCGAAGCTATGGCTCGGCTGGCAGAACGAGCAGCGTAGTTTCATGGGGATGGCGCCCATCGCCTGGTTCGACGCCGTGCTGGTGAGCGTCCTGTCGCCGTTGAGCGCGGTGTTGCTGCTAGTCATCGGGCGATTGACGGCGCGCGGTGTCGCCGCAGTCAAGCAGGTCATCCAGGGCCACGTGCCTCCGATCGTTTCGGTGCCGGCAACAGCGCTGCTCATCATCGTGATTGGCATGGCGCTCGCTCGCGGAGTGGCCTTTCCCGCCCTCACCACGGTCTCCAACTTCGTCCACGGGCGGGTGAACGAGAACACGACCGAGGGAATCGTGGCCCCCACGTCGTCGGCGGTGTCGGGCAGCAGCACGTCGTTCGTCGCGTGGGACACCTTGGGCCGCATGGGGCGCGGCTTCGTGGCGACAGCGACAAACACGCAAGAGCTTGCGAAGTTCCACGGGACTGATGCGGGACTGGTCGATCCGGTGAGGGTCTACGTGGGAGTGCGTTCCGCGGACTCCCTCGAGCAGCGTGCGCAGATTGCGGTCCGCGAGCTCGAGCGCGCGGGCGGGTTCGAGCGGAAAGTGCTGGTCGTGTGGATACCCACCGGCACGGGCTGGATAGTCCCCAAAGCCGCGGCTTCGCTTGAGCAACTGCACCGTGGCGACACGGCGATCGTGGCGATCCAATACTCTTTCCTGCCTAGCCGACTCGCCATTTTCATGGATGCTGGTCTCGCGAACGAGGCGGGTATCACGCTCTTAAACGCGGTTCGCGCCCGATGGTCGATGCTCCCGCCGAATCGACAGCCAAAGCTCGTTCTGTTCGGCAAGAGTCTCGGCGCCGCGGGGGTGGAAGCGCCTTTCGTCGGGAAAGACGCCTCCGCCTCGGTGGCCAACATGATGGCCCGAACGGATGGCGTGCTGATCGTCGGCGCCAAACAAAGCAACCCGATCCATTCGCAACTCACTCACGAGCGCGATAGCGGATCGCCCTTCTGGCAGCCGATCTTCAATGGGGGGCGTTCGGTACGGTTCTTGAACCGCGATCCGCATCAGGTGGCATTGCACGCCGACTGGCCGGCCCCGCGAATCGTGTACCTCCAGCATCCGGCCGATCCGGCCGTGTTCTGGAGTGCCAGTGCGTTCTGGTGGCCGCCCGAATGGCTGGCTCGGCCACGTGGCTTCGACGTGCCTGAGGCCATGCATTGGTTTCCCATCGTCTCGGGCGTGCAGGCGGTGGGCGACCTGATTCACCAACTCGGCGTGCCGGCGGGTTTTGGTCACAACTACTCGGCGGAAGACTACGTCAACGGTTGGGCCAGCGTAGTGCCTCCCGAGGGCTGGACGCACGCCGATACCGAACGACTGGCCCGGTTCCTCGACCAGATTGCCGGCGATGAATCAGAGCCGTGACCGAGCTGAAGGCGAACGGATTGGGGCGATGCCGCTGCAGTTTGCTGCGCGCACCGCAGAACAGGTCCAGCTAACGCCAGGCCCGTGTGAACTCGCCGACCACGCGCGCCAGATGCGCCTGCATCGCCGTGCGCGCGGCGGTCGCATCTCGCGCCATGATGGCCGCAAAGATGCGCTGATGGTCATCCTGTGAAGCCGCCCTCAATGCGGGAGTATGAAAGTGCTCCTCGATCTTTTTCCACAACGGGTCGGCACGGGAGTTGTCCCACATCGCTGTCACCACGAGCCGGAGCATTTCGTTTCCCGTCGCCCGCGCGATCGCCAGATGGAAATCACGGTCAGCGGCCTCGTTCGCAGCCTTGTCGTCCATGTTTTCGCGCATCGCGCGCAACGCGGCGAAGAGCCGGTCGAGGTCTGAATCTTTGCGCTCGGTAGCGGCTAAGGCCGCGATCCCGCTTTCGATCACCGCCCGCGCGCGCAGCGTCTCGATCGGGCCCAGTCCGCGCGGCAGTTTAAACATGGCGGAGCGCGCCTCCGGCGCTTCTGCCACATAGATGCCCGACCCGACACGGACCTCGACCACGCCCTGCACTTCCAGCGCGATGATCGCTTCCCTCACCTGCGTGCGGCTCACGCCAAAACGCTCGGCCAGCGTGCGCTCGGAAGGCAGGCGCGCACGCGGCCCGACGTCGCCGGCGACGATCAGATCGTAGATCTGCTTCGCGAGCCCGACATAGGAACGGTCGGTCGCGTCCTCATCGGCGGCGCGGCCGGTTGGCGTGTGCGAAAGATCGGCCATTCAGGATTCCAGAAAGCTTCGAAGCCGCCCAAGGATTGGCTCGAGTTCGCCAAAATGGTACACCAATTGCCGGCGTCAGCCTGCATCGGCCTGACGCCGCGCTCGCCGCCCATCGAACCCGTACAGCAGGAGTTTCAGACTACTCGAATCCGCCCGCGACGCCGTGGTAAACCACTATCGCGCGCGGATTGGTATGCCAGTACTGTCAGACGTGACTACGTTCGCGCCGGCCCTTCGTTTTGCTTCGAGGCGGCGCCGTTGAAGAGGTCATAGCACTGCTTCGGCGAGTCCGAGTCAGCCCCGCTGCAGCACATTCCGCAAGATTCCCTGCTTCACGCACAGAATTCGGCGGCGATCCATGGCCGCCATGTTCGCCGGCAATCGGCAAGTTCAATCCAACCAAAAGGAGACGACATGCTTTCAGGAATCCAGGTGCTTCGAGCGGCGGCGACCGCGGCATTCACACTGTGCGCGAGCGCGGCTTTCGCGCAGGCATCGATCGTTTCAGGACCGTCCAGCGATCCAACCTGCATGGTCCCCTGGAAGAGCGACACGAAGTTCGTCAAGTATCCGAAGAAGAACGGGCCCTACCGGATCGCACTCGTGAACGGCTATATCGCGAACACCTGGCGTATCCAGATGATCAAGACGGCCAAGGCCTACACGGCGCAGCCGGCCGTCGCCGCCAAGCTCAAGGAATTCAAGGTCGTCTCGACCGGCGAGGACGTGCCGGCGCAGATCTCGGCCGTCAACAACTTCATCGATGCCGGCTATGACGCGGTCATCGTGGACGCGCAAAATCCCGCCTCATTCGGCCCCGCGATCCGCCGCGCGAAGAAAGCCGGCGTCGTGCTGATCGCGTTCGACAACATCCTCGACAGCGAAGACGCGATCAACGTCAACGTCGACCAGTACGGGCTCGGCGTGCTGTGGGCCAAGTGGCTCGCGAGCCACCTGTCGAACGGAGGCAAGGTGCTCGAGGTTCGCGGGGTGGCGGGCACGTCGGTCGACACGGACCGGCACAATGGTTTCCTGAAAACGTTAGACGACACCGGCAAGAAGTGGAACGTCGTCCAGGTCTACGGCAAGTGGGACGACGGGGTCGCGCAAAAGGCCACCGCCGACGCGATTGCCGTGCAGGGCCATTTCGATGGAATTTCGGCGCAAGGCGGCGACACGGGGGTCGTGCGCGCGATGATCGATGCGAAACATCCGTTCGTGCCTTTCGGCGGCGAGACCGAGAACGGCTTTCGCAAGTTCTGCGCGCAGTATGGGAGCGAGGGCCTGAAGTGTACGTCGGCGGGCACCGGTCCCGCGCAGGTGGCCGTGGCGATCAAGACGGCGCTCGCCGCGCTGGACGGCCAGACGATCCCGGTCTCGATCAAGCTGCCGCTCGACGTCACCGACGATTCGAAGCTGAAGGCGGGCGTCAACTATTTCCCGAACGACTCCGACAACTTTTTCGTCGGCAACTCGTTTCCGACTTGCGGCATCAATTTCTCTGCGCAGGAAATCATGAAGCAGAGCCAGGGCAACCAGTGATCGGATGATGGCCGGGATGTGACGGGAGACGAAGCATGCCGCAGGATGCAGAGCAGCCGTTCTTTCAGATGTCTGGCGTGTCGAAAAGCTACGGCGGCGCCGTCGCGCTGGATCACGCTGAGCTCACGGTGCGCAGGGGCCGCATTCACGCAATCCTCGGCGAGAACGGCGCGGGCAAGTCCACGTTGCTGAAGGTGATGTCCGGCGTCGTACAGCCGGACGAGGGCACGATGCACTTCGATGGCCGGCAGGTCTCGTTCGAGTCGCCGGCCGAGGCGAACGCGGCCGGCATCGTCTGCGTCTATCAGGAGCTGTCGCTGATCCCCGACTTGAGCGTGGCGGACAACATCTTCGCTTCGCACCCGCCGCGACGCTTCGGCATGATCGACCGCCGGGCCCAGCGCCACCAGGCCGAGGAGGCGCTCGCCAGGGCGGGCGCCGCCGACATCAATCCGCTTGCGAAGGTCCGGGACCTGCCGCTGTCGCGCCAGCAGATGGTCGAGCTCGCGAAGGGGCTGGCACACGCGCCGCGCATTCTGATCCTCGACGAAGCCACTTCGGCGCTGACCGCGGCCGACGTCGCGCGCGTGATCGAGGTGCTCAAGCGCCTGCGCGAAGAGGGGCTCGCGCTGCTGTTCATCTCGCACCGGATGCACGAGGTGAAGGCGCTCGCGGACGAATGCACGGTCTACCGGAACGGCCGTCATGTGATGAGCTTCGAGGCAGGCACGCGCTCCGACAACGAGGTCGTCGAAATGATGATCGGCCGCAAGTACCAGCATGCGTTTCCGGCCAAACCCGAGGAGGGCCGCAGCGACGCTCCGGTTCTCGCCTGCCGGGATCTCGCGTGGAGCGACACGCTGCGAGGCATCAGCTTTTCGTTGAAGCCCGGTGAAATTCTCGGACTGGGCGGCCTCGACGGACAAGGTCAGCGCGAACTGCTGCTGGCGCTGTTCGGCGTATTGCGCGGGTGCGCGGGCAAGATCGAGATCGACGGCGAAGCCGTGTCGATCGGCAGTCCGATGGCCGCGCGTGCCAACGGCATCGGTATGGCGCTGATACCGGAGGACCGCAAGACCGAAGGCTTGATGCTGCCGATGTCGGTACGCGAGAACCTGTCGTTTGCCGCGCTCGATCGCATGTCCACCGCCGGCGTAATCGATCGCGACCGCCAGCAGTCGCTCGTCGACCGGATGACGGAGCTGCTTGCGATCAAGTCGTTCAGCATCGACGCGCCCGTGAGCTCGCTGTCGGGGGGCAACCAGCAGAAGGTGGTCATCGCGAAGTGGCTGATCCGGCAGCCGAGGATCCTGCTGCTCAGCGACCCGACACGCGGTATCGACGTCGGCACCAAGCAGGAGCTCTATCAGTTGCTCAGGCGCCTCGCCGACGAAGGCGCCGCGATCGTGTTCTATTCGACCGACTACGACGAGCTGATCGGCTGCTGTGACCGCGTGCTCGTGCTGTACGAAGGCAGGATCAAGAAGGAACTCGTCGGCTCGGCGATCACCGAGCAGAACCTGATTGCCAGTGCACTGGACCTGCCCGTCGGACAGATTTCGCCTTCCACGGGAGTCGCGCTATGAGCGGGCTGCGTTACTGGTATGCGGAGAATCGCGGGGCCGTGTTCGCGTTCGGCCTGTTCGTGCTGATGTTCGCGATCTACCTGGTCAACTATCCGTCGGCGTTGTCGGCCAACGTGTTTCAGACGGCAGCGAACAAGGCGGTGCTGCTCGCGCTCGTCTCGATGGGGCAGGCGCTCGTCGTGCTGACGGCCGGCATCGACCTGTCGATCGGCATGACACTGGTGCTGACGAATTGCATCGGCTCGTGGATCGTCACGGGCGACACGCTGCACAGCGCGCTCGGCATCGCCGGCGTGCTCGCGGCGGGCGCGCTGTGCGGCGCGCTGAATGCCGTGATCATCATTTTCGGCCGGCTGCAGCCGATCGTGACGACGATCGCGACGGGCGCCGTCTACTACGGCCTGGCGCTGCTGCTGCGCCCCGTGCCCGGCGGCTCGATCAACGAGGACCTCGCCGACGCACTGACCGGCAAGGTCGCCGGCGTCCTGCCGGCGAGCTTGCTGATTCTGCTCGCGGCGACGCTGGTCGTCTGGATTCCTTTCAAACGCTCGGCGGTCGGGCGCGCGGCGTACGCGACCGGCTCGTCCGAACCCGCGGCTTTTCTGTCCGGCATGCCGATCCGCCGCGCGAAGTTCGCCAGCTATACGCTGGCCGGCCTGCTCACTGCGATCGGCGGCCTATTCCTGACGTTCTTCACCGACACCGGCGAAGCGAGCCTCGGCAGCGCCAACTCGTACACGCTGTTTTCGATCGCCGCGGTGGTGATCGGCGGCGTGTCGCTGCTCGGCGGCAAGGGCAGCGCGATTGGCGCGATCTTCGGCGCATTCGCGTTCCGCTCGATCGGCGACCTGCTGTTCGTGTTCAACGTCGATGCGCTGTGGCAGCCGCTATTCCAGGGTGTGATTCTTCTGCTCGCTGTCGCGATCGGCGCATGCGGGCTGTTCAGGGTACGCAACCGTCTGGAGTGGTTTCAATGAGCCACGTTTCAGCCACCAGCCGGAACACGTTCGTGTCGAGGCTCACGCGCAGAATCGACAAACCGATCGTGATCGCGTTCGCGTGCATCGTCGCGCTGCTGCTCGTCGGCGGGATGTATTCGCGCAACTTCACGTCGCCGGAGTACATCCTGCTGCAACTGAAGGTCGGCGCGTTCCTCGGCATCATCGCGACCGGCCTGATGATGGTGATCCTGCTCGGCCACATCGACCTGTCGCTGCCGTGGACCATCACCGTCGGCGCAATGATGGCGTGCGCGGTAGCGGGGCACGGCGAACTCGGACGGATCCTCGCGATACCGGTGGGGATTGGTTGCGGCGTGCTGATCGGCGTCGTCAACGGCATCCTCGTTGCGCTGCTGCGCATTCCGTCGATGATCGCAACGCTCGCGACCAATGCGGTCGCACAGGGCATCATGATCGTCTATACCGGCGGATCGTCGCCGCAGGATTCCGCGCCACAGGTGATGCGATGGCTCGCTGCGGGCTGGCTCGTACCGGGCGTGCCGAATGCCGTCGCGCTATGGCTCGTGATCGGCGGCGCCACGGTGTTCCTGTTGTCGCGTACGACCTTCGGCCGCACGTTGTACGCGATCGGCAATACCGAACGCGCGGCGTATCTGTCCGGCATCAATACGCGGCTCGTGACCGTGGCCGCATTCGCCGTGTGCAGCGCGTTCGCGGCGTTCGGCGGCGTATTGCTCGCCGGTTATGCGTCGAAGGCAGCGCAGTCGATGGGCGATGCCTACCTGTTGCCGGCGATCGCGGCAGTCGTGCTCGGCGGCACATCGATTCTGGGTGGACGAGGTTCATACCTCGGCACCGTGGCTGGCGCGATTCTCATCACGCTGCTGCAGTCGATCCTTTCAGTCGCGCAGATGCCCGAGGCGGGACGTCAGATCATCTACGGCGTGGTGATAGCGGCAATGTTGCTGCTGTATGGGCGCAGCAAGCGGGAAGCGTAGGTTTGAGTCGATCCCCTCGACCACCCTGCCTCGCGCAAGCTCATCCATGAGCATCCACCCACGCGCGCGCCCAGTCCAGGCCTGCATGGTGGGCTTCCTCCTCGCTATCGAATAGTCCCAGAATGCCTGATGCCTCGATCAGCTTTCCGCCTCGCGTAATGGTTCCGCTCGCCGCATAGCGCTCCGGTTGCAGGATGCCTTCGCCTTCCTGCTGAAGGATGGCATGCCCCCACAAGGTGTACCCGTCGTAGTCGATCGTTTCCATTAGCGCACGACCCTGACGGTTGCGGCGCGAGTCGTCACTCGAAGCATGTTCGCGCGTGCCTCTGGTGGATTCCAGACCTCAGCGTAGCCCGCTGCCTGCGCGCCCGTGCAAGGCGTCATGATCAGAACCGTGAATCCTGTCTTTTTCAAGGTTTCTCCTTTCCAGCGATTTTCTTCAGTGGCTCGTCGCAACTCTCACTTTGTCAGGCACATCCAGCATCCCTACCGAAGCGGGTCCGGAATTCAGTCAAACAGAGCGAGTCAGCTGCGGTGCAGTATGGCCGAGTGTGTCATTCACCGCTTTGATTCCGTTTCGATCGCCGCAGCGCGGAAAAGACGCCTGGGCATTGAGACTTCACTTGCGGGGAGCTATCGCGGAGACTGGTCGTTCGCTCGCCGCGGTCGACGAGCGTTTCGCGCTGGTCGGCGCGGGTTGAAGTTGTGACATTGTATCGTCAGCCTGCGGGAGCCCTGATAGCCGCCCCGATACCGTCACATCCGTCGACTACGTGAGCCGCGAAACGAATCGACGAAGGAACGTTTCGTGCGTGCGCTACAGCATCCCTGGTTTCCCGACGGTCAGGCGAATGCACTCTTCCCCCGACAGGAGCCCCGCGCCCCGGGCCGCACGAGGTGGTACGCAGGCTGCCTCGTCGCGGCCCGCCCGCTCGTGGGCCGCCGATCTCGGGCCGGGGCTGGCAAGTCTCGGCTGCGACAACGATCCCAGCGGTATCGCCACATATTCACTCGCGGGCGCGTGGTACGGCTACGACCTGCTGTGGACCTGCGTGCTGTCGTTTCCGTCGATGGTCGCGTTGCAACTGATCTCGGCGCATGTCGCCGCCGTCACCGGACATGGCCTGACGGCGAACATGCGCGCGCACTATTCGCCGGTGTTCTTCTATTTCGCGGTGGCGCGGTTCGTGATTGCGAACACGCTGAACATCGCCGTCAATGTGATGGCGATGGCCGCGGTCGTGCAACGCTTCACTCATGGGCCGCTTTGGTCGCTTGCCCTCGCATGCGGTTGCACGTCGATTGCGTTGCAGTGGTTCATTCCCTATGCGCGCTATGCGCAGGTGCTCAAATGGTTGATGCTGCCGATGCTCGCGTATGCCGGCGTGCTGCTGATCGTCGATGTGCCGTGGCACACGGTCGTGCTGCGCTCGCTCGTGCCGCACGTCGAGTGGAAAGAAGATTTCGTCACGATGCTGATGGCCGTGCTCGGTACGACGATGAGTCCCTATCTGCTTTTTTCGCAGGCCGAGCAGGAAGCACAGGAAGAACATCGACAGCACGAACAGCACGCGTCGCGGGGTGATCGACGTTCGTCAGAGCAGCTTCGCCGGTTGCGCATGCAGACCTTGACGCGCACCGGTTTATCGAGCGTGGCCGCATTGTGCATGATGATTGCGGCTGCGGCGACGCTGCATGGTGCACAGACGCGGCCCGGCGAGCCCACGGAGCTTTCCAGGGTGCTCGAACCGCTAGTGGATGGCTACGCCGGCACACTGCTTGGGCTTGCACTGATTGGCTCAGCGCTGCTCGCACTACCTTCGCTTGCGGGTTCCGCTGCGCAAGCGGTCGCGAGTTCGTTCGACTGGCCCCACGGCCAACGGCGTGATCGGCGCATTGCTGTTCTGCTCGTTGCGCTCGCGGGGCTCGGGACGCTGCTTGGCCTTGCGCTCGGCCTATGGCACGTCGACCCTGTCAAGGCGCTGTACTGGAGCGCCATCGTCAACGGTATGACGATTACGCCCGTGCTGGTGCTTCTGGTGCTGCTGGGTGCGAAACGAGAAGCGGTCGGCGAAATCGTCGCGCATTGGTCGTTACGCGCGCTCTGCTGGCTCGCGACCCTGGTCACCGGTGTGGTCGTAGTCGCGCACTTCGTGCTCGAAGTGGCGGAGCGCGTGTCCTGATGAACCCCTCACGCCCGATTTGCGCCGCAGACGCGCAGGCTACCTCACACTTTTGAGATGTTCAGCGAGGCGAGCGAACATTGCGTCACACCATCGGTATGCCCGGACAGCACGATGCCACCACGGTCTCGCGGACCGATCGTGGCGAACAGGTTAGCCTTGGTACGCTCGACGTTATGGAACAGCTCGCTGTCCACACCTGGATCCGCGCGGTATTGCTGCACGAAGCCGATCAGTTCCAGATTGGAGTCGCGGCTGACAGTCGCAAAACCGATCAGCCGCTCGAGCAGTGCACGGCTCGACAACTCACTCATCGCCGGGCACTCCGTAGCTCGGCGCCGCGGTTGGATTCAACGCGCGTGCGATGTAGTCCCGCATCTGCGGCCGATACGCTTGCCAAAGCGCGGCAAGTTTGCCGATCGGATCGTCGTCGGCCCAATCGACACGCAGATCGACGACTGGCCAGACGTGTGTATCGACGATCTTCAGAGCCGCCGAATGGACGGGCCCTGCTTCTCCGCCAGCTTCGACGGCCGCATGCATCGCGTGCAGCAGACGATCGGCGAGCGCGCCTTGTGCGCTCTCGAACGCTTTCACCATCGCGTCGATCACCGGCTTGCCGGCGAGCAGATTGCCCGCTGCCACACACTGATCTCCCGCGACGGCGTGATGCACGCCGAGTGCTTCCTTGCCGGTGAACATCGCGGTTCGCCCCTCACTGTCGACCACCGTCACCTGCCGGTATTCGCTCCATTCGCTCGCGCCTAGCGCCCGTTCGAGCGCCGTATCCGCCGCGATACGCTCGCTTTCCAGCAGATCGAGAATCTGCGGCCCGAGCGCGGGCAGCGTCACGTTCTGCGTCGCCACCGCCCCGACGCCCGCGCGCGCCCACGGACACCTCGCACCCACCGCAATGCTCGACGAACTGATCGCGATACCGAGCTGACCGGTCTTGCCACAACGTCCGACGATCGAGAATGTCATGGCTAGCTCCTCACGCCTGAGATGGCTTCCAGTTGTCCGGAATCACGGCGATCACGTCGATTTCCATCAGCCATTGCGGCTGGCCGAGCGCGCTGACGCACAGCCCCGTCGAAATCGGAAACACGCCCTTCAGCCACTTGCCGACTTCCTGATACACCGGCTCGCGATAACGAGGATCAGTGATGTAAGTCGTCGTTTTGACGATATGCGACAGGTCGCTGCCCGCTTCCTCGAGAAGTTGCTTGACGTTCTTCATCGCCTGCTCGGCCTGCGCGCCCGGATCGCCGAGACCGACCAGGTTGCCGTCGAAATCCGTACCGACCTGGCCGCGCACATAGACCGTATTGCCCGCGCGAACCGCCTGGCAAAGATCGTTATCGAGCGACTGGTTCGGGTACGTATCCTTCGTATTGAACATGCGGATGCGGGTATGCGTAGGCATCAGTTCACTCCCACTTCTTTGGTTTTCGGCGCGTGCGATTCGTCGCACGCGGTATCGGTTGGATTCGCGCCGTGCACGCCGCGCGCGTCCTGCCGACGCTGCGACGCGTCGCGATACGCGAGGTATTTGCGCTGCGTGACGATGTGATCGGCGATGTGCTTTGCGTCGTGCCAGACGCCCCAGATAAACGACGATGCGCGCCGCGACAACCACGGCAAGCCGAGGAAGTACACGCCCGGTTCCTTCGATACACCGCGCTGATGCTGCGGCTTGCCCTTATCGTCGAATGCGTTCACGTGCAGCCAGCTGAAATCGACGGCATAGCCGGTGGCCCAAATGATCGTGCTCACCCCCGCCTTCTGCAGATCCAGTTCCGGGAGCGGATGCGTCACGCACTCCGGGTCTGGTGGAATCAGGCGTGCGTCGGGGTCTTCAGGCAGGTCCACGCCGTTGCGCTCGACGTAGTCGTCGGCCGCGTCCAGTAGCGACATCAGGTTTTCGTCGCCACGCTTCAGATTGGCGGCGAGGTCCTGTTCGAAGGTCGCGACGCCATTCGCGAACGATTTCGTCGTGCCGACCAGCGTCATGCCCTGATGAGCGAGCCTGCGAAAATCGATGGTCTGGCCGCCATACGCGCCGCTGACGGCAATGGTCACATGCTCGCGTCCCGGCACGGCGACTTCCTTGTCCCATTCGCCGAGTACACCCAGCCACCAGCAGAAATCGCGACCGCGATAGGCGCGCGGCGGACGGTCATGCGCACCGACGGACAGATAAACCTTGCGGCCCGCGCGTTGCAGTTCGTCCGCGATCTGCACGCCGGACGAACCCGCGCCAACCACGAGCACCGCGCCTTCGGGCAGCTGCGCCGGGTTCCGATAGTGGGCTGAATGAAGCTGCGTGAGCTCGACGTCCTGTGGCGCGATGGGGGGAATGACGGGCCGCTGGAACGGACCCGTCGCTACGACCACGCGACGGGCTTCGATCGTGCCATCGGACGTTGCGACCGCAAATCCTGCCCGGCCCTTCAGACGCTCGACGCTCGTGACTTCGACGCCCGTGCGGATCGGCGCATCGAACTTGCGCGCATAGGCCTCGAAGTAATCAGCGACCTGATCCTTGGCGGCGAACCCATCAGGATCGAGTCCTTCGAACTCCATATTAGGGAAGCGGTCGTGCCAGGCGGGACCATTGGCGACCAGTGAATCCCAGCGGCAGGTACGCCAGCGTTCGGCAATGCGGTCGCGCTCCAGCACGAGATGAGGCACGCCGAGTTTGCTCAGGTGTTCGCTCATTGCCACGCCAGCCTGACCCGCGCCTATGACCAGCGTGTCGATCGACAATTTTTCAGCCGACATGGCCTTCTCCTTCTGAAAAGCGCTCTGGATTCAGGTCACTCTCTCTCTTCGGTCGGACAGAATGTACGCCGCGCAGCGGGCAACAAAAACTATATTTTAAAAATGCTTTGCATCGTTTTTCGCTATGCAATCGACAATTGGCGAGCGACAATCGGTTCGACCGAACACGGAGCAACTGATGGACGGCAACTCGATACGCTACTCGTTGCGTCAGCTCAGGTATTTTGTCGTCACGGCCGAGACGCTTTCGTTCACGGCCGCGGCAAAGCGTCTGCACATTTCGCAGCCGTCTATCTCGACCTCGCTCGCGGATCTGGAGGAATCGTTCGGCGTCCAACTGTTCATCCGCCATCACGCCAGCGGGCTGTCGCTCACGCAACCGGGCCGCGATCTGCTCGGCCACGCTCGCAATCTGCTTCAGAACGCCGAAGAATTGCAGCTGACCGCGAAGGAAATCGACGGCGGCATGTCGGGCTCCATCTCGCTGGGCTGCATGGTGTCGCTGGCTCCGCCGCTGATGCCAGGCATCATCAGCCGCTTCGTGCAGGACTATCCGGCGGTCACCTTCCGTACGACGGAAGCGCATCAGGACACGCTTTTGAGCGGCCTGCGCGACGGCTCGCTCGATATCGCGCTGACCTACAGCCTCGATATCACCGATGGAATCGCGTTTACCCCGCTGCTTTCGCTGCCACCGTATGTCATCCTGCCTAAAACACACAGGCTTGCACGGGCCCGCAAAGTGTCGCTGGCCGATCTGCTGCCCGAGCCCTATGTGATGCTGGACCTGCCGCATAGCCGCGAGTACTTCTCCGCGCTGTTCGACGCAGTCGGCAGCCGCCCTACCGCGGCTTTCCGGTCGTCACAGCCTGAAGTGGTGCGTGGCATGGTTGCCAACGGCTTGGGTTACAGCATACTCAACTTCCCGCTGAAGTCGACCCGAACAGTGGACGGCGAAGACTTCGTGATTAAACATTTCAAGGAAAGCGTCAACGCGACGACGCTTGGCATCGCACTATCGGGCGCCGTCAAGCCGCGTGAGGTTGTGAAGCGCTTCTCGGCATTCTGTGAAACGTACATTCGGCGCCTCCACATCGGCTAGCGGCCTGGAAAGCGTCCCGGCATAGGCTTGAGCTATGCAGTGCATGCAAAAACAATATTTTACCTAGCAATTTGGATTGTTAGATTGGTGCTCATCGGATGCACACACTGATGGGGGGGGCCCTATGTCAGCCATTCTTCAGTCGACGGACACTGAGCTCGACATCGTTCGCGCCCTGCGCGAGAACTGCGAGCGTCCGTTCGGGGACGCACACGCCATGCCGCCGGCCGTCTACACGTCGGAGGCGTTTCTCGCGCTCGAACGGCGCGACGTGTTTCGCAACGAGTGGTTGTGCGTGGGCCGCGCGAGCGCGCTCGCACAGAGCGGCGACTATCTGACCGCGCAAATCGACGACCAGCCGGTGTTCGTGCTGCGCGATGCGAGCGGTGCGTTGCGCGCATTCTCGAATGTTTGCCTGCACCGGATGTCGGTATTGCTTGAAGGGCGCGGCAACGTGCGCCGGATCGTGTGCCCCTATCACGCATGGAACTACACGCTCGATGGTTCGCTCGCGGGCGCGCCGTTGATGGATCGGCAGCCGGGCTTTTGCAAGGAACAATACAAGCTGCCCGCCGTGCGCTGCGAGACGTGGCAAGGCTGGATCTACGTAACGCTCAACCCGCACGCGCCTTCGGTGGAATCACATTTGTCCGGGCTGACGAAGCTGATCGAGCCGTACGGCATGAGCAACTACGTCGAGACCTTCGACGAAGAGCACGTGTGGGACACCAACTGGAAGATCCTCGCGGAAAATTTCATGGAGAGCTACCACCTGCCGATGCTGCATCGCGCAACGGTCGGACCGCACTCGAAGCTCGAAGAAATGGAATGTCCGCCCGGTTTCCCCGCGTTCAACTATCACTGGATCACCAAGGAAGCATCACTGCCGATCGGCAACGTGCATCCCGCCAACACGCGCCTGCAAGGGCACTGGCGCCGCACCACCGCGCTGCTGGCGATCTACCCGACACACCTGATCACGCTGACGCCCGGCTACTTCTGGTATCTGATCCTGCAGCCGCGGGGCGTCGGCCGCGTGCATATCCGCTTCGGCGGCGGCCTCGCGCCGGATTTCGTCGACGATCCGCGGGCCGCCGATTACATGGCTACGCTGAAGACCCTGCTCGACGAAGTCAACGCCGAGGACCGGCGCGGCGTCGAGGCCGTGTTTCGCGGCGTGCACGCGCCACTCGCGAAGCCTGGCCATCTGAGCCCTCTGGAGCGGCCGAATTACGACTTCGCCCGCTATCTGGCGGGACGCCTGGGCGCGACGTGATTTGCCGCCCCACGTGGACCGCCAACACTCTGCCGAGTTACCCATGTCAAGCCAACCATTTATTTCGTTCGACGGCGTCAGCAAGTCATACGACGGCGTGCATAGCGTCGTCGAGGGACTCGATCTCGATGTCGCGCACGGTGAATTCGTTTCGCTGCTCGGTCCGTCCGGTTCCGGCAAGACCACGACACTGATGATGCTCGCGGGATTCGAAGCGCCGACGCGCGGCGAAATCCGCCTCGGCGGCAAGCGTCTGGACGACAAGCCACCCCATCGGCGCGATATCGGCATGGTGTTTCAGAACTATGCGCTGTTCCCGCACATGACGATTGCCGAGAACGTCGCGTTTCCGCTGTCCGTGCGCAGGGTAAGCCGAAGCGAACAGAAAACGCGCGTGACGCGCGTGCTGGACATGGTGGAGTTATCGCATCTGGCGGCACGGCGTCCGTCGCAACTGTCCGGTGGCCAGCAGCAGCGCGTTGCGCTTGCCCGCGCGCTGGTTTTCGAGCCGAGCGTGGTGCTGATGGACGAGCCCCTTGGCGCGCTCGACAAGCGCCTGCGTGAAACCATGCAATACGAAATCATGCGGCTGCATCGCGAACTGTCGCTGACGATCGTCTACGTGACCCACGACCAGAACGAAGCGTTGACGATGTCGGACCGCGTCGCCGTGTTTTCCGATGGACGCATCCAGCAGGCCGCCGCACCGACCGAACTCTACGAAAACGCGGCGAATGCGTTCGTTGCCAATTTCGTCGGCGAGAACAATGGACTGACCGGTCGCGTCAATTCCGGCGGCGGGGAATGGGCTGCGATGCAGCTGGCCGACGGCAGCACCGTGTGCGGACGACCAGGCGCGGGGCTCGCGTCGGGCGACACGGCAGTGCTGGCGCTGCGTCCCGAGCGCGCGCACATCGCGGCGACGCCGGACGCCGTGCAGGAAGCGACCCGGCAGAACATGAACGTCGTGCACGCGCTCGTCGAGGAACTCGTCTACTGCGGCGATCATCATCGCGTGCATTTGAAGCTCGGTCATGGCGAAAGCATGGTGGTCAAGGTGCCGAACACACAGCACCATGATCTGCCCGCACTAGGCCGTCAGACCGCCGTGACCTGGCGGCGCGACGACTGCAAGGTGCTGCCCGCAATGGCGGCCGCGCCGCAATCCGCCGCCGCGTCCGGCGGCGCCGACTATTCCGCTGTTGCCGTTCCCTCGTCCGCCTCGCCACTTATCGCAGGAGCCAACTAGAAATGAAGACCACACTCTCGTTATTCCGGACCACATTCGCGGCGTGCGCGCTCGGGGTGTTTGCCACGGCCACGGTTCACGCGGCCGATACGATTTCCGTCGTCACCTTTGGCGGTGCGTACGAAGCCGCCGCGAAAAAGGCATGGTTCGAACCGTTCACCGCGAAAACCGGCGACCAGTTCTCCACCGAGTCCTACGATGGCGGCCTTGCCAAGCTGCAAGCGATGGAACAGTCGAAGAACCCGACCTGGGATCTGATCGACCTCGAAACCAACGACGCAATCACCGCGTGCGACGAAGGCCTGATCGCCAAGTTCGACAAAAAGGCGCTCGGCAACACCAGCGATTTCCTGCCGGGGTCGATCAGTGACTGCGCCGTCAGCGCGATGGTGTGGTCCACCGTCTATGCGTACGACACCAGCAAACTGAAATCCGCGCCTACTACCATCAACGACTTCTTCGACCTCAACAAGTACCCGGGCAAGCGCGGCATGCGCAAATCGCCGAAGGTCGCGATGGAATGGGCGTTGATAGCCGATGGCGTGGCGCCCAAGGACGTGTACAAGACGCTCTCCACGCCGGCTGGCGTCGATCGCGCGTTCAAGAAGCTCGACACGATCAAGCCGAGCATCGTCTGGTGGGAGGCGGGTGCGCAGGCGCCGCAACTGCTCGCCGACGGCGCGGTCGTGATGACGCAGGCGTACAACGGCCGCATCGACGACGCCGTGCACAAGGACAAGAAGCCCTTCAAGATCGTCTGGGATGCACAGGTGTACGACTACGAATGGTGGGCCGTGGTCAACGGCGCGAAGCATGCCGACGCGGCGCGGAAGTTCATCATCGCATCCTCGACACCGCAGGCCTATGCGGACCTGTCGAAGTACATCGCCTACGCGCCGCCGCGCAAGGACGCCATTCCGCTGATCGACAAGGCGCGTCTGAACGATCTGCCGACGGCACCGGAGAACTTCAAGCGTCCGCTGCAAATCAACGCGACGTTCTGGGCCGATAACGCGGACGCGATCAACAAGCGGTTCCAGAACTGGCTGACGCAGTAGCGCCAAGTCGAACGAACGTCACCAGAGAGATCGAGCACGATGAACACGCCGCTGCCATCCACTGCCTCTTTTGGCCGCGATCCGCAGGCCGCGAACCGCGAGTCGTTCCGCGCCGCGCGCCGCAAGGCCGCGATGCGCGCCTTGTTGCTGGCTTTGCCGTTGCTCATCTTTCTGCTGGTGACGTTCGTCGCGCCGATCGCGAGCCTGCTCGCGCGCAGCGTGCGAAACCCTGAAGTGCGCGCCGGCATGCCGCAGTTGAGCGCGGCGCTGGCCGGATGGGACGGTGCGGGCGTACCCGGCGAACCGGCCTTTGCCGCACTCGCGCACGACCTGAAGGACGCCAGCGAATCCGGCCAGCTCGGCAATATCGCGCGGCGCATGAACTTCTATCAACCGGAGTTCCGCAGCCTGCTCTTCAAGACGGCGCGTGCCACACGTTCGGAAACACCCGCGCAATGGAAGCCCGCCCTGATCGATCTGGACGAACGCTGGAACGCACCGGAAACCTGGCGTCTGCTCAAGCGTGCGTCGATCTCGCCCACGCCCGACTATTTGCTGAACGCCGTCGACGCGCAAGTCGCGCCTGATGGCTCGGTGACGTCCGTCGCGGCGGACAGTGCCATCTTCCGCGCGGCCTTCGGACGCACCGTTACGATAAGTGCGACGGTCACGCTGCTGTGCCTGGTGCTGGGTTATCCCGTGGCGTATCTGCTCGCGACACTGCCGGAGAACCAGAGCAACCGGCTGATTCTCTTCGTGATCGTACCGTTCTGGACCTCGCTGCTGGTGCGGACCACCGCGTGGTACGTGCTGCTGCAACCAGGTGGTGTAATCAACAGCGCGTTGCTCCGCTTTGGGCTCATCAATCATCCGTTGCCGCTGATTTTCAATCGCACGGGCGTGTTGATCGGCATGACACATATCCTGCTGCCGTACATGATCCTCGCGATCTTTTCGGTGATGAAAGGTGTCCCGCCCGTGTACATGCGCGCGGCGAAATCCCTCGGCGCGCATCCGGCTGTGGCCTTCGTGCGAGTGTATATTCCGCAAACGCTGCCGGGTGTCGGCGCGGGATGTTTTCTCGTGTTCGTGCTCGCGCTCGGTTATTACATCACCCCCGCCCTGCTAGGCGGCGCCGGCGACGAAATGATCAGCCAGCTGATCGCGTCGCAGACCAACGATCGGCTCAACTGGGGACTCGCGGGTGCGCTGTCGTGCTATCTGATCGCATTCACGGCGGTGTTCTATTTCATCTTCAACCGGCTGGTCGGTATCGACCGCTTGCGCTTCGGCTAACGCGCCGCGCAACCGACGCTAACAGGCAGACTCAGATGAAAGACGGACGAACCCGGCTACTCTCGGAACGCATCGCGGGCGCGGGACTACGTGTGCATTGCGCGCTCATTTTCTTTTTCCTCGTCGCGCCGATCCTCGCGATCGTGCCGCTGTCGTTCAACTCCGGCTCGTTTTTCTCCTACCCGATGCAGGGCTTCTCGCTGCGCTGGTACGCGCAGGCGCTGAGTTCGCCGGACTGGCAACGCGCGTTTGCCAACAGCATCGGCATCGGCGCGGCGTCGACGCTGATCGCGACGGTGCTCGGCACGCTCGCCGCGCTCGGCTTGAGCCGCACGCAGTTTCCTTACCGCTCGATCATCATGCCGATCATCGTGTCGCCGATGATCGTGCCTATCGTTGTCGTCGCGGCAGGGTTTTATCTGGTCTTTTCGCCGCTCGGCCTGGTCAATTCGTATCTCGGCGTCGTGCTTGCGCATGCCGCGCTCGGTACGCCCTTCGTGGTGATCACCGTGACGGCTTCGCTGCTGTCGTTCGATCAAAGCCTGCTTCGGGCTGCGTCGGGCCTGGGCGCGCAGCCGTGGGTCGCGTTTCGTCGCGTCACGCTCCCGCTGATCACGCCCGCCGTCGCGACGGGCAGTGTGTTCGCATTCGCGACGTCGTTCGACGAAGTGATCGTCATTCTGTTCATTGGCGGCCCCGAGCAGCGCACCGTGCCGCGACAGATGTGGAGTGGCATCCGTGACCAGATCGACCCGTCGATCCTTGCCGTGGCCACACTGCTGATGGCGTTCGCCATCGCCCTGTTCGCCTGCATGAACTGGTTGCGCAAGCGCGCAGCGGCGGCCAGCCGCTCGTTTGCCTGAGCCGACTGTTGTGCCAGCGTGGTGCCTTGGACATGCGACTTGATGAGCTCACTCTAACCGTCGACCGTTGCCAGCCTCGTTGCGGCAAAGCCGGAACCCTTGGCGCGGCCCGTCCTTGGCCGTTAGTTGCGCTTTTAAAAAGAAAAATATTGAGCGCCTGAGTGTGTGGCGATATGCTTCGCATCGCCGCTAAACCACATGCAACGACCGAGAGTTGAAGGAAACTACAACATGCGATTGCGACGCATCACCGCACGACGCTCACCAGTGCATGGCATGGGACTGTTCGCCCTGCAGCCGATCGCCGCGGGCGAACGGGTGATCGAGTACAAGGGGGAAGTGACCAGCTGGCGGCGCGCCGCCGCCCGCCAGCGAGCCGACGCGGGCCACACGTTCGTGTTTGGGCTGTCCGACGGACGAGTGATCGACGGCAGCCGCGGCGGCAACAGCGCCCGCTTTCTGAACCATGCGTGCGCCCCCAACTGCGAGGCCATCGAAACGGGCGATCGGGTGTTCATTCATGCGCTCGCCACGATCGCGCCCGGGGAGGAGCTTTTCATCAACTACGGTCTGTCAGTGGACGGCGCGGTCACCGACGACATTCGCGCCCAGTACGCGTGTCATTGCGGCGCGCCGGCATGTCGTCGAACCATGCTGGGAAATGACGGGCAGTCGTCGTAGTCCTGCCGCCGCGCAGACGCTTCGATGAGCGATACCTGCGGCGGTTCATCCGACGCCTACCGCGTCTGTGGCGCGCGTCGATGTCTGGAACATGGCCTCGGCGTCGATCGCCGCATGGTCGCCCCGTCGCGCTGCGTCGCGTTTCAAGGTACAACGTCACAGCGCAAACAGCCGCCCAAGATGAGGCTCGCAATCTCCCACGCCGGCGAGCCGCAACGCGTGCCACGCCATCGCGTAGTTGCTCGATATCACCGGCTTGCCGATCGCCGCCTCCAGCTCCGGAATCAACCCGGCGATGCGCAAGCTCGTGCACGATACGAAAATCGCGTCCACGTCACGATTGCGCGCGAGTCGCTCAACACCAGTTCGCAATGACGCCGCATCGATCCGCGCCACTTCGTTATCGTTCGCATGCTCGAACGACGCCATGCGCGTAATGCCGTGCCCACGCGACTCGATATAGTCGCGCATGTATTCGTTGATCGAACGCACATAGGGAGTAAGCAGGGCCGTACGTTGGACGCCTAGTGCGCGAAGCGCCGCCAGCGCCGCGGTGATCGGCGTAGTGCACGCGGCGTCCGCACGCGCTTCGCGAATCCGCGCGAACACCTTTTCCTCCCCAATCACCATCGACGCGGACGTGCAGCCAAACGCCACCACATCGATACGCTCGGCCGGACGGATCAGCGCGACCGCCGGTGCAATACGGTCCTCCATTTCCGCTAGCCGTTCGGGCGTGATGTCCGCCGAGTTATACACACGGCTTTCGTAAAACGCCACGCCGTCCTGCGTCAGCAAGCCCCGCCACTCATGCTCGATCGTATGATCGGTGGCGAGCACCACGAGCCCAATCGCGGCACGACGGCAGACGCCGTCGTCCAGGGTGAAATCGAGCTTCGTGTACACGTCGTCATGCTGTGCAATCGCACTCATTTCGGAGTCGTCCTGTCATGTCGCTTTCGGGCCCGCGAGTCTCTGTCGTCACTGCCTCTTAAAGGTAGAGGATTGCCGCCGCCTTTGTGTAACGGTTTATACGCAAATACCCTATACCGTCCCAACGCACACCGGCTTCTATCATGAAAGAAGCGCTTTAGTGTCAGTGTCAGCGCTCCGGTGAAACCAGCAGTCACGCCGTTGACCTGGTGGGTATGAATCACACGCAATCGCCCCATTTCCGTCCGCATTCTGATGTCACCGGTATACCCGGGTGGCGGATCGTCCGATCCCTCTCACAATAAGGAGTCGCTAACATGTTTGCTCAGACGATTGGCTGGTCCGGTGCAGAGCGAGGCTCGCGGCAAACGACCTTTGCGGGCATGGCGGCCGCCGTGGCCCTGCTTGTCGGCATGGCTCCCGGTTCGGCGCTAAGCCAGGGCGCCACCATCAAGATCGGCGTGCCCGTCCCGCTGTCGGGCAGCAGTGCCAACGCCGGCACGGATATTGTCAATGGCGCGAAGCTCGCCGCCGCCAGAATCAACGCGGCCGGTGGCGTGCTCGGCAAGCAGATCGAGCTGGTGCCCGAGGACGACGCCTGTGACGCGCAGACCGCGGTGCAGGCGGCACAGAAACTCGTCGATGCGGGCGTTGTCGCGGTAGCGGGCGGATATTGCTCCAGCGCGGCGCTGCCGGAATCGACAACCTTTCATCGCGCCGGGATTCCCTACGTGCTGGATGCGTCGACGAATCCGCAACTGACCGAGATGGGGTACGACAACGTGTTCCGCACGATCGGCCGTGACGACCAGCAGGGCCCATTCGCGGCAAGCTTCATGAAAGACGTTCTGCACGCGAAGCACGTGGCGGTGATCGACGACAACACGACCTATTCCAAAGGCCTCGCCCAGAACACCGTGCAAGCCCTGAAGAAGGGCGGTGTCGATGTCGTGTACGCCAATTCGATCACGCCCGGACAGATGGACTATTCACCGACGCTCACGCGGGTCTCCTCACTGAAGCCTGACGTGATCTACTACACAGGCTATTTCTCCGAAGCCGGCCTGCTGGTCAAGGAGGCGCGGCAACTGGGTCTGAAAATGACCTTCATGGGCGGCGACGCCACCAATGACCCCACCCTGATGAAGACGGCTGGTCCCGCCGCCGACGGCATGATCATCACGACGGCACCGCTCGCGCAGTTCCTGAGCGGCGCGCACGCCTACGTCGATGACTATACGAAGGCTTACGGGCAAGCGCCGGGACCGTATTCGGTCTATGAATACGATGCTGTCGGAGTCACGGCGAAAGCCATCGCGGACGCAAAATCGGCACAGCCTGCCGCGATCACGGCTGCTCTGCACAAGATCTCGAACTACCCGGGCGCGACCGGAACGATTGCCTTCAATCCGAAGGGGGACCGCAGTAAAGCCGTGTACATCACCATCATCGTGCACAACGACAACTTCGAGCCCTACCAGCGGCAGGATGCGAGCGGACATTGGGTGGCGATGAAGTAGGCGTCATTACGCGCGCGCCCCCGTCATGAGCGACTTCTTCCAGTTCGTCATCGAAGGGCTGACGACCGGCTCGTTCTACGCGCTCGTCGCCCTCGGCTACACGATGGTCTACGGAATCATCCGGCTGATCAACTTCGCTCATGGCGACCTGTTCATGGTCGGCGCGTTCATCGGCTGGACCGGTCTGATGGTTCTTGCATCCGCGCATCTGCCGCTCGCCCTGGCACTGCTGATCGCCCTTGTGGCCGCAATGACGGTCACAGGCGCGCTCGGCCTGCTGATCGAGCGGCTCGCGTATCAGCCGTTGCTGCGCGCGCCGCGGCTGTCGATTCTGATTACGGCGCTGGGGGTCTCGCTGGCGCTGCAAAATGGGGTGCTGCTGATCTACGGCGCGGGCTTTCGCACCTATCCGCACGTGCTGAGCCAGGCCGGCTTCGAACTCCACGGCGTGCAGATCACCTTCGCGCAGATCGGCATCATCGTGACGAGCCTGGCCCTGATGCTGGCACTGTATTTCTTCGTTCACCACACTTTCCTTGGCACCGCGATGCGCGCGCTGGCGATCGATCAGGACGCCGCGCGTCTGATGGGCATCGACGTCGAACGCCTGATCCAGCTCACCTTTCTGCTCGGCTCGGTGCTGGCCGCCGTGGCGGGCGTCATGGAGGGTCTTTACTACACGCAGATCAATTTCTTCATGGGCTTCGTGCTAGGCCTGCGCGCGTTCACCGCCGCCGTGCTTGGCGGCATCGGCAACATCCCGGGCGCGATGGCGGGCGGCATCCTGATTGGCCTGCTCGAAGCCTTCGGCGCGGGCTATGTCTCTTCGCAATGGACCGACGTGTTCGTCTTCGGCGTACTGATCGCCGTGCTCGTGATCAAGCCGACCGGGCTGTTCGGCGAACGCGTTGTCGAGAGAATGTAGTCCATGAGCGCCAGTCAGGCTTCCGCGCGTTGGGCCAAGCCTGTCGGCGGTGCGCTGCTGGCCGCCGCCGTGGCGCTGCCCGCGGTCGCCGGCAACTATGTCGTCGATGTCGGCCTGACCATCGTCACCTATTCGATCCTGGGTCTTGGGCTGAACATCGTAGTCGGTTATGCCGGATTGCTCGATCTGGGCTACGCGGCCTTCTTCGCGATCGGCGCATACACAACGGCGTTGCTGGAAACCCTGCTGCACTTCTCGTTCTGGGAGACGCTGCCGTTCAGTCTGGCGTTCGCCGGGGTATCGGGCATCGTCATCGGCTATCCCACCCTGCGCCTGCGCAGCGACTATCTGGCGATCGTCACGCTGGGGTTCGGCGAAATCACGCGTATCGTCGCCACCAATCTCGACATTACGGGCGGCCCGAACGGCATCTTCGGCATCGCGAGCCCGAGCCTGTTCGGTTTCGAGATCAGTTCGCCGCTAGCGCTTTACGAACTGGGCATGGCGTTCCTCGTGCTGGTGCTGGTGTTCGCCATCCGGCTCGGCCAGTCGCGGCTGGGCCGCGCCTGGACCAGCATCCGCGAGGACGAGGCAGCTGCCGAGGCCGTCGGCGTGCCGACGCTGCGCGTCAAGCTGCTTGCCTATGTGATGGGCGCGCTGATCGGCGGCCTGGGCGGCAGCCTGTTCGCCGCCCGCTTCGGCACCATCGATCCGACCGGCTTCACCTATCTGCAGTCCGTCACGATCCTGATTGTCGTCGTGCTCGGCGGCCGGGGCAGCATTCCCGGTGTGCTCCTCGGCGCCATCATCGTCGCCGGCCTGCCGGAGATTCTGCGTTTTCTCAACCTCTGGCGCATCTTCGCTTTCGCGATCGGGCTCGTGATCCTGATGCTGCTAAGGCCGCAGGGGTTGTGGCCAGCGCCGTTGCGCCGCGTCGCGCCGCCGCGCAAGGGCGCTGACGCCGATCGCGTCGCTGTGCCCGATCACGCCGTCACCGATGAGATCCTGCTGGAGGTGCGCGACATGCAGCGCCGATTCGGTGGCGTGCTGGCGGTCGGCGGTGTCAGCTTCATGGTGCGGAGCGGCGAGATCGTGAGCCTGATCGGTCCGAACGGCGCCGGCAAGACCACCGTGTTCAACTGCCTGACCGGCGTCATCCGCCCGACTGGCGGCGAGATCGTCTGGTGCGGGGAACGGCTTGCCGGCGGCGCGCCTCATCGCATCGTCCATCAAGGCATGGCGCGCACCTTCCAGGGCATCCGCCTATTCGGCCACATGACGGCCTTCGAAAACGTCCTGACCGGCATGGACCATCGGCTTCGGACACCGCTCGCAGCCGAGCTTCTGGCGTTGCCGTCCGCGCGCGCCGAGGCGGCGGACCATTCCACCGAAGGCCTGCGCTGGCTCGCCTTCGTCGGTCTTGCCGGCAGGGCGGGCGAGCGCGCCGCCGATCTGCCCTACGGCGACCAACGCAGGCTGGAGATCGCCCGTGCGCTCGCCAGCAGCCCTCGCCTCCTGCTGCTCGATGAGCCGGCTGCAGGCATGAACCCGACCGAGAAACGCGCGCTGATGGAACTGATCCGGCGGATCCGGGATCATGGCGTGACGGTGCTGCTGATCGAGCACGACATGATGCTGGTGATGGGCGTGTCGGACCGGATCATCGTGATGGACCACGGCGTCATCATCGCCGAGGGCCAGCCCGCCGCGATTCAGGCGGACCCGCGTGTGATCGATGCCTATCTCGGCACAGCCGAAAAGGACGAGGCGAGCGACGATACCGCCGGGGAGAAATCGCTGTGGGACTCCTAGAAATCCGCGATCTGCGTGTGAGCTATGGGACGGTCGAAGTGCTGCACGGCATCTCGCTGGACGTCGCAGAGGGCGAGATCGTCGCGTTGCTCGGCAGCAACGGCGCGGGAAAAACGACCACACTGCGGGCGATTTCCGGATTGATCCGGCCGCGCGCGGGCGACATTGCAATGGCTGGCCAGCGCCTGAAGGGCTTGCGCGCACACCAGATCGTGGCGCTGGGTCTGGGTCATGTGCCAGAGGGGCGGCGCATTTTCGGGGCGCTGACGGTGGAGGAAAATCTGCATCTCGGCGGCTATCTGATCCGGCGCGACAGTGCGGCATTGCAACAGCGAAGGGATCAGCTCTATGCGACTTTCCCCCGGCTCGGCGAGCGACGCAGCCAGCTCGCAGGCACGCTCAGCGGCGGCGAACAGCAGATGCTGGCGATTGCCCGTGCCCTGATGCTGCGCCCGCGTATCGTGGTGCTGGACGAACCGTCGATGGGACTCGCGCCGAAGCTGGTCCGCGCGATCTTCGGCATGATCGCCGACATTTGCCGCGAAGGCACCTCGATTCTCCTCGTCGAGCAGAACGCCCGCCAGGCGTTGCGGATCGCTCATCGGGCTTACGTGCTGGAAAGTGGGCACATTGCGCTCGCGGGGTCCGCCCGCGAGCTGGCTCAGGATAGCCGGGTCCGCGCTGCCTATCTGGGCGGCAGTGCCATCTCGGCAGAGTAACCCGCCAACTGGGCAATCGACATTGGCTGAAACGGGTCAGACGTCATGGAGGCAAAAAAAACATGTCAGAGATCGATAAGGAAAGGGTCGTTGCGGTGCTGCGTCGCCCGGGCGATGACGACGCCGCCTCGTCGCGGCACGGCGCCGGCCTGAGTTCGACGGAGAATGCATCATGCTGAATCATCCTGCTGCCTATCAGTCCACCAAAGGCTCAGCGCTCGACGTCGACAAGACGTTCTATCGGCGCATCGCCTCTCAGCACGACACCCGCACGCTGGTCGAATCGATCGTCGTGCCGATCCGCTCGGGACAAGCGTGGACCGTGCCGGCCGGCCACGTGTTTCGCATTGTCACGATCGAAGGCCCGCAGGTTGCCGACCTGAACATGTGGAACCGGCACAACCCGCGCGAGCGCATGTGGGCGTCGCGCACGCGCCAGTTGCAGCAGGCGCACGTGAGCACGTTCGACCGTTTGTGGTCGACGCTGCCATTCCTGCGTCCGATGGTAACCATCACGGATGACAGTCTCGCAGGCTACGGCGTCGACGAGCACGGCGGCCGTGTCCACGATCTGCTCGGCACGCGCTGCGACCCCTACGTGAACCGCATGCTGACCGGCGAGGATTTCCATTTTCACTGCCACTCCAACCTGACGCGCGCCATCGCCCCGTATGGATTGACTGAGTACGACGTCCACGACGTGCTCAACGTGTTCCAGTGCACCGGCCTGAATCTCGAGGACAAATACTTCATGAAGGCGTGTCCGGCGAAGAAAGGCGATTACCTCGAATTCTTCGCGGAGATCGATTTGCTGTGCGCGCTGTCGACCTGTCCGGGCGGCGATCTGTCAGTGCCGATGTGGGGACCCGACGCGCGCGACCCGCTGGAAGTGTGCCGGCCGCTTGGCGTCGAGGTCTGGCAACTCGCGCCACGGATGCTGGATGGATGGACGCCGCCGGCGGTGGCTGCCTACAAAGGGCAGCACGGAATGGTGCTGAATCAGCCGCAATGGAAGTGAGACTGGTGCCTCCTGTCCAGCAGGAATCGATGGTGGCGCAGCACAAAAGCCAGAGCGAGACCGCGCTGCCTTGAATGCCCGCCGGCGCCCTTGTATCTGAGGACATCATGAAAGTTATCGTGCTCGGTGGCGGGGTAGTCGGTGTGACAACTGCGTACCAGTTGCAGAAGGATGGCCATGAGGTGGTGATCGTCGAGCGGCAGCCTTTAGTCGCATCGGAAACCAGTTGGGGTAACGCGGGCATGATCGCGCCCGGGCATTCCTTTGTCTGGTCCTCGCCCAAAGCGCCCATGATTCTGCTCAAATCGCTGGTGCTGAAAGATCAGGCGTTGCGGTTCAAGTTCTCGGCAGATCCCAGGCTTTATAGCTGGTCGTGGCGTTTCCTGATGGAATGCACATCAGAGAAGGCACGCCGCAATACCCTGCTCAAGCATCGGCTTGCCGCGTACTCGCAACGCGTGCTACAGAATGTGATCGCTGAGGACGCCATCGAATACGATCGAAATGACCGCGGAATTCTGTATTTTCATCGGACTCAGGAAGCGCAGGATCGCGGAGTCGAGCATATGAAGCTGCTGGAATCCGATGGGCAAGTCATCATGGTTCTCAGCCGCGATCAGGTCGTCGCACTCGACCCGTCGCTGGCTTCGGCAAAAAACAGGATAGCGGGTGCCATTTACTGCCCGACCGATGAGACCGGAGACCCTGCGAAGTTCACCCGCGCCCTTGCGGAAAAGATTGTCGAGCGTGGCGGTACGCTTCTGACGGACACCACCATCGACGGCTTCGAAACCGCTGGGCAGGACGTGGTGGGCATAAGAACGAGTCGCGGCCTTGTAAAAGCCGACGCGTATGTGCTCGCCCTTGGCCCATATAGTCCGGTTCTTGGCCGACAGATCGGCATCGATCTTCCGATCTATCCGATCAAGGGATACTCCCTCACGATTCCGATCGATGGCCGGCCCTTGCCACCCTCGGTCGCAGTGGTCGACGAGCACAACCTGGTCGCAATCTCGCGCTTCGGCGACCGGATCCGGGTCACCGCAACGGCGGAGTTTGCTGGCTACGACACGAGCCACAAGCCTTCTGATTTTGCGTTTATGAAGAGCGTGACACAAGAACTCTACCCGGCCGGCGCCAACTACGATCGCGCCGAAATGTGGGCCGGTCTCAGGCCGATGACGCCGACGAACTTGCCGTTTCTTGGGCGCAAGAAGTATCGCAATCTTTATCTGAATACCGGTCACGGTCATATCGGCTGGACCATGTCACACGGATCGGCTCGAATCACGGCCGACCTGATCGCGGGACGAACCCCGGCGATTCCGATGGTGGGGCTGCTTTGCGACTGATGGCGACGCGTTTTGCAGCCAAAACACGGGGCCCCAGCCGAACGATGCCAGCAAACTATTGCATCGACGGGTCGAATCCGTCGCGCACGACCCGTCGGTACACGTCGCGCTCAAAGAATTGCGACTTCGAGACGCGCTATCGCGCGTCACGCGCAGCTTTTCGCCATCAGATCCACTGGAACACTGGCGACGGTTGCGCGGCTTGTGTCAGGGTTGATACGATCCACGCCCAGCTCGGAGCTTCCTCAAGCGCATCTGCAATTGCTAGGCGTTTCTCGATATCAACCGCAAGCGTGGAGTGGATTGCTTCCAGCATGCAGCCGGCAAAGGTGTTGATTGCGGCCGAGTTGAGCGCCGCGTCAAGAGAATCGGCTCTCCGGCTTGACCACACGGGTCAATTTCTGCCGCACCCCCGGCCCTTCATCAAAGCCTTTTTAATTTGATCGGGCGCCACGGGTTGCCGGGCAGTCTGTCAGGATCGCGCCCCTCCTCCGTAAGCTCATATTACAATGCCGGGCCAAAACGCTGCCCGGTACGGCGGCACACAGACCCCAAGGTTCAATGTCGACCCAGCTTTCGAATCCCACGTCGCTCGGCTCAGCCTCCGACAAACCTGCCGCCGCGCGCATCGCATCACTCGGCTGGCTGTTACCCTTCCACGCGCTGGTCTGGACGCTCGCCGCCTGGCTCGCGCGCGGCAATCTCGACATCCAGGGCGACATGGTCGAGACCTATGTCTGGGGCATCGAGTGGCAGGCCGGTTACGCGAAGCACCCGCCGCTTTCGTCGTGGGTCGCAGCGGCCTGGTTCAGCGTGTTCCCGCATACCGATCTCGCGTATTTCGCGCTGTCGGCGGTGAACGTGCTGGTCGGCCTGGCCGGGATCGTCGCGCTCGCCGGGCGCTTCGTGCCGCGCCAGATCGCGATCATCGCCGGGCTTGCGATGGCGGTCTCGCCGCTTTACTCGAATCTCGCCATCAAATTCAATCCGAACGCGATCCTGCTGTCGGTCTGGCCGTGGACCGCCTACTTTTTCGTCCGCTACGTGCAGCCGGGCAGCCGCCTCGCGCGCAGCGGCGCGGCGCTCGGTCTCGGGGCGTGCGCGGCGCTTGCCGTGCTGGGCAAGTACTTCACGATCGTGCTGCTGCTCGGGCTGTTGCTGGCATTGCTCGCGCGTCCCGCATGGCGTGCGCGCCTCGTCAGCCTCGATTCGCTGCTCGCGGTGGCGGCGGGTATCGCCGTGCTGGCCCCGCATGTGCACTGGATGATGGTGAATCATTTCCCGACGCTCGAGTATGCCGCGCAACGCACCGGCGGCACGCTTCTCGCCGCGGTCGGGCGCTTTGGCATCTACACGCTCGCGCAGATCGGCTATCTCGCGCTCAGTTTCGTTTTCGTGCTGTTGATGGTGCGCACGCGCGGGGCTGCGCGGCTCATGGCGCTGAGCGTTGTTCGGAGCGCGTCGTACCCGGATCTCTGGTGGCTCGCGCTGGGGCCACTGTTCGCGGTGGGCGTGCTGTCCGTGATCGGCAAGACGCAGATGGCCTCGGTCTGGGGCATGGCGCAGTGGTTCGCAATGGTACCGCTCTGGCTTGCCGTGCTCGTGCAGGCCCGCTTCGAGTTCGCGCCGCAGCGTGCCATACGGGTCATGGCGGTGTACTGGGCGCTGGTGCTCGCGGTATCGGCAGTGGTCGGCTACACAGGGGCGCGGCGCAATTCCGACGACGCGGCCGAGCCGCGCGCGGAACTCGCGGCAGCCGCGCAGGCGGTGTGGCACGAACGCACCAGCCAGCCGCTGTCGATCGTGGCGGGCTCGACGCATGAGGCCGCTTCGATGGTGTTCTATGACGGCGGCCGCGCCCGCTTCTGGGACCTACACTGGCCGGCGGCAACGCCCTGGCTCACACCCGCCGATTTCGCGCGCCGGGGCTCGCTGATTGTGTGCCGTGGCGACGACCGAGGCTGCATCGCGACGGCATCGTCGCTAAGCCATGCAGCGCCGATTGCGCTTGAGGTGAGCAAGACCGCATGGGGACGGGAGTTGCCTGCGCATCCCTACCAACTGTTCGTGATCGTGCCGCAGTCGTGAGCCACGCGGACCATCACGCCGTATCGCGGCCGGCCGCTCGTCGTCGATCTCGACGGCACGCAGTTGCGCTCCGACGTTCTGATCGAGTGCGTGCGGGCCTTTCTGAAGGCCTCGCCGCTGCGCTGCTGGCAACTGCCAGTCTGGCTGCTGCATGGTGGCAAAGCGGGCCTGAAGGCGCGGCTCGCGGCCGGCCGTGCGCTCGTGCTTGCAACCGCCACGCACCAGCGTTATGCGCAGGCCATCGCGGATCATCCGGGCTGCTTCGACGAGGTCCATGCGACCGAGGGTGAGGTCAACCTGTCGGCAAGGCGCAAGCGTGATGGCCTCGACTGCCTCTCAGGGGAAGATCGGCTCGTGGCCTAACCGAGCGCGTGGAAAGAGGTACCATGAGTACACCGTCGAACGCCAGGCTCGTCCGTGCCTGAGCGTGTAACGTCTCTCTGGCCAGGGGTCCTGCCATGATCCTGTATCACACCGTTCCCGATTCGCCGGTCATCGAAATATCCGTCGAAGGCAAAATCACCGACCATGAACTGCGCGAAGCCATCGAGCGCATGCGTGGTGATCTTGAACTGAACGGTAAGACCCGCGTGCTCGAACGCATTGAGCATTTCAGCGGCATCGAGCCGAAGGCGCTATGGACCGACATGACGCTCGGCGTCTCCGTCGCCCGCAAGGTCACGCGCGCCGCCGTCGTGGCCGACGCGGGCTGGATTCGCGCCTCGACGCATTTGGCCCGGTTCTTTACGAAGGCTGAAATCAAGGTGTTCCACCTCAACGAGCTGGAACAGGCGCGAGCCTGGATCAACGCCTGAACGTCGTCTCCAGCCGGCCGCATAGGGCAGAGGACGGCCAGTTGGAGCCGCACAACTCAACGTCAGAACTGTTACTGCCGAATCAAGGACACGGGGCGCAACGATCCTATGATGGAATGAGGCCGCGCGACACGCGCGGAAAAGCGCTAAAACAAGTAGGAAAACAGGAGAAGAGGAGCACATGACGAAGCGAGTGATCGTGACCGGCGGCAGCGGCCTGGCCGGAAAATGGGTGGTTCAGAACCTGGTCGAGCACGGCTACGAGGTGATGAATCTTGATCGCGTGCCGATGGCGGCGCGCACGGCGCGCACGTTGATTACGGACATCACCGATGCGGGCCAGGTATTCAATGCGCTGGCATCGAGCACCGCGCCGGGAGAATTCGCCGACGACCTCGAACCAAAGCCGATCGACGCGATTGTGCATTTTGCGGCGATCCCTCGCATCATGATCACGCCCGACAACGAGGTCTACCGGATCAACGTGATGGGCACGTACAACATCCTCGACGCAGCGTCGAAGCTTGGCATCCGCAAGGTGATCGTGGCATCGAGCGAAACCACGTACGGTATGGTTTTCGCGCACCGGGATCGCAGTCCAGAGTACTTCCCGCTCGACGAGGAATACCCGGTGAACCCGATGGACAGCTACGCGACGTCGAAGGTTATCAACGAAGTGACGGCGAAGGCGTTCCACGCGCGCACCGGCTCTGACATTTACTGCTTTCGTATTGGCAACGTGCTCGAACCCAACGACTACGCGAAGTTTCCGGCGTGGCTCAAGGATCCAGCACTGCGCAAGAGGATTGCGTGGAGCTATATCGACGGGCGCGATCTCGCGAACGCGTGCCGGCTTGCCATCGAAAAGGACGGCCTCGGCTTTCAGGTCATGAACGTCGCGGCCGACGACGTGTCGTCCGACGTACCTACCGCGGAACTGCTCCGACGCTACTACCCCGGCGTGCCGCTCAAAAAGCAGCTCGGCGAGTTCGAGACCTTGCTCAGCAACGAGAAGCTCAAGCGCCTTCTTGGGTGGAACCAGCAACACTACTGGCGCGACGAAGCGAAAAAGATCGTCCAGTAATTGCGGGCCGGCACCCGGCCGGCCAATCACGCCGTACGAGTCTTCATCGACTGCCTTGCAACGACGCAGACCGGCGCAATGGCGTCGTTCCCGCAGTCGGGTGGTGGGTCTTGGGAAGAATTTTCGAACAAGCCCGCAGCGAAAATTCTCCCTGCGATGCACTGCGTTGCAGGCGTGCCCCACCTCGAACGCGGACCGACAATGAAGCCAATGGCTCGCCTTCACGGCTGTCAGCGCTGGCGCCTCCGTCGCTTATCCGCCGTCGGTATAGCCATGTTCAGCCGCCGGTCAGCGAGTAGTCGTTTGCAGCAGGTCGCGCGCGGTGCTTAGCATGCCGTCGGCGATCTTTCCGGAATCGACCTTGTAGCTGCCGTCACGCAGGGCGGCCTTGATCGACTCGACCTTCGCCGTGTCGATATCCGAATCGCTGGACGTGTGCATCGCGAACACTGACGAGAGATTAACCGTCGAATTCTGCGCGGCGGCAGCGCTGACTTGGTGCGCGGACTCGACGGTATCCTTCGGATCGCCGTTGATCGTTGCGTGTTGCGGACCGTTCTGCGAAGCCGCGAGCGGAAAATTGCTGGATTCAATCTTCATGGTGTGTGTTCCCCACTGGTTGAGTCCTTTAACGGTTCAGCGTTTGAAATCTTCACCCTGCCGTGGGAAGCGGAACCGTGTCCACGTTTCGCCGTGAGCCGCTAAGCCTTGCCGGGCGGGCACTCTAGCCGCCTGCAGCAAATTGCAACAAAGTGTGAGCAATACCACACAACGGCTATGAGCTGATCGAAGCGTCGACCCGCTCCGAATCAAAGGCGCAGGTATGCTTGAGAACACGACGCCGCACCCCATTTTGCTTGCTGTGAACAAACGTACCCGCCGCCCCTTGCAGCCTCGATGGCCTTTTCCGCCAAGTCGCGATGTCGCTGGTCGCGCCTTTGGCGATCTCGTCGCGCTTCAATATTGCGGCGCGGACGTGTGGCTCTGGCGATGCCGATGCGGCGGCCATGTGACTTCCGCCCTGAAGACGGTAGAGAGCGGTGCAGTGCGTGATTGCGGCTGCCGTGAGCAGCGTCGCGTGTGGCGGTCGCGACCGGGCTCACCTGCGCTGAAGAGCGGCGAGGTTTTCGGCCAGCTGACGACCGAGCGGTACGCTGGCGATGGATTCTGGGTTTGCCGGTGCGACTGCGGTGGTGAGGCGACAGTTAGCGCCGGACGCTTGCGAATGGGCAAGGCGCGCTCGTGCGGCAGGTGCCTCGTCGCTTCGACTCATCGAGTGGCGTAGCGCCGGAACGGAAAATGTTCGTTCGACTCAGGTCAAGCGATCTACACTGCAATTCAACGAAGAAGAAAATACCGCCAGCCTTGGCTGGGTCTGGACGACCGTATTCCGATTTCGCTTTGATTTCGCTTTGATCAAGCGTGGTCCGTACATGCTCCCCTTTCTGTCTGGAGGCGGTCATGAAAAAGGAGAGGAAGACAGCACGGCAAATTCTGTCCGGGAACCCTCGGGAGGTTATCTCAGTGGGCCCCGACGACACGGTGCTGAACGCGTTGCAGTTGATGGCCGACAAGGACGTGACGACGGTGCTGGTGCTGCAGGGCAGCAATCTGGTTGGCGTGCTGTCTCAGCGCGACTACGCCCGCAAGGTCGAGGTGCTTGGCCGCAACGCCGCGAACACCAGGGTTGGCGACATCATGACCACCCAGGTGCTTTACGTGACGCCCGAGCATACCTGCGATCAATGCCTCGCATCGATGCATACCCGGCGGATCCGGCACCTGCCTGTGATCGAATCCGGGCGCGTCATCGGCGTGCTTTCCGACAGTGACGTGCTGGAGGAACTCCTGCAGGAGGACGAGCATTTCATCAGGATTCTCGAGGACGACATGCTCCATCTGACCATTGATACCGGTGGCGCCTATTAGCCAGTCGCGCTCGAATCAGGCGAGGTGAAACGTGAGCACGCAATCAACCGCGGGGGCGCTTTCACCGGCCATCCTTTCCCGCTCGTCCGGCAAAGTGACGTCGGCGCGCGATGCCGTGCGCCTGATCCGCGACGGCGATACGGTCGCGACGGGCGGCTTCGTCGGCATCGGCTTCGCCGAAGACATCGCCATTGCCATCGAGGAACTCTGTACGGCGCGTGACGAGGATGCGTTAGTCACCCTCCCAAAGCCCGCCAACCTCACGCTAGTCTATGCGGCCGGCCAGGGAGACGGCAAGGAACGCGGACTGAACCACCTGGCGACGCCGGGACTCGTCAAGCGCGTCATCGGCGGACACTGGGGCCTCGTGCCGAAGCTACAGCAGCTTGCGGTGGATAACCAGATCGAGGCGTATAACCTGCCGCAGGGCGTGATCAGCCACCTGTTTCGCGACATTGCGGCCGGAAAGCCAGGCCATCTCTCCCGGGTCGGGCTCGGCACCTTCGTCGATCCGCGCTTCGGTGGTGGCAAACTGAACGAGCGCACCACCGAGAATCTGGTCGAGTTGATGCGGATAGGCGACGAGGAATATCTGTTCTACAAGGCCTTCCCGATCAACGTCGCGATCGTGCGCGGCACCACTGCCGACCCGGAAGGCAATGTGACGATGGAGCGCGAAGCCCTGACACTGGAGGCTCTCGCGATCGCCATGGCCGCGCACAACTGCCACGGCCTCGTGATCGTCCAGGTGGAGCGCATCGCCGAAAGCGGCTCGCTCAATCCGCGACAGGTCAAGATCCCCGGCGTGCTGGTCGATTGCGTCGTGCTGGCGCCGCCCGAGAACCACCAGCAGACCTTTGCCACACCATACAGTCCGGCGTACGCCGGCGAAATTCGGGTGCCCGCGAGCAGTGTGGCGCCGATGCCGATGAGTGAGCGCAAGGTGGTCGCGCGACGCGCGGCAATGGAACTCCAGCCAAACAGCGTGGTGAATCTCGGAATCGGCATGCCCGAAGGCATCGCCAGCGTCGCCAACGAGGAAAGGATCCTCGACCTGCTGACGCTGACCACCGAGCCCGGCGTCATCGGCGGCATTCCAGCGGGAGGCTTGAACTTCGGCGCGGCGACCAATGCGCAGGCGGTCATCGATCAGCCCGCCCAGTTCGATTTCTATGACGGCGGCGGGCTCGACGTCGCCTTTCTTGGCCTCGCCCAGGCTGATCGCATGGGAAACCTCAATGTGTCGAGATTCGGGCCGCGCCTGGCCGGCGCCGGAGGCTTCATCAACATCAGCCAGAACGCCAGGAAAGTCGTGTTCGTCGGCACTTTCATGGCGGGCCACAGCCAGATTTCGGTCGTCGACGGCAAGCTGCATATCCACCGTGACGGCACGGCCAGGAAATTCATCGAGGAAGTCGAGCATCGCACGTTCTCTGGCCCGTATGCGGCGGCACTGGGCAAGCCGGTCCTCTACATCACCGAGCGTTGCGTGTTCGAGCTGGGCGCCGAGGGCATGGAACTCATCGAGATTGCACCGGGCGTCGATCTGGAGCGCGATATTCTGGCCAGGATGGACTTCGCACCGATCCTGCGTTCGCCGACGCAGATGGACGAGCGGATTTTCCTGCCTGAACCGATGGGCCTGCGCTCGAATGTTTTGCGACTGCCGCTGGAAGCGCGCTTCATCTACGACGACGACAAGAACATCATGTTTCTCAATTTCGCGCGCCTCGAGGTGAAGCGTCCCGACGACATCGCGGCGATCCGGACTCAGGTATGGCGCGTCTGCGAACCACTGGACCACAAGGTTTATGCAGTGGTGAACTACGAGGGTTTCGTGTTGGACCCCGCGCTGGAGGACGCGTACGTCGAAATGGTCGAGGATATGGTGCAGCGCTACTATCTCGGCGTAACGCGCTTCACTACCAGCGCTTTCATGCGCGCCAAGCTCGGTGGCGCCCTTACGCGGCGCGGGCTGTCACCTTATGTCTATGAGACGGAGGCGGAAGCCCAGGCCTACCTGCGCGAACAGTCGTCAAACCGCTGAATCCGGCTTGCATCGTGATCGCGGCACCGAAGGCCCAGTGCGCCCGCGCCGGGTTCTGTCGGACCCTCGATGTCAGTGCCCTGCCAGCCAGCGCAACTGAGGCCCCGGATATCCCGCGACCCACGTGCCGTCCGCGCTGAAATCCCACGTCGGACCGAAGCTCGCCGGCTCGAGCAACTGGGTGTCCGTGAGTCCGCTCGAACTGGCCACCGCCGTGCCCGAACCGACACCCGCCGCCGCCCCCGACGATTGGCTGTTCCAGAACACGTTCGCCGCGATCTGGCCGCTGTTCGTGCCCGCGATACCGCCCTTCGTCGAGTTCGCGCCCGCCGTGAGTCTGGACGCGGCATACGACTGGCGGATGAAGCCCGTATTGATGCCGACAAGTCCGCCGACAGTCGCGCCGCCGTTCAGGAATTCGTAGGCATACGATCGGCCGATGACGCCATGGTTGGTGCCGACGAGTCCGCCGACCGTGTTTTGCGCACCGGCTGTTGCGCGGCCGATCGCGAAAGACTGATCGATGCGACCGTCGTTCAGGCCGACCAGCCCACCGATCTGGCCCACGCCGACGATGTTCACGCCCGCCCACGAGCGCTCGATGCGCCCAAAGTTCTCGCCGACCAGACCGCCGGCCACTGTGCTCGTGTTGCCCGGGGCACCGATGGCGCCCGTTGCGCCGACGTTCACCATGTATCCGTAGTTGATGCCGGCCAGCAAGCCGACCGTTTCTCCCGAGGACGTCGCGGTGCCGTCCGCGAGCGTGAAATTGCGCACGACGCCGCTCTTGCCGATCACGCCGAAGAGTCCGGTATCGGCCGCGCTTGAGAGACGCAGATCCGCGGGGAGATGCCCCCTGCCGTCGAACTGACCGGTGAACGGATTCGCGGCGGTGCCGATGCCTCCGAACTCCGGCGCACCCGCGAATTCCAGCCCCCTGCTGCCCAACGCATAGTTGCCGGCGAGGTTGTTATTCACTGCGCTCAGGTCCGTCATGGAGTTGACGAGTTGATAGGCCGTGAACTGCGTGACGAGCCCGGTAAACGGCGCGGGGTGCCACGATACGTTGGTGTACACGGTGCCGGGCGTGTAGCTGCCGTTCATGTCGTACAGGCCGCTGACGATGCCCATGCTTCGCGACCAGTCGATCGTGCCCTGGTTGGTCAGACTGCCGCCGTTGTCGAAACCATAGGTGTCGGCGGACAGCGTGAGCGAGCCTGTGCCCCTATTGGCGATGGTCGCCTGCGGTGCGATCGTCAGCGAGTGCGCCGCGTCGAGCGTCAGGGAGGAGGCTCCGTGCCAGCGTACGCTCGCTTCGATCGCGATGTCTCCCTCGCCGGTCGCCCCGAGCTTGCCGTCCGCGCCGTTCGCGAGCACGGAGATGGACGCGCCGTTGCTCAGACTTGCGCCGAGCGTGTTGGCGGTGGGGACGTCCGCGGTGAAGTCCCCAGTGGTGATGTTCCATGCTTTCGCCCGCACATCCGCGCCGCCGACCTTGACGTCCTTGCCGGACATGTCGAGCGTCCCGCCGCTGCCGTCCGCGTTACGCGCGCTGATCTGCGCGCCGCGCGCATCGACGTTGCCGGAGTTGACGACGACCCCATTGACGGTGGTGTTCGCGACGAGCCAGACGTGGCCGTCGCGCGTCGCGGTGCCGGTGGCGCGCAGGGCGCCCGAATGACCCGCGAGCGCGAAGATATTGCCGTCGGCCGCCTGCACGTTGATGATCGCCGCCTGTACCGTGCCTGAGTTCGTCACCGTGCCGCCGCTTCCCACCTCCACGAAGACTTGTTGAAAGTGGCCGTCGAAGAGCCGGACCTGACGGCCTGCGACGAGTTCGGCATTGCCGTTCGGCGCATCGATCGTCCCTGCGTTCGTGACCTTGCTGGCCGATATCAGGAACACGTCCCCACCCGACGAACTGATCTTGCCGAGATTGACTACATCCGCCGTGGAACTGCCTGTGTAACCCGAGCCACCGAACACGGGCGGGTTGAGAAAGACATCGTTGGGGACGTCGAGCGTCGACGCGACGAAACGCCCTCCCGTCGACACCACGCCGCCTGGCCCGATGAGCACGCCATGCGGATTGACGAGATAGATACTGCCGGTGCCCTTCAGCGTGCCGTAGATCGCCGACACATCGTTACCCGTCACGCGATTGAGTGTCGCGCCCGTGCCGTTGTTGATCGACACCGTGCGGCACGATCCGATCGAAAAACTGTTCCATTCGATGATGCCGCGCGAGCCCGCTTGCGTGATGCTCATGCTGGCATCGTTCTGAGTGATGCTTCCAGAGCCGGCGACGAAATGCCCGCCTTGCGGCAGGGTACCCGCCGCGTACGCGACGTGCGTCGTGGCAAGTCCGGTCAGCGAAATGACGATGGCAAATGAAATTCGCACGCTTGCATGACGGCGTTGCGATGGACGTTGCCGCAGCAGAGATGGCCTTCGAGTGCTCATACATCCCCCTTCCACGCTCGCGCGAAACGGCTGCCAACGACCCGCGGAGCCGACCGGAAGCGCGTGAGTCGCCGCGTATGAAGGTTAGCAGTTCGCCTCGTCGCCACTTAACGACCGTGGCTGATTTGGTCGATATTTCGGCCCGAAATGTTGTTGCGCGACTGGGACGGGATCACCGTCGCCTTCCATCTTGATAACGATTTCAATGCAAATTTGAAATACCGTTATTACGGCAGGTCATTAAGTCAATGGTTTCAAGCGCCGTCGACCACCGTCAAGCCCCGTGCGGCGGGCCTTGCAGCCTGGCGGCACCGCCCGCGCCCGGATTCGCCATCGAGCAGCGCGAGCCTTGCTGGGCAACAGCCGCAACGCGACATTTCGGTATACTTCCGAGCTTTCCCAAAAACGATTATTCGCGGCCCTCCTCCCGCGCAGCGACCGCCGTTTCATAGGCGTGCCGCCCTCGCGCGACAAGCGTGTCCGCCCCGCCCATCATGTCCGATCTCTCCACGCCGTTCAGCGCGCCCCGCCGTCTCGTCAACATCAATCCGAAGCCGCTCGCCGTCGCGCTCGCGCTGGTCGTGCTCGGCGCGATCTATCTCGCGCAGACCGTCAGCGTGAAACAGGCCGCGCTATACGTCCTCGGCGCGCTGCTCGGCGTCACGCTCTATCACGCCGCGTTCGGCTTCACGTCCGCATGGCGCGTGTTCATCGCCGACGGCCGCGGCGCCGGCCTGCGCGCGCAGATGCTGATGCTGGCGATCGGCGTGCTGCTGTTCTTCCCGGCGCTTTCCGCCGGCACGCTATTCGGTCATCCGGTCGTCGGCGAAGTGTCGCCCGTCGGCACGTCGGTCCTGATCGGCGCGTTCATGTTCGGCATCGGCATGCAGCTCGGCGGCGGCTGCGCCTCCGGCACGCTGTATACGGTCGGCGGCGGCAGCACGCGGATGGTGGTCACGCTGATCGCATTCATCATCGGCTCGGTGATCGGCACCGCGCACATGCCGTTCTGGTCCGCGCTGCCGCATCTGCCGCCGATCTCGCTCGTGCAGACGCTCGGCGTCGGCCCGGCGATCGCGCTGAACCTCGTGGTGTTCGCGGCCATCGCCGCGCTGACCGTGCTGATCGAAAAGCGCCGTCACGGCCGTCTCGTCAGCGACGTGGATCGCGCCCCGAACGCATCGCCGTGGCTGAATGGCCCGTGGCCGCTCCTCGCCGGCGGCGTCGTGCTCGCGATCCTCAACTTCGTGACGCTCGCGCTGTCGGGCCATCCGTGGGGCATCACGTCGGCATTCGCGCTGTGGGGCGCGAAGGCGTTCTCCGCGATGGGCGTCGACGTCGCGAGCTGGCATGTGTGGAGCACCGGCCCGAACGCGGCCGCCCTTGCCGCACCGATCAGCCACGACGTGAAGTCGGTCATGGACATCGGCATCGTGATCGGCGCGATGGTTGCCGCTTCGCTCGCCGGCCGCTATGCGCCGGTGTGGCGTCTGCCGCTGCGCTCGCTGATCGCGGCGATCGTCGGCGGACTGATTCTCGGCTACGGCGCGCGCCTCGCGTACGGCTGCAATATCGGCGCCTACTTCAGCGGCATTGTGTCGGGCAGCCTGCACGGCTGGCTGTGGCTCGTCTCGGCATTTTTGGGCAACGTGGTCGGCACGAAGCTGCGTCCGGTGTTCGGCCTCGCGGTCGAGCGCGTCAAGCAGACGGGCTGCTGAGCGTGCGGCTTCGGCCGCCTATCGGGCGGGGGCTGCGCCGCCGGCCTCCCTTGCCTCCGTCTGAAGCCGTCGCGCGAGTTCGTCAGCGATCTGCTCCGCGCTTTTCCTGACCGCCGTCTTTTCATCGCGGCCGGACAGCACGACCTTCGCGGCGATCACGTAAGGGTTGAGCTTGATCACGGCGCCCGGCATATCCCTGCTCGCCCCCTCTTCAACAGTTTCATAGAGCGGCGGTAACTCCGGCGTAGCCAGGTTATCGCAGGAAACCGCGACCTGAAACTGGCTTTGGCCCGCGCCCATGCCCACCATCGCGCGACGCAGCCGATTACCCTCATCGACACTGAGAAAAACGCCGCGCACCTGCCAGCCGCCGTGGGGCAGCGGGTCACCCGGCGTGACGCGGCGCGCGTCTACTCCGGCCTTCTTCAGATCGTCCGTCAGAGATTGCGCCATCAGCGCAACCATGTCTCGCGCACGCGCCTGCGGATCCTGCTGCTGACGCAGCGGGCCCTCAGGCACGAGATTGCCCAGGATGCCTCGCGCGCGGTGGCCGGGCCCGCTGTCAGGGGCGATGTTCGCGGCGTCGAGATCGAAATCGGAGACATAGACGACCGGCGGCGCGACAGGAGCCGCGAGCGCCGCCGACGAATCCGCGGCCAGACATGCTTGCGCGCTGGCACACACGTACGTCGCCAGACACACCATTCGCACCCATCGAAACTCCATTGCGCACCTCCACGCTGATCGCCTGGCACTGGTTGCATGGCAGCGACGAAATACGGCATTCATACCGCGGCCGGTTCATCCATCTTAGGTCTTTCAGAAGCGCACCCATGGCTCGATCGTCTGCAGCGCGATCTGAAAATCCTATACTGGGTCGGTGCGGTTGCTGACTTCGCGCCTTGTCTGCACATCCGTTCGCGCGAGTCCAATCGTCCGACATGACGCCGCTGAAACGCGGTGGACCGCGCGTTACGTGATCTGCCTGACAGAACGGAAAACCAAGCCATGCTGACGATCGACGACATCCGCGCCGTGCCGCTGTTCTCGACCCTCCCCGACAGCGAACTGGAAATCCTCGTGCACGCGTGCGCCGACCTGCATCTATGCGCGGGCGAGTTCGCGGTCCATGAAGGCGGCGAGCGCGCGTTATACGCCGTGCTGTCGGGCAAGATGGAAGTCATCAAGACGTTCGACGGCATCGAGCGAACCTTGGGCTGGCGTCTGCCCGGTACGATCTTCGGCGAAGTGCCGCTCGCGCTGAGCTCACCGTTTCCGGGCGCGTATCGAGCGGCCGAGCCTTCGCGCGTGATGCGGGTCGACGCGCCGCAATACTATGCGCTCGCGGCGGCGTCGCCCGAGGTGGCGTTCAAGATGGGGGCGCTTGCTCGCGAACGCATCGGCGGGCTGCAAAGTCTTTCCGCCGAGCCGCCGAAGGCGCGTGTGACGATCGTCGGCAACCGTTGGGACAATGCGTGCACGCTGCTGCGCCAGTTCCTCGCGCGCAATCAGATCAGCGTCGACTGGCTGGCGCCGGATGCGCCCGAACTGGCCGCGCGCTGGCCTGGCACATGTCCGGCGGAAGGCGAGTGCCCCGCTTTGCGCCTCGTCGACGGCACGGTGCTGAGGCGGCCCGCGACCCGCGAGCTTGCGGGACTGCTCGGCCTCCAGACGCAGCCGCGTCTGGCCGGATACGACACGGCGATCATCGGCGGCGGCCCCGCGGGGCTGGCGGCGGCGGTATACGGCGCGTCGGAAGGTCTGCGCACGCTGGTGCTCGAGCGCGAGGCGCCGGGCGGACAGGCGGGCACGTCCTCGCGCATCGAAAATTATCTCGGCTTTCCCAACGGTGTTTCCGGCGACGAACTCGCGAGCCGCGCGCTGCAACAGGCACGGCGGCTCGGCGCGGAGATCCTCGTGACGCGCTCGGTCGAGCGCATCGATGTGCAGGCGCGGCGGATTCATCTCGATGGCGGCGACGCCGTGCACGCTCGAACCATCATTCTCGCGACGGGCGTCACGTGGCGGCGGCTTGCGATCGACGGCTTCGACCGCTTGATCGGCAAGGGGATTTACTACGGCGCGGCGCGCAGCGAAGCGAGCGCGACGCACGGCCTCGATGTCCATCTGATCGGCGGCGGCAATTCGGCCGGCCAGGCGGCGTTGTACTTCGCCAATCATGCGCGCAGCGTGACGCTCGTCGTGCGCGGCGATTCGCTCGAAAAGGGCATGTCGCGCTATCTCGTCGAACAGCTAGCGGGCAAATCGAATGTCGCGGTGCGGCTGCGCTCGGAAGTCGTCGGCGCGCATGGCGATACGCATTTGACGGCCATCACCGTTCGCGATTCGACGAGCGACGCAGTGAGCCGACACGACTGCGGCGGTCTGTTCGTCTTCATCGGAGCGGATGCGCAGACGGAGTGGCTGCCGCCCGAAATCGCGCGCGACGTGCGCGGCTACGTTCTGACCGGCGATGACGTCGTCAAGGCCGGACGCTGGTCGCATCAGCGCGATCCTTATCTGCTCGAATCGAGCGTGGCTGGCGTGTTCGCGTGCGGAGACGTGAGACTGAGTCCTGTGAAGCGCGTCGCTTCGGCCGTCGGCGAGGGCAGCATGGCGATTGCTTTCGCACACAGGTATTTGCAGTCGGACGGTGCTTGAGTTCGTCGCGTGAGTTTCTGCTGCGCGATCGGTTGCGCGGTCGCTATGTATTCGCAGGCAGCGCGACGCGTTCCAATACCGTCATCGGGCCGAGCCTTTCGATCACATCCAGTTGAGCCGCGTCGCGCACGAACAGCGAGCCCGCAAAGCCGAGCGCGTTGACCGACACGCCTTCGACTCGCTCTTGCGATCTCGGCACGAGCAACATCCAGCGCCGCGTGACCAGCAGGTTGTAGGGCGTCGCATGACAGCAGGCACGGTCGATTTCGAGCGCGCCGATATCCGCCGCGTCGAGCAGCGTGCGATAGCGGGAAAGCGCCAGCTTCGGCGCATCCGCGCGAGCCAGATCATCGGCATGAAAGCGTGCGAACGCATGCCGAAACGGCAGATCCGGCAAGCCGTTCTCCGCACCGAGCAAGGGCTCGACAGGCACGGACGGATCGACTTCCCCGAGCGGCAGCGGCACGATCTGCAGGTGCTTGTGCGGCTGGCTCGCGCCCGCCTGCGTGCCGGCGTTGTAAAAGCCGATGCCGTCGAATTCGGCCATGCACGCGAGCAGCGCTTCGAAATCGGCAAGATTGAGCAGCGCTTCCTGCGGTTCGAATTCGCGCGTGACGATCAGCAGATGATGATCGATCACGTTGAACTTGTTCAGCAACGCGAGGTGAGTATCGGAGATGTCGGCGACGAACAGATCCGGCTCATAGGGAAGAAATGGGTTCGCCTGAAGGTGCTTTGCCGTCTGCAGTTTTCGCGCTTGCTCGCGTTGCTGTTCCTTGCGCGTCAGGCTCGACACCTGACGCACGAGAAAGCGGATGCCGCCGCTGTCGATCACGGACTGTTGCGTGTCGATCGGTCGCAGCGCGCCGCAGCTCAGCGCATGTCCGGTCTGTCGCACAATGGCGGGCCACAGCGTGCCCGGAATCAGGCGTCGTTGTCGTTCCATAGGACGTCGGCAGGCGTGGCGGCGCGCGTGAAGCGGGTGAACGCGCAGCCGCTACAGCTTGTAGCCTATCGTGCGCAAAAGATCCTTGCGCCATTGAATGTCTTCCGCGCTTTCCGTGCCGACAGGCGAAAAACCATCGACCACGCCGACGATGCCTCGCCCCTGATCTGTTTCAGCGATCAGCACTTCGACGGGATTCGCCGTTGCGCAGAAGATGCGGCAGACCTCCGGCACGGCCTTGATCGTGTTCAGCACGTTGACGGGGAAAAAGCCGTCGCCCAGAAACACGAAGAAGCTATGGCCCGCGCCGACGTTGGTTGCGTTCTGGCATGCCATCTCGACGAGGCTTTCGTCCGTGCCGGAGCGCCGCACGAGGCGCTTGCCGGAAGCCTCGCAAAACGCGAGACCGAACTTGATGCCGGGCACCGTGCCGACCATCGCTTCGTGAATATCCTCGACAGATTTGATGAAGTGGCTTTGCCCGAGAATGAAGTTGGTCGCTTCGGGCTTGACGACCTTGACGGCGGACAATTGCATGGTGGACCTCGCTCCATTGCGGCAACACGCCGATGAAAACACGTCGAACATGGGCCAACGCGACCGTGGATGGTTCGCGCGTCAGCCGGTCTTCGTCGATCCGGCTTCTAGCCTAGTACTAACCGCGCGTGAGCGAAACCTCGACCGACCACGAGCCGCGGGATTCGAATGCGCCCAGACACCGCTTCCGAGTCGCGCCAGTCCAGGATCGCGCAGGCCGAGAAAGCCTGACTTATGGCGGCACTGATCGACCAAAAGCCGATTGATCCTCATAGCGTTTTGACCCGCTTTAAACCCCTTTCGCACCGCGGCGACCTCTCCGGGTCAACAAGGTCAACCGCCGGTTTACGCCCCCGACCGAGTGTGCAAGTATCTTCACCAAGCCGCATCCCGCACACTCTTGCGAGGTTCACGATGGCCTGGAAACTTTGGAAGACCGAGAAGCGGTACGACGAGACGCGAAGCTGGCCGAGCGGCACGCATGAGTCGTTGAAGCAGCTTCTGGATATGTACCTGGGCAGCGACTCGCCACCGTTTGCGAACTGGGCCGCGCCTGGAATTACTTTTGCGCCCGAAGTCGAAACGCTCGCGCGAAACGGAGTTCGGGGGTATCAGCTTGCCCTCTGGTTGTGGCTTTTCGCCGAGAAGCACGGCACGATCGCGGCAAAAATGGTGCGTGAGTCTTTGTGCCTGCTCGCCGACGCGATGCAACCGTCGTCCGGCGACAGGATCGACTCGCTCCTCGACCTCGAAAACCGCCTCGCGCATTCTGTCGAGGACCTTTCCGCTCAACAGCGCACCTTCCGACTGGAGGGCATGTCCGTCGAGCTACCCATGGAGTTTTTCCTCGCTACTGCCTTCCTCCGGCTCGCACCGGACTCGCCTTATGCCGGGAACGAAGGCACCTACCTGCAAGGCAACGACTTCAAACTGGCTGACTGTTTTCACCATGCGACCGAAGAGGGGCTGGCGGTATTCCGGCCCATGATAGACGCGGTCGACTTCGACGCGAAATCGCTGCCCAACTGGAGATGGAGCGCTCATCCCGGCGCCGCCGAGCGACACCTGCAACGCCGCCACAAGAATCCCCTTTTCGCCCTTCATCGCCAGATGGTGACGGCTCACGAGGTCTATGAGGCACGGCTTGCCGACGCTCGGGCCATCGAGGACATCAGGACCGAGCTCAATGAGACTAGCCGGTCGTTCTCCGAGACGACCGAATTGCCCTTGAACTGGCAGCCCTTCCTCGAAGGATACCGGGACCACGTCGACAGGCTTGACGAACGCCGGCTCGTCGTTGGCGGGCAGAGCACGCCGCTCGGCAATGCAATTGCAGCGTTGCGCGCCGACATACTCGCGACCTGGCGCGCTTCGATTCACAAGAACCGGCACAATCTCGCGACTCTGGAGCAGGAAGAAGCGAAACGGGCCGAGCGACGGACGCTGCTGTATGGATGCGAGTGGACGGCCCAGCTTTTGAGCCACGGGTCGCTGATTCCGCCGGAAGAGGTGGTTCCCGCCCTGCTAAGCGAGCCCCCCTCCGAGCTGGAAAAGGTGGTGACCGGTTTGCGGGGCGAACCGCGACTGCATGAGACGCTTGCGCAGTGTTGTGCAACTGCGCATCGGCTTGTGAACGAGCTTCGCGCGGCTGGCCATCAGCTTCCCGACATCGACGACAAGCTTCGCATTCTGGATGGTGCGCCCGGCCAGTTGCCGGTCTGATCGGCTTCCAGGTGTGCCATGTCTTGTTACCTAATTGGATGCCACGCCCGACCCACAAAAGGCCACTTATGAACTCTTCCTCTCGCGACGCGCTCGATGTAGCGACCGAGGCGGTATCTATGCTTTCAGAGTACCTGGAGCTTTCGCTAGACAAAGGAAAGAGCCTGATTTTTGTGCTCTCTCAAGGCGAAAATAGCGAAGTCTACCTTGGTGATCCTGGCGAGCCAGACGCGGACTGGATAAGCTGCGCGGCCATTCCGAACAAGCTGGTCCGCGCGCTTCTGGAGACCACGCGGTCAGGATTCAACCAATTGGTCATTGAAGGACAGGCCTACCGCTTCGCTCGGACCTTCGCGCAAGTTGCCGGGCAGGGCGCTGTCGTCTTCACGCCTGCGTAGACGTTGTAGCCAATCACGTTGATGCATTTGACCATGGATGATCGTGACGATTTCCTTGTGCGCAACATGTCGTTGCGCGAGGTCGATCTGGCGGTCGAATGGGCTGCGGCAGAGGGTTGGAATCCGGGCCTCGACGACGCGAGGTGCTTCTGGAATGCGGACCCCAATGGCTTTTTCGTCGGTACCTGGCGCGGGGAGCCGGTGGCATGTATCTCGGCAGTCGCCTACGATGAGCGCTTCGGTTTCATTGGCCTCTACATCGTCAAGCCGGCGTTTCGCGCCAGGGGTTTCGGTCTGCGCACCTGGCAGCACGCGATGCGCTATCTGGGCGATCGTACGATCGGCCTGGATGGTGTCGTTGCCCAGCAGCAGAACTATCAAAAATCCGGCTTCCAGCCCGCCTATCGCAACATCCGCTTCCTGGGCGTCGTGCAAGCCGCGTCGAGGCCAAACCTGACGAACGCGCGGGAGGTACCCTTCGCGCAATTGGTTGCCTACGACAGCGCATGTTTTTCGACCGCCCGTCCCCGCTTCCTGGCAGACTGGATCGCGCAACCACAGGCGCTGGCCCTGGCGGATGTGCGCAACGCTCAGATAAGGGGTTACGGCGTGCTGCGCCGTTGCGGGACCGGCTACAAGATCGGTCCGCTCTTTGCCGACGACGCACGGATTGCCAACGATCTGTTCGACGGACTGGTCGCGAGCGTCGCAGGCGAAGCCATCGCGTTCGACGTCCCGGAGGTCAACGCGGCCGCCGTAGCGCTCGCTGAACGCTACGGCATGGTTAGCGCGTTCGAAACGGCGCGAATGTACACTCGCGCCCCGCCGGCCATTCCCGTGCAACGCGTGTTCGGGGTGAGTTCGTTCGAACTAGGTTGACTGCAAAGATCGAGCCGCTGGAAAAAATCGGTCGGTGATGCGCTAGACCTCCACTACGATCCGAGCGGTCCGCCCCGAAAGGGAACGATCATCGAGCGACCGTAAGCGGCGACTCATGCTTCAAGCTTCACTTCGTCGCGCGAAGGCTTGGTACGAACGCTCAGATAGCCGACGGTCTTGCCGCCTTCAATCACCGGCGTGACGTTCGCGCATACCCAATAATGGTCGCCATTCTTGCGGCGGTTTTTCACGAGCGCTGTCCTCGCGACATGAACGTCACTTTCGCGAGACCCACTTCTTCCTTTCCGGAACTTCGACGACGGCGTCGACCGGTGTGAACGGTGCGTGAAAATGATCGACGAGGAAGTCGATGAAGGCGCGCGCCCGCGCGGTCTGATTGCGCTGCCTGGGGTAATAGACGAAGAGGTCCGCGGACGGCAGCACGGTATTCGGCAGCACCAGCTTAAGACGCCCGCTCTGTAAATACTTGGCCAGATCCCATTCAGAGCGAATCAGAATCCCATGACCGTCGAGCGCCCACCGAAGGGCAATGTCGCCGTCATTGCTCGATAGCGCGCCTTTCACCTTGATCGCCTCGATGTGGTCGTTCACGATGTAGCGCCACACGCCATAAGCGTCATCGTTCTGCCGATGAATGATGCAGCGATGCTGGTGCAGGTCCTCCACCCGCTCGGGCGTTCCAAAACGTTCCAGATATTTCGGGGACGCGCAAAGAAAACGGCGATTGCTCATGATGCGCCTGGCGCTCAGGCGACTGTCGGGTAGCTCGCCGAACCGTATCGCCATGTCGAAGGCCCCTTCGACGAGATCGACCGGCCGGTCTGTCACCTCGAATTGAACTTCGACATTCGGAAAACGCTTTGCGAAGTCAGAGACGAGCGGTGCGATGGTCGTCCTGCCAAAACCGAGCGTCGCGTTGACGCGCAACGGCCCATGCGGATCGCGTCTGGCGCCGGATATGGCCTCCTCCATCTCGCGGACCTGCCCGACGATCTGGGACGCGTAGCGCAGATAAGTCTCGCCCTCGGGCGTCAGGCTGACGCTGCGCGTGGTCCGGTTGACCAGACGCGCGCCGAGCCGCTGCTCGATGATCCCCAGCCGCTTGGTCGCCGCTGGCGGACTCAGATCGAGCGCCCGGGCGGCGCCGGACATGCTCCTGAGTTTCGCAAGGAGAATGAAGAACTCAAAGTCGGATGCGGGGGCAGTACTCACTTTGGGTGAAATATGTAGTGAACTTAAGTGAATTCTAGCAAGCTCTTTCGCGGCTAAGCTATGCACCACATTGAAGCCGGCGTGGCTCAATAACTGTTCAACTCTTGGAGACAGTGGCGTGAGAATCGTTGAAATCCGCGAAAAAACCATTCCGATCAGTTCCCCGATCCGGAACGCCTACATCGACTTCAGCAAAATGACCTTGAGTCTCGTCGCGGTCGTCACGGACGTCATTCGCGACGGCAAGCCGGTGATCGGCTACGGCTTCAACTCGAACGGCCGTTACGGCCAGGGCAAGCTGATGCGCGAGCGCTTCATCCCGCGCCTGCTCGAGGCCGCCCCTGCCTCGCTGGTCGACGACTCCGGCGACAACCTCGATCCCCACAAGATCTGGGCGACGATGTTCATCAACGAGAAGCCCGGTGGCCACGGTGAGCGGTCCGTCGCCATCGGCACGATCGACATGGCCGTCTGGGACGCGGTGGCGAAAATCGCGGGCAAACCGCTGTTTCAGCTGCTCGCGGAACGGCACGGCAATGGCCAGGCCAACCGCAAGATCTTCGTCTACGCGGCGGGCGGCTACTACTATCCGGGCCAGGACCACGAAAAGCTCAAGGATGAGATGCGCAGCTACATCGACCGGGGCTACACGGTCGTGAAGAAGAAAATCGGCGGTGCCTCGCTCGACGAAGACCTGCGACGCATCGACTCGATCCTCAGCGTGCTGCAGGACGGCCAGAAGCTCGCGGTCGATGCCAATGGCCGCTTCGACCTCGATACGGCGATCAGGTATGCGAAGGCCCTGTCGCAGTACGACCTGTTCTGGTACGAAGAGGCGGGCGACCCGCTCGACTTCGAGTTGCAGGCGACGCTGCGCAACTACTATGACAAGCCGATGGCAACTGGCGAAAACCTGTTCTCGATGCAGGATGCTCGCAACCTGATCCGCTACGGCGGCATGCGCCCCGATCGCGACTGGCTGCAATTCGATTGCGCGTTGAGCTACGGCCTCGTTGAATATCTGCGAACGCTCGACATGCTGCATCAGCATGGCTGGTCGCGCAGCCGTTGTATTCCCCACGGCGGGCACCAGATGTCGCTGAACATCGCGGCGGGCCTCGGACTTGGCGGCAACGAATCGTACCCGGACCTGTTCCAGCCATACGGCGGCTTCCCCGACGGCGTTCGCGTCGATAACGGATACATCACGATGCCGGAGCTGCACGGCATCGGCTTCGAAGGCAAATCCGACCTCATCGCCGAGATGCGCAAGTTGGCTGAATAACGCGCGCTCGCAACGGCACCGACCAATATTCCCGGTTGAATGGCTTATATAAAGACGGAACGAAGCCGGCTCAATGCGGCCTTTCCACGCTACCGCGTGGGAGGGCCGCATTTTCCCTTTGAAGACGCCATGCACAGGAGACAGACATGCCCGTATCGAAAGTAAGAAGAGCACTTTCCAAGCTGTACGTTCAGGTCCTCATCGGGATCGTGGCCGGTGTCCTGCTCGGCCACTTCTACCCCGAGCTCGCCTCGCAGATGAAACCGCTGGGCGACCTGTTCATCAAGCTGATCCGGATGCTGCTTGCACCGATCATCTTTGCATCGGTCGTGGTCGGGATTGCGCGCATGAACGACCTTCATCAAGCGGGCCGGGTTGGCGTGAAAGCCCTCCTGTATTTCGAACTGGCGTCGACCATTGCGCTGATAGCGGGAATGATAGTCGTCAATGTCATCAAACCCGGCAGCGGAATGAACATCGATCCCTCGCAGATCGATGCCGCCGCGATTTCGACCTACACGCACGCGGCGCAGCAACACGGCATGCTCGACTTCTTCATGAGCATCGTTCCGAATAGCATCGTCGGGGCATTCGCCAACGGCGAGATGCTTCCCATCATTTTCTTTTCAGTCCTGCTCGCCATCTCGCTGGCAAAGCTCGGACCTCGTGCCGCGCCATTCGTCGACATGCTCGACATGTTCCTTCAAGGAATGTTCGGCGTCGTGCGAATCGTCATGTACGTTGCTCCGATCGGCGCGTTCGGGGGCATGGCCTTCACCATCGGCAAATACGGCATCGGCACGTTGGCATCGTTCGGCGAGTTGATGCTTTGTCTGTATCTGACTTCGTTCTTCTTCGTGTTCGTCGTGCTCGGCCTCGTCATGAAAATGTGCGGGCTGTCGCTGTGGAAGTTTCTCCGCTACATCAGGGACGAGATTCTGATTACGCTCGGCACGGCGTCGACGGAAGCGGTGTTGCCGCAGATGCTGATCAAGATGGAGGCGATGGGCTGCGCTCGCCCAGTGGTCGGCATGGTCTTGCCCACCGGCTACACGTTCAATGCCGATGGAACGGCGATTTATCTGACGATGGCGGCCTTGTTCATCGCCCAGGCGATGAACGTCCACCTGAGCATCTGGGACCAGTTGCTCGTGCTCGGCGTACTGCTGCTCACGTCGAAGGGCTCTGCGGGTGTGGCCGGGGCGGGATTCGTCGCACTGGCCGCGACGCTCGCCTCGATGCACAAGATTCCCGTGGAAGGCCTCGTGCTGCTGCTCGGCGTGGACCGCTTTCTCAACGAGGCGCGCGCAGTCACGAACCTGATCGGCAATGGCGTTGCCACCGTCGTCGTCGCTCGCTGGGAGGGGCAACTCGACAGGAACCTGGCGCGCGCGGTGCTGGATCGCGACAATACGCCTCACTTCCGCACACCTGATCCTGCCGCGCAACCGGCGACGCCGCCGGCACCGACGACCGAAGCTGCCGCGGTTCTCGACGGCTCGCCGAATCATCGCTAGAACTGAACTTTTCCGGGTCAGTGCCGTTAATGCAGAGACATCTCACTCCACCGAATTCAGCATGAAACTGACCATCAAGTTCCGTCTTCTCGCCTCACTCGCCTTGCTCGGGTTCCTGCTGACGGTGACCGGCGTGCTGGGGATCGCCGGCATGCGTGGTTCAAACCATGCCGTTGCGCAGGCGTACACGAACGACGTGGCTGCCGCAACCGCGCTCGGCAAGTCCAACCTGAACCTGACGGTAGTGCGTACCACGCTCGACCGCGTGCTGCTGCACCCGGAAGCAGCGGACAGAGCCGCGCTCATCGATAAGGCGCGCAACTATCTTGCGGTCTCCGACAAGGCCTGGAAAGAGTACCGCGCACTGCCCGTTTCCGAGGCCGAGGCGGCCTTGTCGAAGGCCGTGGCCGACGCCCGTGAAGCGATGCTGCAGGGCGCACTCGAGCCGATGATGGACGCGATGAGCCGTGGCGATCATGAAGCCGCCGACCACGATGCGATGGTCTTGATGCCACCGCTGTCGGCGGCTCTCACGCAGAAAACCGCGGATCTGGACAAGTTTCGCAACGAGCAGGGTAATGTGCGTTACAAGACGGCACAGGACCGCTATGACACCCTCGTGACAATTACCGGAATCGCGATCGCCGTCGGTCTTCTGACCTGCGTCACCTGCGGTTTCACGCTGCTTCGCGCAATCGCGCGCCCGATCGATATGACGGTGCGTCATGTCGAGCGACTCGCTCAGGGTGACATGTCGCAGCAATTGCGCTTCGACAGTGATGACGAAATGGGTCGCCTCGTCAGAAGCGTCGGGCAGATGCAGAAGGACATCGGCACGATGATCGAACAGATCGCGCGCGGCAGCGAGTCGATCGCATCCGCGACCCAGCAGATCTCGGCCGGCAACGCGGACCTGTCGGCGCGCACCGAGTCGCAGGCGGCGTCCATCGAGGAAACGGCGGCGAGCATGGAGCAACTCACCAATGCCGTCACGGAGAACGCCGCGCACGCGCGTGAAGCGCGCGAGCTGGCCGACGCGACGAAGGCGACGGCCGGTGCGGGTGCGGACGTGGTGCGTCAGGTCATCGCCGCGATGAGCGACATTCACGACGGTGCGAAGAGGATGGGCGAGATCATTGGCGTGATCGAAGGCATCGCCTTTCAAACCAACATCCTTGCGTTGAATGCGGCTGTCGAGGCGGCTCGCGCCGGAGAGGAAGGACGTGGCTTTGCCGTCGTCGCTGGCGAGGTGCGCAATCTCGCCCAGCGCTCAGCGACAGCGGCGAAGGAAATCAAGGAGCTTATCGACGCGTCGACAGCCCGCGTCGCGGACGGTTCGCGCCTGGTCGGTCGGGCCGGTGAGACCATGGGCGAAGTACAGACGGCCGTCAGCCGCGTCACGTCGATCATGAGCGACATCGCGACGGCCTCGGCCGAACAGAGCGATGGCATCGAGGAAGTCAATCGGGCGATTACGCAGATGGACCAGATGTCGCAGCAAAATGCCGCGCTGGTCGAGCAGGCAGCCGCCGCGGCCGCATCGCTGACCGAGCAGACCGGTCTGTTGACGAAGGCGGCTGGTCGATTTCGCTTTGCGTCCCTGTCCTGATGCCGCGCTACGGGCTCGCCCGCCGCTGCTGGCCTTAGCTGCGCGCGTCGCCGGAGGTCGTGGCGTCGGGCTCACCGGTAGGCGCCGCCTCGAGAAAGCCGCGCCCCATCTCAGCCTCGAAGCGCGAAGCGCTGCCCTCCCAGATGATGCGTGCATGTTCGAGCACGTAGACACGGTCCGCATGCGGCAGCGCAAACCTGACGTTCTGCTCGCCCAGCAATACGGTAATGGGCGTGGACTTTTGCAGCGAATCCAGCGCTTTCGACAATTGTTCGAGAATCACGGGCGCGAGCCCCAATGTCGGTTCGTCGAGAATCAGCAGCTTCGGCTGAGACATTAGCGCGCGCGCGATCGCGAGCATTTGCTGCTCGCCGCCGGAAAGCGTGCGCGCGGTTTGGCCCTGGCGCGATTTCAGGATCGGAAAGAGATCGAACAGCCACGACAGCTGTTTGGCGCGCATAGTATCGGCGAGACGATATCCGCCGAGTTCGAGATTCTCGCGTACCGTCATGTCGCCGAACAGCTCGCGCGTTTCCGGGCATTGCACGAGGCCGGCGCGCGAGATCGCGGCTCCGCTGCTACCGCGCAGATCGCGCCCGTCGAAGCGAATCGTCCCCTTGTACGGCACGAGGCCCGACAGCGCGTTGAAAAGCGTCGTCTTGCCCGCGCCGTTCAGACCGACAACCGATACGAACTCGCCCTCGCGCACTTGCAGACTGACGTCGTCGAGTGCGCACGCCTTGTCGTATAGCACACGCACGCCGGTCACCTCGAGGATCGTCGACCTGGCAATGCCCGCGGCTCCGCTGCGCTGGCGCAACTCCAGCTTGCCGCCCAGATAAACCCGGCGCACCGTCTCGTTCTGCATCACTTGTTCGGCGGTGCCCTCGGCGACATGCTCGCCAAGGTACATCGCGAGCACGCGGTCGGCGAGCGCGGACAGACTTTTGACGTTGTGATCGACCAGCAGCACCGCGCGGCCCTCGGCGCGAAAGCCGCGAATCAGCTCGGAAAACGCCTCCGATTCCGCCACCGTCAGTCCCGCGAACGGCTCGTCCACCAGCACGACCTGCGGGTCGCGCGCAATCGCTTTGGCCATCTCCATGCGGCGCAGATCCGCAAATGGCAGTGTCGCGGGATGCCGATGCATGACGGTGGCAAGGCCCACACGCGCGGCAATTTCCTGCGCACGCTGGTGTACGTGCGGTTCGGCGGCCAGCTTGACCAGCGAATCTGGAAGCAGCGCGAGCTTGATGTGTTCCAGCACCGTCTGCCGATGGAGCGGCCGCGAATGCTGAAACACGATGCCCACGCCCACGCGCGCGATCCGGTGCGGCGCCCAGCCGGCCATCTCCACGCCATTCACCTTGACCGACCCCGCGTTGGGCCGCTCGATCCCCATGATCAGTTTCATGACGGTGGACTTGCCCGAGCCGTTTGGTCCGATCAGGCCCAGAATCTCGCCGGGCCGGATGTCGAAGCCGATATCCCTGACGGCGACGAGACCGCCGAAGCGCTTGGTCAGTCCGCGTACGGAGAGCAGCGGCGTGTCGTTCATTGGCGCTCCCTCGCACGCAGCAGATTGCCGAGCAGACCGTCTGGAAAGAACAGCAGCGCCGCCAGTGCGACCGCCGCGACGACGAATGTGTTGAGCTGGCCGAGCGGGCGCAGAAACTCGCCGGCGACGATCAGGAAGATCGAGCCGAGCACCGCGCCGAGTATCGTGCGGCGTCCGCCGAGCACGGCCGCGATGATGATCTGAACTCCCACGCTGAGATCCACCACCGTGCTCACGGAGGCCGTGCCCTGGTAGAACACCAGCATCGCGCCGGCCACACCGGAGAAAACGGCGCTGATGCAAAAGGCCACGAGCTTGTGTCGCGTGACATTGAAACCCAGCGCCTGCGCGCCGGTCGCGTCCTGGCCGCTTGCCTGCAGAATCAGACCGACTGCCGAACGCGACAGGCCGAACAGCAGGACGGCGCAAACGATCAGGAACGCGAGCGCGATCCAGTAGTTATGGTTCGCATCGATCGACATCACGTCCGGCACCATCATGCCGATCTCGCCGCCAGTTATGCCCGCAAAGATCACGATGGCGTTCTGCAGCAGCAGCACGGCCACGAGCGTAACCAGCCCGAAGTAAGGACCGCGCAACCGCAGCGCGGGCACCGCCAGCAGCAGGCCGCCCACCAGCGCGACGACGCCGCCAGCGAGCACGCAAACGGGTATGGGCAGACCCCATCTGGCGTCGAGGATCGCGGCCGAATAGGCGCCGAGTCCGATCAGGAACGTCGGCCCGAAGTTGACCTCGCCGGCAAAACCGAACAACAGGTCCCACGACATGGCGAACACGCCGAAGTAATACGCAACCGTGAGCACGCCGAGGATGTAGCCCGAAAGCCACCACGGCAGCGTCGCCGCCATCGCGGCGAGCGCAACGGCAATCCATGCGCCACGCGAACGGAGAAGAACGGACATGGGGATACGCTCCATTCGCACTGTTAGCGGCGTCCCAGGAAGCCCTGGGGTCTTACATACACCACGAGCACCAGCAGCAGCAACGCGGGCAGCGGCCGCAGGGTCGGCGCGATCAGATAGGCCGTCATGGTTTCCAGATAACCGACGACATATGCGGCCATCAGCGAACCGGACACGCTGCCGAGCCCGCCCAGCACCACAATGGAGAATGCGCTGGCCGTGAGCTGCCCGGCATTGTTGGTGCTCACGCCGAGGAACGAAGCGAGCAGCACGCCCGCGACGCCGGCCAGCACCCCATAGATGCTCCACGCGAGAAGATAGATTCGCGAGAGTTCGAAACCGAGCAGCGTGAGACCACGAGGGTTCATCGAAGCCGCGAGCAGCGCCTTGCCCACGCGCGTGCGGTTCACGAACAGCCACAACATGCCGATCACGGCCCAGCAGACCACCGCGATCATGATTTCGTTGAACGGCACGCGCACGCTGCCGACCATCGCCACACCGCTGATCAGCGGGCGCATCGTCACCGGGTTGTCGGTGAAGAGCCACGCCATGCCCTGCTGGATCATGATGCCCCACAGCAGCGTGCCGGTGAGCACGAAGATTTCCTTCTCTTCGCCGGGAATCGCGGCCGAGCGTTGAATGGGCCGCACCACCATCAGGTAGGTGACGAAGGCCGTCACGAGACCCGCCAACACGCCGAGCAGCGTGCCGAGATAGGTGCCAAGTCCCGCCTCGCCCGCGAGCATCCAGCCCATCAGCGCCGCGACCAGCATCACGCCGCCGTGCGCGAGATTCAAGATGCCGGAGACGCCGAAGATCAACGTGAAACCGATCGCGCCCAGCGCGTAGAGGGAACTGATTGCAAAGCCGTCGACGAGAATCTGCAGTAGCAACATGCCCGGCCTTTCATGTTGGTTAAGGTGTCGATGCGTGCGCTGTCCGGGCCTTCGCTATGCGCGGGTCCGGACAGTCGCGATCTTCGCGCTGCTAGTTCGCGCTTGCCTGCTGCACCTTGATGAAGGTCGGGAATTTGATCACGCCGTTGGCAATCGACCTGGGCCAGATCGCAACCTGCTTGCCGTTTTGCCATTGCAGGTCGATGCCCGTGATATAGCCGGGCCCGTACTTCAGCGCGTGCGTGAACTGATCGCTCTTGCCGTAGAACTGCCAGCGTCCGATCGTGCCCACGTAGTCGGTTTTCTCGAGTGCGTCGACCATCTGGTCCGGGTCGGTCGAGCCCTTGTTGCGCTTGATCGCGTCCGCGACGATGTAGACGAGGTCGTAGCTCGTGAAGCCGCAATACGCCGGAGAGACGCCGAACTTCTTCTGATACTCATCCGTAAAAGGTACCGTTTTCGGCGTGATCGCCACGCCCGGCGCCGCGGCCGAGGCCGTGATCACGCCTTCCGTCGCGCCGTTCGTGTCCTTCCAGAAGCTCGTGGTCGTGGCCTGCGAGCTTTGGCCCGACATCGGGATCGGCACCTGCTGGTCGTGCCATTGCACGGTCGGCTGCACGCCAACGTGGCTGATGCCGGTGGTGATCGTGTCGGGGTGCTTCGCCTCGATCTGGTTGAAGATCGGCGTGAAGTCGGAAGTGTCAGGATTGAAGCGGATGTGATCGAGCACCTGAAGTCCCGCTTTGGGCAGGCATTCGAGGTAGCGTTCGTCGAGCGGCTTGGTCCACGCCGCGTCCTCGCTCATGACGACCGTCGTTTTCATCTTGAACTGGCCGACCAGAACGTCGTGTGAGAAGTCGCAGATGGACTGCGCGATGAACGCCGACGTCATCCAGCCGTGGAACGTGTACTTGTAGTGGTCGTAGTCGTCGTGAACGTGCTTCGAAATGTCGTTGCTAGCCGCGCCGGGAGTGATGAAGGGCACCTTCAGACGTCCCGACCACGGCTCCATCGCGAGCGCCACTTCGCTGATGTAGCTGCCGATCACAGCGACCACCTTGTCCTGGGTCGCTGCGCGCTGGAAGGCGCGCACGCCGTCCGAAGCCGATGAATGGTCGTCGTAAGCAACGATCTGGATGGGCCGGCCATCGACGCCACCGCTGGCGTTGATCTGGTCCGCGGCGAGTTGCGCCGCCTTGCTGATCGAAGCGCCCGCCACCGAGGATTCTTCGCTGATCACGCCGATCTTGATCGGCTCTGCCGCGGCATGGGCGCCTGCCGCCAGACCGAGGCCCGCCGCTGCCATCCCCGTCGCGACGACGCAATGAAGGTTTCGCCACACGTTGTTCCTGGACATCATGCATCTCCGATTCGAAAGGATCGTTGAGCAACATTTGCCCGCCACATCGCAGCATTTGAAGAATGCGCACACAACAATATTCACCAGCCTTGCAGCGCTCAATCGGTACAAACGATGAGCGGGTCCCTACGGATTTCATGGTGCAGAGCGGAAAAAATTTCACTGCGCGCGCCGCCGGACGCGGTGTGTCCAAAGTGAGAGCGATGGCTATGGCCCGCGAGATTCGCGGCCTTCTTCCTCTCGCTCATTCGTCATCCGAAGCATTGTGGCCGCATCGCTTCGCGGGTTTGTGCGGCGGTTCAATGGACCAACCCGCGCCATGATCAGCTTCAAGAGCCATGGCTTCAATGATCCAGCGGACGGCCCTGTTCGCCTGCCTCCGCGCGTGCTCGACGTTCCGCCGACGCGCAAGAGCGTCTTCGTCAATCCGACGCTCGTCAAGCAATATCGCGGGTACCCGGACCAGCTGAAGGCGCTCGAAGCGGGCCGTGCGCGGCCTCGCGTGAAAGACTGGCAGCAGATCGAGGGGATTCTCGGCGACGCGTTGCAACTCGCGCTGACGGGGCAGGCCGCGCCCGGCGCAGCCTTGCATCAGGCGGTGCAGAAGATCGCCCAGGCCAACGCCGCATTGCAGTGACAGCGCTGACAAGCGTGGGAAAGAGTCGATGAGCGGGTTGCGACGTTATCTGCCGCTGATCGTAGTGATGAGTCCAGCCGCGCTCGTGCTCGGCTTGCTGGCGCTCTACCCGGTGGCGCGCGTGCTGATCGATTCGTTTTCTCCGTGAATTACGCGTCGGGGCATCGCTCGTTCATCGGGCTCGCCAACTATCGATCGGTCATTGCGGACGGCAAGTTCGGCACGAGTTTCGTCAATACGATCCAGTTCATGAGCGGGACCTCGCTCGCTGAAGTCTGCAATGCGGCATGGCCCAGTCGGTGCTGAACTCGGTGTGGGGATGTCGGCCATCGATGGCAGCCGCTTGCTGTCCGCACTGACCTTGACGGGCGGCCACGACACCTGCGCCTACACGGTCGATGACCGGCTCGCGCGCACGCAGCATGCCACGCTCGACGATCAGTTGCACCATGGCGTGCGGGTCCTCGACATCCGCTGCCGCCATGTGCGTGATCGCTTCGCGATTCATCACGGCGGCATCCCGCTGGGTCTGACTTTCGACGATGTGGTGCGGACATGCGCTCAGTTTTTCGCGCTTCGCCGCGGCGAATGTATCGTCATGTCCGTCAAGGACGAATGGCCCGCGCGTGACTGCGCCCGCGCGTTTGCCGCGACCTTCGAATGGTAGGTGGAAAGACATACGGATGTGCGCTGGCACCTTGCTTCCGGGCGGCCGCTGCTGGAGGCGGTACGCGGGAGCATCGTGCTACTGCGGCGCTTCGCAAGTGAAGAGCCGCTCGGCATCGACCTGACAGTCTGGCCCGAGAACGCGACGTTCGATATAGATGTCGTGCCGGCGCCGACATTGATCGCTTACCAATGGCGCACCATCGATTCACTGTTGAACCTCGCCCCCGCTCTGTGCGGCGAACGGTGGGTCATCAACTTTTGCAGCGGAAGGGGATGGCGGCGGCGCCGGTCGTCGTGGAGTGTGGCGATACACGGCATCGCGGCATTCACGAGCAACTTGCGGAGCGACTCGCGGCTCGTCCGGAACCATGCGGGCCGCCGATGCTCGACTTTCGCGACTGGCAGGACTGGCGCCTCGTTGATGCGTTGATCGACTGCAACTGGAGCCGATAAGGTTTCGCTGCGGGTATGACGTTGCCCGCGAACGTCAGCGCGGTTCCTTGTTTGCCCGAGGCTGCCGCGGTGGCTGCTTCGATTCTTGTCCGCGTTGCGCCGGTTCACGCGTACAGGCGTCCGGCGGCTTGGCATAAGGAACGTCTTCGCGGCAACACGCATAGATCGGAAATCCATACGCGTTCGTGCCGACGATGGTCGTTGGCCCGTGAAGCGGGCACACCGCCTTCATGACGCCTCCTTGAAACTCATCGATCAATCGCTTCCATCTTACGCTCGCGTGCGAACGGTGTTCTAGCCACGCCGCAGCGTTCGCCATTCTCGACAGCACGCGCCGGGGACGAGCGACGCTACCTGGGTAGCCGCCCTCTCGTGCAGCGAGCCGCCCGGGCCCCAGGCAGGAGTGCCTGATAGGGTCGGCTGAATTGTCATTTCTTGCATACCATGCAATGATGCAATCCCGTGGGGCCCACTGCAGTGTCCTGTCATTTCGGCCATTGTCGTGACATTGTTGGGGTGCTCTATAAAGCAATCGGAGAGCGCGCTCATCATCGCTGGCCATTCGCGTCCTTCATTCGCACGTTTAAACGTCGACTTAGCTCGACTACGACCCTAACAGCCGATCTTTCGGAATAGGGTATTCACCTAGCCCTTCTTCTCAAAAATTTAACAATTTGAAGTTAGAATGAATGTTCTAAAATCGATTGTTATGTCATTTCATGACAGTTGAAGTAGCGGGCAAAGCATCAGGTCAGCGGCACGGCCGGCCTGACGAGGGTTATGGCCAACTGATCGGCCGCGACCCGATGATGAACACCGTGCCGTCATTCGACTGTCGAATACCGACGATCAGAAGTGCGATCCGGGCCGAACTGCTTTTGTAGTGTTTATTTAGTCTTACTAATAACACTTTTGCTCCGGAATCCTTTCCGACCGACATTCAGCACATTCATTGCGCATGTCGTCTCCGGGGCAAGCGGGTTCGAAATCCATCCATGGAGAAGCAATGAGAGACCTTTCGTCCGAAGTTTTGCTGAAATTCTGCCGAACGAATGCGTCGATTTTTCTTTCGCTCGCCAGCGAAGCGTTTGAAGGGCACAGAAACTCGCCAACCTGAACCGGCAGGCGAGAAACACCTTTCGGGGCATCTGGAATCTTTGAGCAGTGCGCCGGCGCGGCATGTCGCCGCGAGCTGACGCACCGGGCTCCATTCGCGCAATACCACAAGCCTATAAAAACCCGCGCAGTTCAATCAATGCCGCGGCCGTTCCTCCCTCGACGCTGGAGGCGGCAGCGCGTTGTGGCAAAGCAATGGCGGGGTGTGCGAGACGGCCATTGGGTATTTACGATCCTCGCAGACATTACGATCACGGACGGAAACGATGACGAAACGAATCGTAGTAGTAACGGGCGGCATGGGCGGCCTGGGAGAAGCGATCAGTACGAAACTGCACGACGCAGGGTATGCGGTGGTAGTCACGCACTCGCCGAACAACACCGGTGCGGACAAATGGCTGGCTGACATGGAAACTCAGGGCCGGAGCTTCCGCGCTTACCCGGTCGATGTGGCCGACTACGACTCATGCCTGCGTTGCGCGGACAAGATTCGGGCGGAGGTCGGCCCGGTCGACATCCTGGTCAACAACGCGGGGATCACGCAAGACATGACCCTCAGGAAGATGGACAAGGTGAACTGGGATGCGGTCATTCGCACGAACCTCGATTCGATCTTCAACATGACCAAGCCGCTGTGCGAAGAGATGGTCGCACGAGGCTGGGGGCGCATCGTCAATATTTCGTCCGTCAACGGTTCAAAAGGCTCGGTCGGCCAGACCAACTACGCCGCGGCCAAGGCCGGCATGCACGGCTTCACCAAGTCGCTAGCACTGGAAGTGGCGCGCAAAGGGGTCACCGTCAACACGATTTCGCCGGGCTACCTGGCCACCAAGATGGTTACCGCGATTCCGCAGGAGATCCTCGATACGAAGATCCTGCCGCATATCCCGATGGGACGTCTCGGCAAGCCCGAGGAAGTCGCGGCGCTCGTGCTCTATCTCTGCTCGGACGATGCCGGCTTCGTGACCGGCTCCAATATCGCGATCAACGGTGGCCAGCACATGCAGTAACGCGACACGCCGCGCCGGTACGCCCCGGAACATCGGACCAAGCGGCGTGAACCATTCACGCAACACCCCTGTGCTTCCATGAGAGGAACGTGTCATGAGTGAGACCTGGATGGGCCTGATCATTGGGGGCTCGGCCCTCAGCATCGCAATGCTGATGGTGATTGATCACTATCGCCGTGAGCGCAGACGGGCACGACTGCTACGACATCTGGATCATCATGAGTGGTGGCATCAACCGCGCGGGCGAATGTAGGCGCATCGTCCGTGCCAATAACAAATCAGATACATCGAGAGGGCTGAAGAATGACACCGGAAACCACCGGACAACTAAAGGCCACAGGCCATCAGATTACGGTTCGTACGAGGCGCGGCTGCATGCGGGTCGCCGCGGTGTGGCAGGTATTGATGCCGGTCGCAGATGCCATCGAGGACGTACGGATTACGAGCAACCGCAAACATGACGTCGAAGACATGACGATCGCGTTTGCCGACAGGCTCTCCGGATCGCTGCACACCGTTCTCAGGCAGTTCCAGACGATGCCGTGGGTGGCCGCCGCGGAGCTTTGCTGAACACCGGGGCCGTGCCGCTTGCAATGGGTCGCGTCGCCACGCGACCCCGCGCGCGTCATGCTACCTGGCCCGCCGGGTAGCTGGCGGGCGCGCGCCCCGCATGGGTTGTTTGGCACGAACCGGCCAATTGAAGCCGGACGTATACGACCGGACCCAGCCGGTCACCACCTGAGAGAAGTGGATGAAAACAACAATCAAGAAAGGGCCCCCGGACAGGGAGAGCCCCTATACACCCCTGACCGCTGGAGATGCGATTTCCCATCTCGAACGGATCCTGTCCTCCGATGGCGCGGATTCGTTGTTCAGCCGGACCTACTGGCGCGCGCGTGTTCAGCAGGTGAGCGCTACTCAAGGACTGACTCCGCAGCAGCAGGCAAGGCTCGTGAAGTTGCTCGAGTCGCTCCCGCCCCCGGTCCCGAGCGAAGAATCATCCTAGTCACTTTTCGACCTCGCTACATCGTGGAGATTCGGGCGCAACTCGATTGGCAGGCGGCTGCCGGCTCGGACAGCCAATCGCCAATCCGCGGTCGGACGCCGTCCGCGATGGATCAGAGCTGATCGTCGACATCCAGCAGCCGATCCTCCACCTGCAGGTCTTCGGCGCACTCTCCCCGCAAGGGCAGCTCACCGCCTTCCGCTCGGAGTCGATCGCGGACCATTTGGCAGAGGCGTTCGCGCACGAGGATACGTTGTGCCGTGTCCATCTGCGCGTAACGCTGAATCTGCGAATCCGAAAAGTGGAGTGTGAGCACGCATCGCGCATCCAGCGTCGTGTCGCCATGGGACTCGACGACCCAGGAGGCCTGGATGAAGAACGTCCGGCCGTCGTCGTAGCTGCTGATCGCGGGCGCCTTCGGCGACTCGAATAGCGTGGAAAGAGCCAGTTCGATTTCTTCGACGCGCTGGTTCAGATCGATGTCTTTCATTGAAAGTCCTCCTTTTGGTCGAGGGCCCGGTTGCATGGCATCGGGCGTCGTCGTGACCGCGGGGTCGCTCGACGCTGCGCCCGCGTCGCCCGCTGGCACGACGGCGCGCGCGTGTCCGCACTATGCGTGCCGGCTTTGCGCCTGGCCCCGCCGAATAGATGAATCGATGAATACGCGAGCAAGAACTGTGTCCGGCTGCCGCTGGCCGCCCAATGAAGAGGCAGCGTGCTTCGGCTGGAGCCGTCGAAATCGCTGGCGCGTCCGGAAGTGGGCTCGCGGCTCGTGAAGCAAAGCGCGGACTACGCCCGTGCCGTCGAACAGATCGTCGGCTTGCAAGCCGAAGGCCTCCGTAGTCAGGCTATCCAAACCCTGAACAAGGACCTGCTGCCGATCTACGTCGGTTACACGGCGATACTCGAGGACATCAACCAGCTCTCATTGATTCTGGTCGAGCAGAACGCGCGCAAGGCGCTGGGCATCACGCACAACGCCGTGGTGCTCGAGCGCGGCTCGGTCGTTCATTCGAGTACGGCGGCCGAGTTGCTGGCCCAGGATCACAAGATCGATACCTTGCTGGCCGTGTCTCGACATTAGAGGCGCGCGATGCGCCGGGCTGCGCCCTATGGGCTACGCCGCGAAAGTCGCAACCGCCCTGTTGAACGCATCCGGTCTCGCGACATTCATCCCATGCGACGCACCGTCGATCGTTTCGCGTTCAGCAAACTCGATCCACTGTTCGAGCTTGTCGACCGTATTGCGGAACATACGGGGACTTTTCTGGCCATCGATCAACAACGTACGGCACTTGATATCGCGCGCGGCTTCCGGCGTATAGGCGGGAAGCGGATCGAGCAACTGCTTTGGCAGCGTCAGCGCATTGTCGAGCGCCATGCGACGAAAGCTCTCCGGGCTTTTGTTCCAGAAACCCGGCATGCTCACCGAGTCGACGAACATCGACAAGCCGGCGTCGAACTCGCCCCGCTCGATCAGTTCCGCGACCCGTGCGCGCAACACGTTGGTCGCCGGCGGCATGAACGCGGGCTGCCCCCTCGGTTCGGTTTGCAGCGGGCCGCCGGGATCGGCTAGCGTCAGCGTTTTCACGAGGCGCGGAAATTCTCGCGCGAGATGGAAAGCCACGCACCCACCCCGCGAGTGACCGACCAGATGAACGGGAGCAAGGTCGAGCGCCGTGATGAATCCGGCAATTTCCTCGACATGCGCCTCCCAACTGAAGTCGCTGTGTCCAAATGCATCGATCTCGGGCCAGTAATGGCTCAAGCTCGGCGCGAAGCAGCGAAACCGGCCCGACAGGGAGGCCATCTGGGCGTCCCAATAGCGATAGTCGCAAAGCGAGCCGTGCACGAACACCATCGGCTCGCCGCGCCCGGACTCGACATACGGTATCGCAAGACTCGATGCGGTGGTCACAAACGATGGCGCGGACGCGCCAAAGGCCGAGGCCAGAATCGATGGGCTGATACGTGCATTCATCACTGGGCTCCTTTGCCGCCACTATCGAGGGTGTCTTCGCAAAAGAAAATCGCATAATATTGATGGAATCGATCTACTTTTCTGATATCAACGATCATGGCAACGGAAATGAAAGCGCTCGATCTGGACGTGCTGTCCATGATCATCGCGGTCGCGGACGCCGGCACGATCAGTCGCGCGGCGCAGGTCGTGCATCGTTCGCAATCGGCGGTGAGCATGCAGATCAAGACGCTCGAGACGGCGCTCGGCAAGGCGCTTTTCGTGCGCAAGCCTCGCAGCGTGGTGCCGACGCAGGACGGCGAAATGCTGTTGACCTACGCGCGACGGATGATCGCCCTGCGCGACGAAGCGTGGGCGGCGGTGGTACGGCCCGACGTGACCGGACGCGTGGTGATCGGCGTGCCTGACGACTATGCGACGTCACTGTTCCCGCCGATCCTCAAGAAATTCTCGGCGACCTATCCGAAGGCGGAGATTCAGGTAGTGGGCCTGCCAAGCGTCGCTCTCGAGCCCATGTTGAAGGACGGCACGGTCGATCTCGTCTGCGCGACGCGCGTGAAAGGATTGCACGGCGAGTTCCTGCGTCATGAACCGATGGTCTGGGCCGCCGCGCCAGGCGCGACCGAGATCTGGCGTGAAAGGCCCTTGCCCATCGCCGTGTTTTTGCCCGGCAGCGTCGCGCGGGAGAAAGCCATCCGGAGCCTGGAGCGCGCGCGCATCACGTATCGAACCTCGTATGAAAGTCCGAGTCTGCTGGGTCTGCTGACGATGGCCGAGGCCGGACTCGCGGTGACTCCTTTGGCCAAGTGCGCGGTACCGGCTCACTTCTCGCTGCTGGGAGCCGCGAATGGCCTGCCGGAAATCGGCACGCTTGAAGTCGTGCTGGCGCGAAGTGCTGCTTCGAAACGACCTGTGTGCGATTTTCTCGCGGAACGCATTCTCGCCGACCTGAAGAATTAACCCGCAGATCGACGGTTGCGTATCACGCCGCGGCGGACAGTTCCGACGGAGCGTACTTCGAGGTCGCGAGCGCTTCGGCGGGAACGGCAACGTGCCCGCGCCGCACCGGCGCGCCGCCGCGAAACAGTTCGCTCGGGCGCTCTCGTCCGCCGCAAAAACGTGGCGGTGCCAACGACCTCAGGACGACTCCCCCTCCTCGACCCCGCGCGACGCGCACATCCGCCACGAAGCCTTCGGCACTGGAGCGGTTTGCGCAACGTCGCGCCACCAGCGTTCGCCGCGATGCACCGCGGTCAAATCGAGCCGCTCGCCCATGCGCGGTGTCGACAGCGCGACGCCGCGCGCGAGCGCCAGCCCCGTCACCCTTTCGAACGGCTCCTGCCAGCGATGCATCGCGAGGTCGAAGGTGCCGTTATGGATCGGCACGAGCCAGCGGCCGCGCAGGTCGATATGCGCCTGCACGGTTTCTTCGGGCTGCATATGGACGTATGGCCACATCGCGTCGTACGCGCCGGTCTCGATCAACGTGACGTCGAATGGTCCGAGGCGCTCGCCGATCTCGCTGAAACCATCGAAGTAACCGGTGTCGCCACTGAAAAACACGCGCAAATCGTGATCGACGATCACCCACGACGCCCACAACGTCCGGTTGCCGTCGAACAGGCTGCGCCCGGAGAAGTGCTGCGCGGGCGTCGCGGTGAACTCGATGCCCTCGACCGCCGTGCCCTGCCACCAGTCGAACTGCCGGACCTTCGCCGCATCGATACCCCATTCGATGAGCCGGTCGCCGACCCCAAGCGGCGTCAAAAACACCTCGGTACGCTGCGCCAGTATCAGCACGGTTTCGCGGTCGAGATGGTCGTAGTGATCGTGCGACAGGATCACGCCGCGCAGCGGCGGCAAATCGTCGAGCGAGATCGGCGGCGCATGAAAGCGCTTCGGACCGAGATTGCGGAACGGAGACGCCCGCTCGGCGAACACGGGATCGGTCAGCCAGAACTTGCCGCGCAACTTCAGCAGCATCGTCGAATGACCGAGCCGGTACAGGCTGCGGTCGGGCGCCATGTCGAGTTGCGCGCGCGTCAGCGTTTCGACCGGCAACGCGTCGGCCGGCACGGTGCCGCTCGGCTTGTTGAACAACACCGTCCACGCTAGCCCGAGCGTTTTGCGCAGGCTGTCCGCCGGACGCGGCTTGACGTTGCGGAAGCGCTCGCCGTCATGCTGCGGCGACAGGCTGAACCTCGCGCGGCTGCGCTGTGCGGCGTTCACGCCGAGCATTCGGCGGACAAAAGCGGGAAGCGACGTCATGAAGTTGACCTTCGAAGAAAATTTACACTCGGCAGTGTAGTTTCTTTTCAAGAAAAGTAAACTGGCCAGTGTAAAATCGCTCGATGGAATCCAGTCCCCGCCCCCAACGTCTGACTGACCGAAAGCGCGTCGCGATCGTCGCTGCTGCGATCGAGGAATTCCTCGCGGCCGGCTACGACGCAACCAGCATGGACCGCATCGCCGCCCGCGCGAATGTCTCGAAGCGCACGGTCTATAACCATTTCCCGAGCAAGGAAGCGCTTTTCGCGGCGATTCTCCAGCAATTGTGGGACGCGAGCCAGGACGGCGATGCGCCCTCTTATCGCGCCGACCAACCGTTGCGCGCGCAGTTGCTCGAGCTGCTGGAGCGCAAGCTGCGGCTGCTTCACGACGAGTCCTTTTTGTCGCTTGCACGGGTGGCGATCGCGGCTGGCATCCATTCGCCGGAGCGCGCACGCGAGATGGTCGCTCGCATGGGGGAACGCGAGGAGGATCTGACGGCGTGGCTCCGGGCGGCTGCCGCGGACGGCCGCATCAAGACCGAGGACCCCGTCTTCGCAGCACTGCAGTTGCAGGGGCTCGTGAAGGCTTTTGCCTTCTGGCCGCAAGTGGCGATGGGTCAAGTGCCGCTCGATGCCAGCGAGCAGAAGAGGATCGCGGAAGCGGCGGCGGATATGTTTCTCGCGCGGTATGCGTGAGTCGGTTCGTCGGGTTGGGGCGTCAGGTCGATCGCGTCGCGACGAGCGTACGCGTAGCAATCGCTGTGGCTTTACCCGACAGGGCAAGAAGTTCTTTGCTCGAAGGCGGAGGTGCACGCAGCAACCTTCCGGGAAGCGGCGCCGCGAGAGCGAACTCTTTCTTTTTCGCAAACGTTTGCCCCCAGGTATCAAGTCTCAGCATCCCAAGCCGAAAACGCGTACATCGCCACGAAACTTTGGAGACCCCGACGTGACGCGCGCCGTGCTCTTACTTGCCGTAATGTTTGTAACAGGCTGCGCACAACTGCAGCAGCCCAATACGGCTCAAGCCGAGAAACCTGCGGTGTCGAACGTGATCATGAAGTTCGACATTCCCGCCGATGCACTCGGCGCGCGCGATCCGCAACTGACTACGGTGCTCGCCAAGGCGGGTGCGCTCGCCGCCGCGCAGAAGCAGCCCACTGTGATCCGTGTAACGGCGCTGGGCCAGGACTTCAAGTACATCAACCAGGCGATCTGGCGGGGCGTGCCGCAGCAGGGGCTCAAACCCACGCTCGAAAACCTTACGACCGGCGCGAACCAGACGTACAGCGTCTCGATCCAGCCGCTACATGCGGGGAGCTGACACGATGCGCCTGATTGCTTTCGCCGCGGCATCGCTATGCTTAGGTTCGGCCGCATGGGCGGGCCAGCCCGCTGCCAGCGCGCCTGCGACTGCGGCCGGCACTGCCGCCGCTGCCACCACAGCCTCTGCGGACAAGGTCTACCCGCCGCTGCCCACGCTCTCCATGCTGCCGCCCTCCACCGGCGACGACGACGACCTTCCCGCGCCGCGCTCCACGTCGCACAACAAGAAGAAGACGCACCAGCACGATTGCCGCTGCGCGATGCCGACGCCGCGCCTCGTCGTCTCCGATGAGTCGCGCACCTATCTCAAGGACATCGAGCGGCAGCTCGATTCCGCGCTGGCGCAGTAAAGCAGGACCTGGAGCCCCGACCCATGGACAAGCAGAAGACCAACGCCTTCCGCCCTTTGCGGTCGTGGGCCATATGCGCCTGGGCGGCGCTGCTGGCGCTCGGCAGTTCGGCCGCGCAAGCCGCTCCGTCCGCCGACGATTGCTTCGACAAGGCCGGCGCTTACCAGGGCGTCAATCCGCACGTGCTGCGCGCCGTGGCATGGCGCGAATCGAAAGGCGACGCGAGCGCCATCAACCGCAACGCCAACGGTTCGATCGACGTGGGACAACTGCAGATCAATTCGATCCACTTTCCTGAACTCGAGAGCCGGGGCATTCCGCACCGCGCGCTGACGGACCCGTGCGTGAATATCTTCGTAGCCGCGTGGCTGCTCAAGCAGAAGATGGTGCGATACGGCAACACATGGCGCGCAATCGGAGCGTATCACTCGGAATCGCCGCACGAGCGCGACGCCTACGCGCGCAGCATCCAGGCGATTCTCGTGAGCTGGGGGCTGTTGCAGCCGGAGCGGTGAAGTTCAGGCGCAGGCCTGTCGGGGCCAAGCCGCCACGCCCGACCTGACGAAGCAGGCAAACGCACCCCGCGCCGCTAACTGCTCGCCGATGCAAGCTCCATTCGCTTGCGCTGCAGGAACCGACGCACGGCCGGATCACGCTCCAGACCGATCGCCAGATCGTACGCGCCGAGTGCTTGCGCGGTCGCGCCGGTGCGCGCGAGCAGGTTGGCGCGTGCGGCCCAGTAGGGCTGGTAGTCGGCCAGCCGCGGGTCGTCCGCATACGGCGCAAGCGCGTCGAGCGCCGCCTGCGGGCCGTCGCGTTCGGCCACGGCAAGCGCGCGGTTCACAGCCACTACCGGCGACGCCGCAATGGCGAACAGCCCATCGTAGAGCTGCACGATTTCGTCCCAGTTCGGGCGACGCGTCCGGCAGCGATCCACATGCGCCGACTGCAGCGCGGCCTCGAGCTGAAAGCGCCCGATTGCGTTGAGCGCGTTCGCGCGCCGCAGCAGTGCGTTCGCCGCGTCGATCATCGGCGCGTTCCACGTTGCAGGGTCCTGGGCCGACAGCGGAACGTAGTCGCCAGCCGCATCGCGTCGCGCATCACGTCGCGCCTGAGCAAACAGCATCAGCGCGAGCAGGCCCAACGTCTCGGGTTCGTCAGGAAGCAGCTCGACGAGCAGTCGCGCGAGATACAGCGCCTCGTCCGCCAGGTCGCGCCGCTCGGTATCGCCGCCGACCGGATCCGTCCAGCCCTCCGCATACGCCGCATAGACCGCTTCGAGCACCGCGTCGAGCCGGCCGGGCAGCTCCTCGCGCTCGGGCACGCTGAACGGAATGCCCGCCTCGCGGATCTTCGTCTTCGCCCGCACGAGACGTTTGCTCATCGCGGCGGGCGACATCAGGAACGCCGACGCAATCGTCTTCGCTTCCAGCCCCAACACCACTTGCAGCATCAGCGGCGTGCGAATCGCGGCCTCGAGCGCAGGGTGCGTGCACGCGAACAGCAGCGCAAGCCGCCGGTCGGGCAACGCGCCTGCCTCGCTCTCGTCGATCTGGTCGGCGAGGATCATCAGCTGGTTCGCCACGTCGTCGCCGACCTGGCGGCGACGCGCGCCGTCGATCGCCCGGCGGCGCGCAACCGTCATCAGCCACGCTTCGGGACTCGCGGGACAGCCGTGCTCCGGCCAGTCCGCGAGCGCGGCCGCGAATGCGTCGGCGAGCGCGTCCTCGGCTGCGGCGACGTCGCGCGTGCGCATTGCCAGCAGCGCGACGAGCTTGCCGTAGCTGCGGCGGGCGACCGCCTCGGCAATCGAACGCGCGGCGCCGTCATCGCCAAGGGCGCCGCCGGACGCACTCATGCAGTGGGTGCCTCGTAAGGCGCGGTCCAGACCGGGCGCACCTCCATGACGCCGTGCGCCGCGCCGGGACAACGCGACGCCCACGACATCGCCGCGTCGAGGTTCGGCACGTCGATCAGGTAGTAGCCGGCGAGTTGCTCCTTCGAATCGGAATACGGTCCATCGAGCACCTGCGGCTTGCCGTCGACGAGCCGCACCGTGGTGGCCGTGTTCGTGTGCTGCAGCCGGTTGGCCCCCACCAGAGCCCCCGCTTTTTTCAACGATTCGGTGTACGCGTGATAGGCGGCAACGCCTTGCTGCCGCTCGCTGTCGGTCATCTTGTTCCAGCCGTTTTCTTCCGAGTAGATCATCAACAGGTATTCCATTTGAGCCTCCGTCATGGGGTTGAGGCGGATGAATTGCGTCGGCCGCCATCACAATGACGCGCGGGCCGCATGCTGACGGACAGGGGCGTCAAAAAAATCGCGGACGACCACCTGGGACCCACGCCGCATTTGGAAAAAGACGCGTGGATCGCAGCCCGTTCGACCGTGTTTCGCAAAGCATTGTCGGACGGGTTCAGTGCCTTGTCGACGGGGGATCGGCTTCGGCGCGGCAAGGCCGGACCGCGATCCCTGTTCGGCATGATCCGGTGTCGGCGGAATACTCGCTAGATCCTGACCGGGACAAAGGCCGGACCGAGATCGGACGTGAGAATTTCCGAAACGAAATCGATAAATACGCGGGTCTTGGTCGGCAATCGTCGGCCGGCAGGATGAACGGCGTGGATGGGCATCGGCGCCGGCGCGAAATCCGGCAACAGGCTGACGACCGCACCGCTCGCGATCTCCGGTGCAAAGAGCCACGCCGGCGCTTGAACCAGTCCCATATGGGCGAGCACGGCAGCGCGAATCTGTTCCGCGTCGCCGGTGTGAAAATTGCCGGACGGGACGTGCAAGTCGGGACCGTCGACGTTTTCGAAGCGCCACGCCCGCGGCTCGCGCAGCGGTGCGAAAACGACGCAGGCATGTCGGGCGAGCTCCTGTGGCCGTTCGGGGCGCCCGTGTTTTTCGAGGTAATCCGGCGTTGCGACGACAACGACTGGGCTCGATGCCAGCTGCCTTGCAATCATCGAAGAGTCGGCAAGCCGCCCGCTTTTGATCGAAAGGTCGAAGCCCTCCTCGACCAGATTGACGGTTCGCTCCGTTGCCGACAGGTCCACGGATACGTTCGGATACCTGGCGAAAAATGCCGGCAGGCGCGGCACCACATGCAGCCGGCCAAAAACCGGCGCCACGGTGACCCGGACCATCCCGGCCGGCGAAACCTGACCGCGCCCGACGGACGATTCGAGCTCCGTGAAATCTCCAATGATGCGCAAACCCGCTTCATAGACCGATTGTCCCGTCTCGGTCAGCGTCATGCTGCGCGACGTGCGCCTGACCAGTTGCGCGCCAAGATGGCGTTCGAGCGACGCGATCTGCTTGCTGACCGCGGGCTGGCCCACGCCTATTTCGCGCGCCGCCGCTGCGAAACTCCCGCTCTCGACGATGCGGACGAAAAGTTTGAGCGCATCCAGACGGTCCACCCCTTGCCTCCCAAAACTTCCAGAATGGAATTGATTGTATTCCGTTCGGCCTTCTTCTGGACGCTCTGTGGAATCGATATCGTCTGCCCATCGACCACCGCTAACGAAGGAGCAAGTGATGAGCGTCGTACAGCAGATCAACCTGATCGAGATGCGGCACCCCTTGAGTGACGACGACCGCGAGGCGGCGATATCGGTGCTCGACCGTACTCAGCGACTCTTTGCGGAATTCGGCGGAGCCTCGCGTGAGGCCTACGACGCGATGACGGCGCAAACGCCTATTGCGGATGGCGTCGATCTTCAAAGAGTCGAGAGCGCGGACGTACAGGGTTGGTGGATTCGGCCCGAATCCGCCGTGGCCGGCCGCGCGATCCTCTTTCTGCACGGAGGCGCGTTCGTACTCGGGTCTGCCACCGGTTATCGCGGCCTGGCGAGTCAGATCGCCGTGCGTGCCGGCATCGACACCTTCGTTCTCGACTATCCGCTTGCGCCCGAGCATCCGTTTCCCGCGGCATACGATGCCGTGATCGAAGCGTTGCGGTGGATGGCGCAGTCAGGCATTCGCGACATCGCGCTGGTTGGCGACTCGGCAGGCGGCGGGCTCGCGCTTGCGGCGCTGGGCGCTGATGGAGGTCGGTCGATGAACGTTTCTTGTGTGGCCACTTTTTCGCCGTGGCTCGATCTTGCGTTGACGGGCCCGTCGTCGCGCAGTGAGGAGACCCGCGACCCGGTCTTGACGCGGCCCATACTCGCCGATGCCGCGGCCGCGTACCTTGGGTCAGCCGATCCCGCGGACCGACGCGCGTCGCCGCTGTACCACGTTCCCGCACATCTGCCGCCGATCGCCATTCAGGTCGGTACGGACGAACTGCTGCTCGACGACGCCCGGCGCTACGCGGCTGCCGCTGCACAGCGGGGAAACACGGTGCAGTTGGAAATCTACGAGGGACTCCATCACGTGTTCCAACGCTCGACCGACGAGCTTGCAAGCGCCCGATACGCGTTGGACCAGGTCGCGGGGTTTGTCTTGCGATGCGGATCGGCTATCGCTAGCCCCTGAGATTCCTCTGCGATCCCGGCGAGGCTGGCCCGCGCGGACCTCGACTCGAACGCCGCAAAAAAAATGGCGCCGCAGGCATTCAGCCCACGGCGCCATTTCGTGGCGCTACGACGCGAACCGCACGCCGTAGTCCGACAGCACACTTACATCGTCACGGCGTCGGCGACTTCCTTGAAGTCTTCGATCTGGTCGAAGTTCATGTATTGATAGATCTTGTCGCCGTTGGCATTGAGCACGCTCATGTCGGCCATGTACTCCTCCTTGGTCGGGATCTTGCCCAGGCGCGAGCAGATCGCCGCCAGTTCCGCCGAGCCGAGGTACACGTTCGTGTTCTTGCCGAGGCGGTTCGGGAAGTTACGGGTCGACGTCGACATGACCGTCGCGCCTTCGCGCACCTGTGCCTGGTTGCCCATGCACAGCGAGCAGCCCGGCATTTCGGTACGCGCACCCGCCGTGCCGAAGACGCCGTAATGGCCTTCCTCGGTCAGTTGCTTCTGGTCCATCTTGGTCGGCGGGGCCACCCACAGCTTGACCGGGATGTCGCGCTTACCTTCCAGCAGCTTCGACGCGGCGCGGAAGTGACCGATGTTGGTCATGCACGAGCCGATGAACACTTCGTCGATCTTCGCGCCGGCCACGTCCGACAGCGTCTTCACGTCGTCCGGATCGTTCGGGCAGGCCACGATCGGCTCGTGGATGTCGGCGAGATCGATCTCGATGACGGCTGCGTATTCGGCGTCGGCATCCGGCGACAGCAGTTGCGGGTCGGCCAGCCACTGCTCCATCGCCTTGATGCGGCGCTGCAGGCTGCGCGGATCCTGGTAGCCCTGGGCGATCATCCACTTCAGCAGCGTGACGTTGCTGTTCAGATATTCGATGATCGGCTCCTTGTTCAGGTGCACCGTGCAACCGGCGGCCGAGCGCTCGGCGGAAGCATCCGACAGTTCGAACGCTTGCTCGACCTTCAGATCGGGCAGGCCTTCGATTTCGAGAATGCGGCCGGAGAAGACGTTCTTCTTGCCTTGCTTGGCAACCGTCAGCGTGCCTTGCTTGATCGCGTACAGCGGAATCGCGTTGACGAGGTCACGCAGGGTCACGCCCGGCTGCATCTTGCCCTTGAAGCGGACCAGCACCGATTCCGGCATGTCCAGCGGCATCGTGCCGGTGGCGGCCGCGAAGGCGACCAGACCCGAACCGGCCGGGAAGCTGATGCCGATCGGGAAGCGCGTGTGCGAGTCGCCGCCGGTGCCCACGGTGTCGGGCAACAGCATGCGGTTCAGCCACGAGTGGATCACGCCGTCGCCCGGGCGCAGCGCGATGCCGCCACGGTTGCTGATGAAGTTCGGCAGCGTCTGGTGGGTCTTGACGTCCACCGGCTTCGGATAAGCGGCGGTGTGGCAGAACGACTGCATGACGAGATCGGCCGAGAAGCCGAGGCACGCCAGGTCCTTCAGTTCGTCGCGGGTCATCGGGCCCGTGGTGTCCTGCGAGCCGACCGAGGTCATCTTCGGTTCGCAGTACGTGCCCGGACGGACGCCCTCGCCTTCCGGCAGCCCGCAAGCGCGGCCGACCATCTTCTGCGCCAGCGAGAAACCCTTGCCGCTGTTGGCGGGCTGCTGCGGCAGGCGGAACAGCGTCGACGGGGCGAGGCCCAGCGCTTCACGTGCCTTGGCGGTCAGGCCGCGACCGATGATCAGCGGAATGCGGCCGCCGGCGCGCACTTCATCGAACAGCACGTCGGACTTGACCTGGAACTCGGCGATCACTGCGCCGTTCTTCAGGGCTTTGCCTTCGTACGGGCGCAGTTCGACCACGTCGCCCATTTCCATCTGCGACACGTCGAGTTCGATCGGCAGAGCGCCAGCGTCTTCCATCGTGTTGTAGAAGATCGGGGCGATCTTGCTGCCGAGGCACACGCCGCCGAAGCGCTTGTTCGGGATGAAGGGGATGTCTTCGCCCGTGAACCACAGCACCGAGTTGGTCGCCGACTTGCGCGAGGAGCCGGTGCCGACCACGTCGCCCACGTAGGCGACCAGGTGGCCCTTTTCCTTCAGCGACTCGATGAACTTGACCGGGCCACGCTTGCCGTCTTCTTCCGGCGTGATACCGGGACGCGCGTTCTTCAGCATCGCCAGCGCGTGCAACGGGATGTCCGGACGGGTGGTGGCATCCGGCGCTGGCGAGAGGTCGTCGGTATTGGTCTCGCCCGTCACCTTGAAGACGGTGATGGTCAGGCTTTGCGGCACTTCCGGACGGCTCGTGAACCATTCGGCGTCGGCCCAGCTCTGCATCACGGCCTTCGCATTGGCGTTGCCCTTGTCGGCCAGTTCCTTGACGTCGTGGAACTGGTCGAACATCAGCAGCGTTTTCTTCAGCGCGTCGGCGGCCACGGTGCCCACTTCGGCGTCGGACAGCAGTTCGATCAGCGGCTGGATGTTGTAGCCGCCCAGCATCGTGCCGAGCAGTTCGGTGGCACGGGCGCGCGAGATCAGCGCGCAGGCGGTCTGGCCTTGGGCCACGGCCGCGAGGAAGCCTGCCTTCACGCGGGCGGCTTCGTCCACACCAGCGGGCACGCGGTTAGCGATCAGGTCGAGCAGCGTCTGCTCTTCGCCAGCGGGCGGGTTCGTCAGGAGTTCGACCAGCTCGGCGGTTTGCTGAGCCGTCAGCGGCAAGGGAGGAATGCCGAGCGCGGCGCGTGCGGCCACGTGAGCACGAAAATTTTCAAGCATGGGGGACCTGCTGGTATTTGCGTTTCAGGGAAAGGCTTTTAAGGCACTCCAAGCTGTGCCGGGCACTGCTTCGATCGCGATTTTAATTGCAATACCCACGCAAGGTCAAATGTCTTATGTCTTATATAAGAGTCAGTTGCGAAAATCGTCGATGCGCCGTGCGCTTCAGGACCGCCAACCGGACTCCGCGCCCCCCGTCCTGTACCGCAAAAGCGCCGACTGTGTAAGCCGCTTCAATCATTCGCAGCGCCCCGAAGGCTTTGATTACTGCCCGCTTAACAGCTACAACAGAGGATGTCCGGCGATGTTCTTCCCAGCCGGATCCAACCGGCAGCGGAGGCGTGAATGAGCTATCAACTGATGGGCAGCATCCTCGAAGTGTGTGAATGCAAGGTGCTGTGTCCGTGCTGGATCGGAGAAGATCCCGATAACGGCATTTGCCGCAGCGCGCTTGCATACCACTACGATCAAGGCATGATCGACGGCGTCGATGTATCGGGCCTGACGATCGCGTTCGCGGCGTTCATTCCCGGCAACGTGCTCAAAGGCGGCTGGCGCGTCGCGATGTTCGTCGACGAGCGCGCGAGCGACGCGCAATTCGACGCCCTGGTTAGCGTGCACCGTGGCGAGCGCGGTGGCCCCATCGCGGATCTCGTGCAGTTGATCGGCGAAGTCGTGTCCGTGGAACGCGCGCCGATCGAATACGCAGTCGTCGACGGCAAGGGCAGGATGAAAGTCGGTGAAGCCATCGAGGCCGAGTTGGAGCCCTATCGCGGCCCGACCGGCGAGCCGACCAAACTGGTCGAAAGCATCTTTTCGACGATACCCGGTTCCCCGGCTTTCGTCGGCAAGGCGAACGCATTCCGCCTGCGGCACGAAAAGCTCGATCTCGACCTCGCCTTGACCGGACATAACGCCATTCAGGGATCGTTCAGCTTCGCGTCGTGAAGATGCTCGCACGCTCGCGGCTGTTCGCGCCGCTTTTCGTCGCATTGACGGGCAGCGCGTGGATCGCGTTATGGATATGGGATGCGGGGCCCTATGCGCGTTTTCTGCATCATGCGAGTTGGGCCGAACTGCCGCTCGTCGGCGCGATATGCCGTGAGGTGCCCGGCGCGAGCCTCACGATTGCGGCATTGCTGCACAGCGTCGCATGGCTGCTGATGATCGCGGCGATGATGCTGCCGACCGCCTTCCCGCTCTTCGACACCTTCCGGCGGATGACCATCGCGCGCGCAAACCGGCGCACGCTGATGGCGCTTCTGATCGTCGGTTATGCGACGACGTGGGCGCTGTTCGGCGTGCTCGCGCACGGCTTCGACGCGGCGCTCCATCTGGTCGTGGACCAGTCTGCGAGCTTGCTTGCAAACGGCTGGCTGATCGGCGCCGCGATCGTCGGGCTCGCGGGCCTTTATCAGTTCAGCAGTCTCAAGCATCGATGTCTCGACAAATGCCGCTCCCCGCTGATGTTCATCACCGAGCATTGGCGTGGCAGGAGCGCGCGCCGCGAGAGCTTTGCGCTCGGCATCGGTCACGGCGCTTTCTGCGTCGGCTGCTGTTGGGCCCTGATGCTGCTGATGTTCGCGGTCGGCACTGGCAGCGTCGGCTGGATGCTGGCGCTGGGCGCGATCATGTCGGCCGAGAAGAATTTCCGCTGGGGCAGGTCCATCGGCAAGCCGCTCGGCATTGCGTTGCTTGTGTGGTCCGCATGGATCGTCGTACAGCACGCCCGCATCGCCTGACCCATGCGCGGCATCTTGCGCCCGCGTAGCCCCGTTACCCCTCTCCGCTTCCAAAGAACGCAGTGAGTTCGTCAGCGACCGCGCGCGGTTGTTCTTCTGGAATGAAGTGCCCGCAGTGACTAATGGTGCGGCCTTTGACGTCGGTGAAAAAGGCTCTCAAAGGTGTTGCCATATCGGCGATGGAACCTTGATCGGCACCGAGCGTCAGCAGTGGCAGGTCGAGCATGCCTCGTTGCTTCAGTTCTGCATTCTGTTGGGCGGACACATGCGCGGCCCGGTAATACGCAAGGCCCGCGCGTAAGCCGCCGTCTTTCTTGAGAATGCGTAGATATTCATCGATATCGGCGTCAGTGAAAGTATCGGGATTGGCCGCCTTTCGCCGCAAAAACCAGTCGAGGTATTCACGTTCCTTGCCGGCGAGCAGCACTTCCGGCAGGTCCGGTAGCCCGTGAAATGCGAAATGCCAGGTGCGCCATGCACGCCCGGGCGCGCTCGGCAACGCATCAGGCAACGTCACGCCGGGGATCCCCGCATCCAGCAGCGCGAGTCGCCGGACCTTGTCGCCGAACATTACGGCGTAAGGAAAAGCCACTCACGCTCCAATGTCGTGTGCAGCAAGACAGTACCGGGTGATCCCCAGTTGCTGGAGCAAACCGTGAACATGGCTCGCAAGGGTTTGCGTGTCGTAGCCGTCCATCGGACGATCCGAATCACCTTGTCCGGGAAGGTCCGGTGCGACGACTCGGTAGGTCTTTGCAAGCAGTCCCATCACTTTGCGCCAGGCGAACCAGCTCTCGGGAAAGCCCGCGAGCAACACGACCACGTCGCCCTGTGGGTTTCCACCGGTGACGTAGTGCAGCCTCAGTCCGTCTACGGTTGCGAACTTGTGCTCGAATCCTGCTAGCCCCGCCACGGGCCTTGCTACTGGCAACGTGCTTACGATTCCGGAACTCCCTGATGGCATGGGCGAGTGATGTGTTTTCACGAACGAGACTCCTCTGGGTTGGGGGATGACACCGTTGAGCGGTTTTTCTCATCGGCGGATAATGTTAGGAAATAATCATTTCCTAATAGGGCGAGCGGCACGCGGAGGTCATGCGATGCTATGTCTTGCCGTGATTAGTCCAGCAGACGCATGGCCTGATCCGTCGCCGCCATCATGTGTGCCCGGGATCGCCCGACTTTGCCGACGACCCTGAAACCTTGCGTCAGACTCAGCAGAGCGCGGCCGGTAGCGTCTGGATCCACGGCGGACGCGATCGAACCGTCTGTCTGGCCCACTCGGATCAAACGACACAACAGACGCTCCGTTCGCTGCAAAGATGCGACCACATGACTCGCGATCTCATCGTCGAAGGCCAGCAGGTCGACTGCACTTCCGACTACGAGACAGCCCCGCTTGCCCTCATCGCCAATTGCAGACTCAGCATAAAACCGCAGAATGGCCCGTACCTTGTCGCGGCCGGTCTGCTCCGCGTCGAGCAGGCCCTGCAACTGGCCATTTCGTAGGTGGATGTAGCGCTCGAGCGCGGCAAGGAATACCGCTCGCTTATCTGCGAACGCCTTATAGATACTGCCGGCCGTGAGCCCCATCGCGGACCCGAGATCGCCAAGAGACGTCCCTTGATAACCGCGCTCGCGAAAAATCTGGATTGCGCCGTCCAGCGCGACGTCCATGTCGAATTCGCGTGGACGACCTGGAGCACGTGCCTGTCTGGCGGCATGGTTGCGTGTAGTCATACGGCGATTATAGGAAATGATCATTTCCTAATCAAGATGTGCCAACGTGTACAGGTATTCGCGCCAGGCTCGTCCACCGTCTCATCCACTTTTTCCGTGTCCAACTTATCTGAGGCCACTGGGGACGATCGGCCGCGACGCGGTCCAGCCAATCCGGTGTAGTCTGACAGTCTGGCGCTCATTTCGGAGGCAGCATGGAACGGGAACTGAAGCTGCGCGTTGCGAAGGAAGATCTCGGTAAATTGCGTAACGCGTCGATGCTTGCGCAATCAGAAGCCACAGCGGGAACGCCTCACCTGCTGACGAGCACCTATTTCGATACGCCCGATTTTTCATTTCACTGGTGCGGGGCTTCGCTGCGCGTGCGCACCGTCGGCAACGACAAAATCCAGACGCTGAAGCGCGAAGGATCGGCCAAGGCGGGATTGTTCGACCGGGACGAGTTCGAGATGCCCGTGAATAGCGACGCGCCCGATCTGACGCTGCTGTGCGATCAAATCCCCGACGACAGCGACTGCGGAAAGCTGATTCGCGACGAGACCGTTGCGGCCCAACTGAAGCCGGTGTTCGTCACGCGGATCAACCGATCAGCGTTTGTGCTGCGCCAGCCGTCCGGAGACGAACTCGAGCTTGCTCTCGACGAAGGAAGCGTCGAAGCGGATTCGGGATCAGTGCAGATCGCCGCGGTGGAACTGGAACTGAAACAGGGCAGTCCGGATGTGCTGTACCGCGTCGCGCTGGAAATGCTCGAAACTGTGCCGCTGTGTATCGATCGTCGCAGCAAGGCGGATATCGGGTATGCACTGCTCGTCGACGAGCACAGCGAGGCGGTGAAAGCGCAACCAGTGCGACTGAACAAACGCGATTCGGTCGAGGATGCGTTCTGCGCAATTGTGCGCAACTGTCTGGACCAGGTCCATGCGAATGAACGGGGCGTCGTATCGGGCCACGATCCATCGAGCGTCCATCAGATGCGCGTGGGACTTCGCCGCTTGCGTTCGGCTCTCGACCTGTTTGCGAAGGTCATCCCCGCCTCGTCCGGATTCGACGAGGAGTTGCGCTGGATTGCCTCGGAACTCGGCGCCGCGCGCGACTGGGCAGTGCTTGCGGGGTCGACGCTCGACCATGCCGGCGCCAACGGCAATGCGGACGAGATCCGGCCCGTCAGACAGGCGTGCGAGCAGATTGCCGTCAACAACCGGCAGCGCGCGGCTGCCGCGGTCGAGTCGGTTCGCTACACGCGGCTCGCGCTCCAGTTCGCGCTCTGGTTGAACCGCAAAGGTTGGCGAGATGAGATGTCCGACGAACAGCGCAACGCAATCAGCGGCCCGGTGAAGCCATTCGCCGCCGATGTCCTGCGTCGTCGGCACAAGAAACTGATCAAACGTGGCAAGGGTTTGGCCGATCTGGACGATCACCGTCGTCACCGCGCCCGCATCGCGGCGAAAAAAGTTCGATACGCCACCGAGTTCTTCGCGTCTCTATGCCCGAAGCAGGCCGTTCGCCATTATGTCGACGCGCTCACCGCGCTTCAGGATGATCTCGGCTGGCGCAACGATGCCGTCGTCGCCGATCAGCTTCTGAAGTCGTTGTTGAAAACGTCGCCGGAAGCAGTCTCGGGCGCGGCGTTCGCACGCGGCTTCCTCGCGTCACGCGTCGCTGCCGATCATCAGACATTGAAGAAGCTGTGGAAGCGCTTCAAACTGCTTTCGTCACCGCACTGACGCGACCAGTTCACCGCGATGTATCCGGGCGCGAACATGTCACGCGCAACACTCATCGTGAGGTCTCGCGATGTTCGAGATGGAACTCTTATTATCCGAACAAACGCGACCACGCCGCGCGTACGCGGCGCGCGCGATCCTCGAACAGGTACGACGCAGCGAGCGCAAACAGGCCTGACACGACCCCCGTCGCGATGTGTTCGAGAACATGAGAGCGGTAGTGGCTCAAATGAGAGTAGGCATCGCCGATAGCGGTCAGGCAACCGACGAGCAGTGCGTTGCTGTAGCGATTCCCGTACCACTTCGCCGCCGGCGTGAAGGTGAGCAGCAGGGCGAGCACACCGGTGAGCAGGCCGGTTTTGAATGCGATCGCCCAGTGCGTGAGGCTCATGATGTTGCCCCAGCTCCCCGGCATACAGGTCATGCACGCGCTGGTTGGCTGCCAGAAACGCTGGATAAACAGTTTGAAGCGGCGTTTCCATGCGCTTCCCATGATGTACTCCACGATATCCGGCGTGAGATTTCACGCAGACATGGTACATCGCGAGCGTGCCGTAGCGTGGCGAGTGATGAGCGTTCCCACCTGATGGATCCGACAAGCGAACGCCAATGGCTATGGCGACCGATCGCGATTACGCGCACGCGTGGCGCCCGTAATCACCGCAATGCCGAGCAGGATCACGGCCACGATTGCGATGATGTGCTGCGCGACATGCAGCGCCATCAATCCCCACGCGACGCCGCCAATGAAAATGATCCATCCGACCAGATAGATGAGCAGGGTCATCGATTTCTCCTTGTGGTTTCGGCCAATGGTGCGATGCACACGACGCCCTCGCCGCAAAAGCAATCAACGGGTCTATCTCCGAGCACATTGCGCGCCTGGCGCCGTCCCGCGTTATGTCGGGCATAGTCTGTGCGTCTCATCCAGATATCCTGAGGTCCATGACTATGCTCAGGAGGCTCAAAAGCGTCACCACGGCGGCCAGAATCGCAGCGAGATGCAAACCATCCTTCTGCAAGATGATTGAGCTCCGGCCGCACCATCGACCCGAACAGCCCCACGTTGATCAGAAAAATTGCCGGCCAACCGAAGCGGTCGACAATCCTGAAGCGCTGCGACGGGCGGTGTTGCGCGGCAAGGGCACCGCAATGCTGTCCGAGATTCTGGCGGCCGCGGATCTGCGAGCGAAGCGGTTGATCGAACTGCTGCCGGCGTTTGCCGCGCCCGAGCGGCCACAGAATCTGCTGTATCTGCGTGAGCGACAGACGTCGCCGAAGCTTCGGAGCTCTATTGAATTCATTGTCGAGCGCTTCGGCGCGGAGGCGGCATCGCACAACGGCGATTGATCAAAAGTAGACGAGCCTGAACGCTCGGCACCGACTCTCAACGCGAATCCCGCACTTGCCGCCTACGCAGGTCGTCCCGCACACGACGAGCGACCAGCACCGTCAGGTAGTCCGTAATTCGTGCACCTTCGCTGTATTCAATCCACGTCTGCGCGTACATCTGCGAGACCGTTTCCTCAGGAGTGTCGGTAGCGGTGGCAATCTGCCTGATGACATCCTCGACGTTGCGCGTGACCATTGCCTGCTCCGAGCGTGCGGTGATAAAGGATCGTCACACACACGTTACCCGCCTCATGCGTCAGTCAATTGACCTGCGTCAATTGATTTCGCCCATGCTCGATCACGAGCTGTTTGAGGCGGGTTGCGCCGAGGCCTTCACTGAAACACTGGCTTTCCCGCCGCGTCCTTGACCTTGGTCTTCCATTGCGCGCGGATTTCCGACACGACCGAATCCGGCAGCGAAATGTAGTCGAGATCGCTGGCAGCCTGCCCGCCGTTCTTGAACGCCCAGTCGAAGAACTTCAGCGTTGCCGCGCCTTGCGCCGGCTTGTCCTGCGTCGCATGCAGCAGCACGAAGGTCGCGCCGACGACCGGCCACGCGTCCTTGCCGGGCTCGTTCGTCAGGATCTGATAGAAGGACGTCTTCCAGTCCGCGCCCGAGGCGGCCGCCTTGAAGGTTTCGGTCTTTGGCGCAACCACGGTACCGGCCGAATTCTTCAGGCTGGTGTAGGTCATGTTGTTTTGCTTCGCATATGCCCACTCGACGTAACCGACCGCGCCCGGCAGGCGTTGCACGAACGCGGCGACGCCGTCATTGCCCTTGCCTCCCGTACCGGTCGGCCAGTTCACCGTCGTGCCTTCGCCGACCTTCGACTTCCACTCCGGGTTCACCTTCGACAGAAAGTTCGTCCAGATGAAGCTCGTGCCCGAACCGTCGGCGCGGCGCACCACGGCGATGTCCGTATCTGGCAGCTTCATACCCGGATTCAGCGCGGCGATCGCCGGATCGTTCCATTTCTTGATCTTGTTCAGATAGATGTCGCCAAGCACGGCACCCGACAGAATGAGTTGACCCGGCTTCACGCCGGGCAGGTTCACGACCGGCACGACGCCGCCGACCACGGTCGGGAATTGGAACAGGCCAGTCTTCGCCAGTTCGTCGTCCTTCATCGGCGCATCGGAACCTGCGAAATCAACGGTCTTCGCGAGGATCTGCTTGATGCCGCCCGCTGAACCGATGCCTTGGTAGTTGACCTTGCCGCCTCCCGCCTTATGGTAGGCGTCAGCCCACTTGTTATAGATCGGGGCCGCAAAAGTGCTGCCCGCGCCGGTGATGTCGACGGTTTGCGCTTGCGCGGCCGCGAGCGGTAGAGCAACGGCAAGAACTGCAATTCCTCGTTTGAACAGCATGGTTTGCCTCCACGAGATTGACTGACCGGTTCAATGGTTGCAGCAGACTACGCGCCGCGATCCCTCTCTTGCGCATTGCGCAGGCCCCGGCGTGCCCATCGCCGCGTCGAGCCTTGCCATCGGCTCGAACGTCTAAACTTAGGCGGTTCGAATGACATTTCGTTGACAACTGCGGCGCGGCGTTCAGACGGTTTGATTGCGGCGTCGTTCAGCAATGCGGTTGGCTTTGTCGCGTTGAAGGATGGAATCTCACGGACAGGCTTCGGCTTCTGCATAGTACCGGTTCGGCGCGGGGAAAACTCCGGTGATGACTTCAATCAGAAAGGGGCCGTCATATTGACATGCTTCACTCAATACGCCATCAAGCTCGTCGATGCGCTCAACCGCGCGCGCGGCCACACCGATCGATGATGCAAAAGCCGACCAGCTATGAGAGGGCAACTTGGTGAACTGCTCTGAAATCGAACCACTCCTGATAGCGTCGATATGGATTGCGCCATGCGCGGCGTTATTCAGAACCACGTAGATTACCTTCACGCCGTATCGAGCCGCAGTCTGAATCTCCATGCCGTGCATCATCATGCAGCCATCTCCCGTCACCACAACACACGGGCGTTCTGGGGCCGCGAGCTTGACGCCGATTCCGGCTGCGATGGCCCAGCCCATCGGGGCGAGCGAGCTCGACGAAAAGTAGTTGCCCTTACCTGACGACAGCCAGTAATGGGCCATGAAGATGCGGTGGGCTCCGGAATCCACCACGACGTTGCTGTCCTTCGGCAGCATCCGGCACAAGTGCTTAACTACGTCTCCAGGATATAGCGCTTCGTCACCGCTGGAAACTCGGGCTCCTGACTGCTCAAACTGGTGGTCGTACAGGGGGGTCTCGTTGATCTCGGCAATCCACCCCTTTCTTCTTTGCAGTGCTTGCGGCAGCCCGGGAGGGTCGTCCGCGGCTTTCTGAGCCAGCAACCGGAAGCTCGCGGAAATTCCGGAGAAGATTCCCTGACGCGAAATGTGCCCCATCGCCGGTGAATCGAAGCTGTCATCGAAGATGAATAGCTCCTTCCCTTCTGCCAGCCTCCTGCTCCAGTTCATGCTGTCTCGCTGGTTCAGGTCGCTACCAAACACGACTAGTACATCAAGTTCGTCGGAGTTGATCACCCGTGCAGCGCGCGAATGACTTGAAAATCCGTACACACCTAGTGCAAGGGCATGTTGCTCAGGAAATGCACCTTTTCCCGATAGCGTCGTTGCGACTGGAATATGGAATTTTTCGGCGACATCGAGAAGAAGCCTGGCAGTTTCCGCATCATTGCCGCGACTTCCGACCAGAAACGCGACCTTCTTCGACTGAAACAGATACTGGTCGCACAGGGCTTCGAGAGCGGCACGGTTCGCGGGCACTTCGCACGCGTTAAATTCGCGGTGAGCGTAGGGTTGCCGTGCCACGTCCTGACCGGGCAGGACATCCTGCTTTTGAACGTCTACGGGAATACTGATGAATGACTGCGCTCGACGCATCCAGTTCAACCCTTCGGTCGCACGACGCATCTCGGCCTGAGTATTTTCCTTGTTCTTTAGCTCGACGATATCCGTCACCAGACTTCTGACCACGCCGCTTTCAAAAATACCTCCAGGCGTGGCATCCTGGAACGCCCCTTTGCCTTCCGCGTGCGACGAGATTCCGCCGGCAATATAGAGCATCGGGATCCGGTCTGCGTGAGCGGCAGCCATGCCGGGAACGAAATTCATCGTGCCCGGGCCGGAAATTCCCGCGCAAACGCCGAATTTCCGGCTGGCGCGTGCATAGCCATCGGCCATGAAAGCACTGCCAGTCTCGTGAGCGCCTACGATTCCGCGAATCAAGGGGGAGTTGTCGATTGCGTCCAGCAGCGGATAGATCAGTTTTCCCGGGACCAGGAACACATGATCTATTCCGGCGGACTCCAACGACTTCACAACCATTTTCGACACATTGAGCGGAGCGTTCGATCCCATAGTTTTGGTTACGATCTGACGAGATACCGTTAATCGAATCTCACCGCTGCGCATCTGCACGTCACGCGCTGCATGTCGGAGCGACACGAGACGAGATCGGCGATGGCCAGTGCGCGGAGACGGCGAGACGACGTTCAAGGCGCTGCACGTCGAGTGCAGTCGCGCATCACGCTATTTCCTCGAACCCGCTTGACCGGCGGGCCCGGGTGTCTCCGTCCACAATCACACGCCCTGGCTGCACTGTTGATCATCCACGCTGCCTGCGTGCCTGAGGCAGTCGCCGCGGCGCATTGATAACCATCCGGCGCACGCGTATCGCGGATCTTCGCCCGCTCAACTCCCGCGGGGCTGGCACGCGCCGACGGTATGAATCGACGTCATCCAGCACCCGGAACCGGTCGGAATCGCTCAGAATTTCTGCCAGTCCGTCTCAGTCGCGGCGGCGACGACTACCGGACCTTCTGAAGAGGGGACTGGTCTCCTCGCAACCTTTGCCGGTGTTACGGCAGAGGACGGGGCCCGGTTCAGGGCCGTCCGTTGCGGTACTGCCGCTTGCGTCGTCGCTCGCGATGAAGCAGCCTTCTCGCCGTTGACCTTGAAAAATGCGACCGTCTTGCGCAGGCTTTCCGCTTGCTGAGCCATTGTCTGGGCTGCCGCCGACGCTTCCTCGACAAGCGCAGCGTTTTGCTGTGTGACCTGGTCCATCTGGTTGACCGCCTGATTGACCTGTTCGATACCCGTGCTTTGCTCGCTCGATGCCGACGAGATTTCGCCCACGATGTCGGTCACGCGCTTCACTGACTGCACGATTTCCTTGATCGCACCACCCGCTTCTTCGACGAGCGCCGAGCCTGCCTCCACCCGGCTTACGGAGTCGGAGATCAACTCCTTGATTTCCTTCGCGGCAGTGGCACTGCGCTGCGCGAGCGTGCGGACTTCACCGGCGACGACAGCGAAGCCGCGCCCCTGTTCTCCCGCGCGGGCCGCCTCGACCGCTGCGTTCAGCGCGAGGATGTTGGTCTGGAAGGCGATGCCTTCGATGACGCCGATGATCTCGGACATCGTGGTCGAGCTGGTTGAGATGTCACGCATTGTCTCAACCACGCGCCCGACGATCTCGCCGCCATGTTGCGCGACGCTCGAGGCTGTACCCGCGAGCGTGGCAGCCTGCGTTGCATTGTCCGTGTTGTGGCGGACCGCCGCAGTCAGTTCCTCCATGCTGGAAGCCGTTTCTTCGAGCGACGCCGCCTGTTGCTCCGTGCGGCTCGACAGATCCAGATTGCCTTGTGCGATCTGCGCACTCGCAGTCGCAACACCTTCGGCGTTCTCGCGCACCTCTGACACGACCCGCACCAGGGCATCGCACATGGCTTTCAGCGACGCCATCAGGCTGTTCGTGTCGCCGGGCCGCAGGGCGATACTGATGTTCAGGTCGCCGGCCGCCACGCTTCTGGCCACCGCAGCAGCCGTCGCCGGCTCCGTACCCAGTTGCCGCGTTACGCTACGCATCATCCATATGCCGATTCCCACGCCGATCGACACGGACATCGCCACGAAGACCAGCATCAGGTTTCGACCTTGCTCGTACACGGCATCGTTGGATTCAGCTGTGCGTTGCGCGTCGGCCTGTTTCAGGGCAACCAGATTGCCCATCAGCACGAGGGTCTTGAAGCCCTTCCGGTGGTACTCGCCCAGCATGTATTCGGTCAGGCTGTCCCGATCCCCTAACGCCGCGGCGTTGATCTTGCCTTTCATTTCATTGAAGGCCTGGATGTAGTCCTGCCAACCTTGATCGAGGTCGGCGAACGTAGCCTTACCTTTGTCGGTATAGACGAGCGGCTCCGCCTGATTGAGGTGCTCACGTGACGAGGCAAGGGCCTTGTCAGCTTGATCGAGCGAGCCAGCCCGCTGTGCGGCCGTCGTGGCCAGAACCGCGTTGCGCAGATAGGTACCGACTCGCAGTACGTCGGCGTTAGCCTGCTGTATCAGGTTGAGCCCGACAAGGTCCTGCCGATACGTCTTGTCTGCGTTCGCACTGATCTCCGCCATGTTGCGCAGGCCGATCCCGCTGACAACAGCGCTGATGATCGAAACCAGGATGAAAGCACTGATCAGCTTGGCGCCGAGTTTCATATTGCCGAAATTCATAGTTCGCTTTGTTGAGAATGTCAGAGCCCGAACGGATAAGCCGGTTCATCACCGCTTTGGCGCCCGCTGTAACACAAGGCCATGCCGACGCGAAACGCAGTACCGGACCTAACTGGTTATCGGCAACACGCTCCATTTCTTCAGATGTATAGCGGGGTCATCGCGAAGTTTTTTTACATCCCTGTAAGAGAGCAGGAATGCTCCATTTGGAGCCGATGAAAGTGCCAATCGGTGCACGCACTCGTGTCGGCCGCACTCGTTCGGTGCAAAGCTTTCGGTCGCCCCTAACATGCACGCTCTATATCTTTAGCTAAATATAATATTTATCGTTTGCATAACCCGGTGATAGCCTGAATTCGTCTCGCAGGCGTGCACCGCATCACGTCTGCTTCCGCTTCCATTTCTCCATCGAAACGAATATCCGGAAAGGAGCTACCGTGAGCATCGAATTCATCGGCATGATCCAGCAACGCAAGGTCTCGGAGACGCATGCTCCGCAAGGTCCCGCGATCGACACCGACTACGTGCGCGCATTCGCGCAAGCCCACGAAAACGCGGGCTTCGACCGCATCCTCGTGCCCCACGGTTCGACCAGTCCCGACGCGACCATCACGATCGCCTATGCGGCGAGCGTGACGTCGCGCGTGCATTTCATGCTCGCACATCGGCCGGGCTTCGTCGCGCCGACTTTGGCCGCGCGCCAGCTTGCGACGCTCGATCATTTTTCCGGCGGCCGCCTCGCGGTTCATTTCATCTCCGGCGGCAGCGACGAAGACCAGCGGCGCGACGGCGACTTTCTGAGCCATGACGAGCGTTACGCGCGCACCGACGAGTATCTGCAGATCTTGCGCCGGGTCTGGACCGAAGAGCGCCCGTTCGATCACGAAGGCCGTTTCTACCGCTTCGAAAAAGCCTTCTCCGATGTGAAGCCGAAACAGACGCCCCACGTGCCGATCTTTTTCGGCGGTGCGTCGGAACCCGCGCTCGCAGTCGCGGGCAAACACGCGGACGTCTACGCGCTATGGGGCGAATCGAAACAGCAGGTCCACGAGCAGATCACGCGCGTGCGAGCCGAAGCCGCGAAACACGGCCGTAGCGTGCGCTTCTCGGTGTCGTTCCGGCCGATCCTCGCGTCGACGGAAAAAGCCGCGTGGGAGCGCGCCGAACACATTCTCGACGAGACGCGCCGGCTGCGCGTCGAGCAAGGCTTCGCGCGCGGCGGCCCGCAGCAAAGCGAAGGTGCGCGGCGTCTGCTAGCGGCGGGCGGCGACGGCGTGCGCGCGGACGAGCGTCTGTGGACCGCGGTCGCCAGGGAGATCGGCGGCCGTTCGAATTCGACGGCGCTCGTCGGCACACCGGCACAGGTCGCACAAACGCTCGCCGAATATCACGCGCTCGGCGTCACGACGTTCCTGATCCGCGGCTTCGACCCGCTCGAAGACGCGATCGACTACGGCCGCGAACTGATTCCCGCCACGCGCGAACTGACGTCGCGCGCCCGCCATGCGGCATAACAGGAGCGTGACGACCTCATGAGCACCGTACTCGCCGATACGCCCTCGCTTGCGTTGCGCTCCACCCCGCTGCGCAAATTCTGGTTCGACGACGAAGCCGAGCCGCCGCGCTCGCTCGCGCAGGAGCGCCTGCACCGGCAACAGCGCCTCGCCGGCGCGTTCCGTCTATTCGCGCGTTACGGCTTCGCGCAAGGTCTCGCCGGTCACATCACCGCGCGCGATCCCGAATGGACCGATCATTTCTGGGTCAATCCGCTTGGCCGGCATTTCGGCCGCATTTGCGCGTCGGATCTGTTGCTCGTCAACAGTCACGGCGAGATCGTGATCGGCGACGGTCCCGTCAATCAGGCCGCGTTCGCGATTCATGCGGCGATTCACGAGGCACGACCCGACGTGGTGGCCGCCGCGCACACGCATTCGCTGTATGGCAAGGCATGGTCGACGCTCGGGCGCAAGCTCGATCCCTTGACGCAGGATTCCTGCGCGTTCTACGAAGACCATGCGCTGTTCGACGACTTTCGCGGCGTCGTGCTCGACACCTCCGAAGGCGCGCGCATTGCGGACGCGCTCGGCTCGCACAAGGCCGTGATCCTGAAGAACCACGGCATCCTGACGGCCGGTCCTTCCGTGGAAGCGGCCGCGTGGTGGTACATCGCGCTCGACAACGCGTGCCATGCCCAACTGCTCGCGCAGGCGGCCGGCACGCCGCAGCCGATCCCGCACGACATGGCGGCCCTCACGCATCAGCAGGTCGGCCGCGCGAACGGCGCGCGACACGCGTTCGACAGCCTGTATGAAGGGCTCGTCGAAGCCGAACCGGAGCTGCTCGACTGATGGCCATTCACAAACTGCGGCGCTTTGTCGGCGACATCGCGGCGCTCGTCGATTCCGGCGTGAACGAAACCGCATTGCTCGAACAAGGCGCACACGCGCTGCGCGAACTGATCCGAGTCGACGACTGGCTGCCGGACGCATACGTGCAGCCGTCCGTCGAGCGCTATCAACAGTTCCTGTTGTATGCCGATGCGCGCCAGCGCTTCAGCGTCGTCAGCTTCGTGTGGGGACCGGGCCAGCAGACGCCGATTCACGACCACACGGTGTGGGGCTTGATCGGCGTGCTGCGCGGCGCCGAACTCGCCGCGCCGTACACCCGCGACGACGACGGCACGCTGCGTCAGACGGACGCCGCAGTGCGCCTCGAAGCCGGCGACGTCGAAGCGGTATCGCCGGAGATTGGCGACATTCATCGCGTGCGCAACGCCTACGACGACCGCACGTCGATCAGCATTCACGTGTACGGCGCGAACATCGGCGCGGTGCGCCGCTCGACATACACGCCCGTTGGCCTGCCGAAGCCCTTCGTCTCCGGCTATTCGAACGACACCCTCCCCAACCTGTGGGACCTCAGCAAGGAACAGCATCACCGATGACGACCTATCCGGTTCGCACCTACGAAGACGTGCGCGAAGCGCTGCTTGCGCGCCGTGAGATCGCGCTGCTGGACGTGCGCGAAGAAGACCCGCATGCGCAGGCTCATCCGCTGTTCGCGGCCAATTTTCCGCTGTCGAAACTCGAACTCGACGCCTATACGCGTCTGCCGCGCCGCGACGTGCCGATCGTGCTGCTCGACGCCGGTGAAGGACTTGCCGCGCGCGCCGCCGACAAGCTGACGGCGCTCGGCTATACACAGGTCGCGTTGCTCGCGGGCGGCCTCGACGGCTGGACCCGCGCCGGCGGCGAGGTGTTTCGCGACGTCAACGTGCCGAGCAAGGCGTTTGGCGAATTCGTCGAAGCGCATCGGCACACGCCGTCTTTGTCGGCCGAGGCCGTCGAGACGCTGCTCGTCGATGGCGACGAAGTCGTCGTGCTCGATGCACGGCGTTTCGACGAATACCAGACGATGAACATCCCCGGCAGCGTCAGCGTGCCCGGCGCCGAACTCGTGCTACGCGCGCGTGCGCTCGCGCCGGACCCGAACACGCGCGTGATCGTCAATTGCGCGGGACGCACGCGCAGCATCATCGGCGCGCAGTCGCTCGTCAACGCGGGGTTGCCGAATCCGGTGGCGGCGCTGCGCAACGGCACGATCGGCTGGACGCTCGCGGGACAGTCGCTCGAACATGGCAGCAACCGGCAGTTCGATCCGCAAGCAGGGCTCGACGCGGACAATCTCGCCGCTTCACGTGGCGCGGCGCGCGCGCTCGCGGACCGCGCGGGCGTAAGCCGCACGACAATCGACGAAGCCGCGCGCTGGGCCGCCGAAGCGTCGCGCACCATCTATCGCTTCGACGTGCGCACGCCCGCCGAATACGAACGCGCGCATGCGCCCGGCTTTCAGGGCGCACCGGGCGGCCAGCTCGTGCAGGAAACCGAGATGTTCGCCCCCGTGCGCGGCGCGCGCGTCGTGCTGTTCGACGACGACGGCGTACGCGCGAACATGACGGCCTCATGGCTCGCGCAAATGAACCTCGACGTGTATGTCGTCGAGGGGGCGACGCCGCAAGAACTGAGCGCGAGCGGCGCATGGCGCGGCGCGACGCCAGAGCCGGCGCCCACACCTACCGTGTCCGCTGAAGACCTGGCCGCGCTCCTGGCGGACCCAGCGAGCGGCACTGTCGTGATCGACGTGACGGCCAGCGCAAATCATGTGAAAGCCCATATTCCGGGCGCCTGGTGGCTCGTGCGATCGCGACTGTGCAACACCGCCGACGATCTCCGCACGCTCCCCGACGCGAAACGCTACGTGGTCACGTGCGCGACGAGTACGCTCGCGCCGTTCGCGGCACCGGAAATTGCCGCGCTGACGGGCAAGCCCGTGCAGGTGCTCGAAGGCGGCACGTCCGCGTGGATTCGCGCGGGCCAGCCGACCGAAACCGGCGACGCTCATCTCGCGTCGCCGCGCATCGATCGTTACCGGCGTCCGTACGAGGGAACCGACAACGCGCGCGAAGCGATGAACGCGTATCTGGAATGGGAGTACGGCCTCGTCGCGCAGCTCGAGCGCGATGGCACGCATGGCTTTTTCGTGATCTGATCGACGGATTCAACGCGGGCGCCGCATCAAGCGCGCGCCCGCATCGCCGTTGTTACGCCGCGCGCGACATGCGCGCCGCCTTGAAGCTCTGCTCGACGCTTTCCGACAGCACGGCGAGCGCCGATTGCATCTTGCCGAGCGCGCGCGATCTGACGATCCACACCGCGATCTCGGGTTTGAAGTCGCTGACCTGAATCACGTCGAGCTGCGCGGCATGCGCACTGATGCGCAACAATGGCAGCGGAACCAGCCCCAACCCGACGCCATCGGCAACGAGGCCCAGTTGCAGTTCCGTGCCGAGCGTTTCGAGGTTGAGCTTCAGCGCGTAGCCTTGCGCGGCAAGCGCCTGCTGCAGCCCCGCCCGAAAACCGCAGCCGTCGGGATTCAGCACCCACCCATGAGACTGACATTCGGCCAGTGTATGTACGCGCTTTTTCAGACTCCCCTTTTGCGCGACGACAGCGAGCTTCAGTTCGCCGAGCGTTTCTCCGGCCAACGCATCGGGCAACACGCGATTAGCCGGCAACAGCACGATTGCGGCATCGAGTTCGCCGTCCTCGAGCTTCTGCAGCAACGGACTGCCCCATCCCGTCGACACGCGCGCCCGCAACTCCGGATGCGCGCCGCGCAGCGCATGCAACGCCTTCAGCATCGCGACGTCGGCGACCGTCTGCGCGACGCCGAGGCGCAGCACGCCGGCAAGCGGTGCGTCGTCGGTGACGAGATGCCTGAGCGCATCGACTTCACGGACGATCGCGCGGCACTGCTCGTACACGGCGCGGCCCATCGGCGTGGTCTTCAGCGGCTTGGTGTTGCGGTCGAGCAGCTCGACGCCGAGCGCTTCCTCGAAGTTCTGGATGCGTCGCGTGACGGCGGGCTGCGTCAGCGCGAGAGAATCGGCAGCCTGACTCAGCGACTGGCTGCGCACGACGGCGACGAAGGCCTCGATTTCATCGAGTTTCATGGAATGTTGTGTCCCTGGATGAAACGTTGAACGGTGCGCACACGCATGACCTTTTGCATGAGCTTAGCGTGTCGACGCACCGATGTTCAAGCGGCGCGCGCTTTCCTCGCTCGCATATTAACAAAGCAGAACAATGCGTTTGCCTTATAAAACGCGCGTACGTATCGTGTGCTTTTCCACATGGTCCCGCGCGTTCTTCCCATGTCCTCTATTGCGAATCGCTTTCTACTGAAGTTTTCCGGTCTTCTGCTCGGCGCGCTCGGCGCGCTTTTACCCTTTGCGGCGATGGCCGATTCCACGCTCAAGGTCGGCGACCAGCAGTTGCAGACTCGTGGCATTCTCGAAGCGTCCGGACAACTGAACAATCTTCCGTACAAGATCGAATGGTTCAACTTCCCGGCCGCGCAACCGCTCGGCGAAGCGCTCAATGCGGGCGCGATCGACGTCGGCGGTCTCGGCGATGCGCCGCTGATCTTCGCCTACGCCGCAGGCGCGCGGGTGCGCGCGGTGGCGGCGACCCGCTCGATCCCGCGCGACCTCGCGATCGTCGTGCCCGACGGCTCGCCGATCAAAACGGCTGCCGATCTGAAGGGCAAGCGCATCGCGACGACGCGCGGCTCGATCGGCCACTACCTCGCGATCGCCACGCTGGAGCGCGCCGGCATCAAGCTGTCCGACGTGTCACTGCGTTTCATGCAGCCGGCCGATGCGAAAGCGGCGCTCGCGTCGGGCAACGTCGATGCATGGTCCACGTGGGACCCGTACGTCGCGCTCGCCGAGCAAAAGGATCATGACCGCAGCATCGCCAACGGCATCGATCTTTCGTCGGGACTCAGTTTTCAGGCGGCGACGCAGACGTCGATCAAGGACAAGCACGCGGAAATTGCCGATTTCCTGAAACGCGTCGCCGCCGGCCAGCGCTGGGCGCTCGCGCATCCGGACGAAGTCGCCGCGATGCAATCGAAGGTGACCGGCTTGCCGCCCGACGTGCTGAAAACGGTCTACCAGCGCGCGCAACTGCACCCCGTTGCGATCGACGACGGCCTGATCGCCGAGCAGCAAAAGACCGCGGACCTGTATCACCGCGCGGACGTGATCAAGACGCGCCTCGATGTCACGCCAAGCTTCGACCGGCAATTTCCGCTCGACGCGCGATGACATCGCAGGTATCCAGGCAACCCGCAAGCGCAACCAATCCCCTCGCGATGACGAGCCGTCCCCCTGATAGCGCGCTTGCCGAAGCCGAGCGCGACGCCGCCGCGCTCGATGCGCTCACCGATCTCGACAGTCCGCAGGCCGGCGCGTGGCTCGACGCGCTGACCCGCGAGTTCGCGGCTGGTGCGGCCGCGCTCGACGCAGGCCCGCTGTTCCCGCACGACAACCTCGCGCGCCTGCGTCGCGCGGGGCTGCTGTCGCTGACCGTGCCGCGCGCGCTCGGCGGACGCGAGGCCACGCTCGCGCAAACGCTGCGCGTGGTCGGCGCGGTCGCGCGCGGGGAGCCGTCGACGGCGCTGATCCTCGTCATGCAATGCCTGTATCACCTGCGTCTACAGGCCAATCCGAACTGGCCTGCCGCGCTGAAGGAGCGCATCGCGCGCGATGCCGTCGAGCGTGGCGCGCTGATCAACTCGCTGCGCGTCGAGCCCGAGCTCGGTTCGCCGTCGCGCGGCGGCCTGCCCGCGACGATCGGACGGCGTGAAGACAATCACTGGCTGCTGAACGGCCGCAAGCTTTATTCGACCGGCAGCCCGGGCCTCACATGGTTTGCGGTTTGGGGCCGCACGGACGAGGCGTCGCCGCGCGTCGGTACATGGCTCGTGCATCGCGACACGCCGGGTATCCGCTTCGGCGAGCCCTGGAATCATCTGGGCATGCGCGCGACCGGCAGCCACGAGGTGATCTTCGACAACGTGCGCGTGCCGCTCGACCACGCGGTCGATTTACAACCGCCGCAGCAGGCTGCCGGCATGGACCCGCTAACCGGCGTCTGGATGAACGTGCTGCTGCCGTCGATCTACGACGGCGTCGCGCGGGCCGCGCGCAACTGGTTCGTGCAATGGGCCGCGCAGCGCGCGCCCTCCGGGCTCAACGCGCCGCTGTCGAGCCTCGAGCGGTTTCAGCAGACGGCGGGCCGCATCGACGCGCTGTTGTTCAACAACCGCGCGCTGCTCGAAGCGGGCGCGGCCGGTCTCGTCGATGCGGCGCAAGCGCCGGCGATCAAGTATCTGGTCAGCCAGCACGCGATCGAAGCCGTGCAGCTCGCGCTCGAAGCGAGCGGCAATCCGGGGCTGAGCCGCAACAACCCGCTGGAGCGCCACTATCGCGACGTGTTGTGTGCGCGCATTCATACGCCGCAGAACGATACGGTGCTCGGCAATCTCGGGCGCTCCGCCTTTGCGGGTGTTGCCTCTTCTTAGACTCGGCCGTGCGCGAAGCGCGCGTCGTCCTGTCCATTTCATTAGGAGAATCCACGGATGAGCATCGAATTCATCGGCTACGTGAGCCATCAGGAATCTAGCGAAATCCACTTGCCGAAAGGTCCGGCCGTCAATCCGGCCTATATCGCCGCGCTCGCGCAGGCACACGAATATGGCGGCTTCGATCGCGTGCTGATCGCGCATTCGAGCGCATCGCCCGATGGCTTCCAGATCGCGTCGTTCGTCGCGCAACAGACGAAACGCCTCGGCATCCTGCTCGCGCATCGGCCTGGCTTCGTTGCACCGACGCTGGCCGCGCGGCAGTTCGCGACGCTCGATCACTTCAGCGCGGGGCGGGCGGCAGTGCACATCATCTCGGGCGGCGACGACGTCGAGCAGCAGCGCGACGGTGACTACCTGTCGCACGACGAACGCTACCGTCGCACCAATGAATACCTCGACGTCGTCAAACGTTCATGGACGAGCGACGCGCCGTTCGATCACGCGGGCGCGTTCTACCGCGTGAGCGGCCACAAGTCGCAGATCCGGCCGCTGCAACTGCCTCATTTGCCCGTGTACTTCGGCGGTTCGTCCGACGCGGCGATCGACGTGGCGGGCAAGCATGCGGATGTCTACGCTCTGTGGGGCGAATCGCTCGCGGCCGTCGAGGAGACCATCGCGAAGGTGCGTCAAGCAGCTGCACGTCATGGACGCGACGAGCACATTCGCTTCAGCCTGTCGCTGCGCCCCATCATCGCCCCGACCGAAGACGCCGCGTGGAGGCGTGCCGAATCCATACTCGCGCGCGCAAAAGACGTGGTCGCCGCGTCGCCGAATTTCACGCGGCGGCCGAAGGAGCCGAAGAATGTCGGCTCGCAGCGGCTCCTGGCCGAGGCAAACAAGGGCAATGTCGTCGATCAACGTCTTTGGACCGGCATCACGGCACTCACGCGCGCGGCGGGCAATTCGACGTCGCTCGTCGGCACGCCTCAACAGGTGTCCGACGCGCTGCTCGAATACCACAAGCTCGGTGTGTCGACGTTCCTGATCCGCGGCTTCGACCCACTCGAAGACGCGCTCGCTTATGGCCGCGATCTGCTCCCGCTCGTACGCGGTGCTGTCGCGCAACGACAAGGCGCAGCCGAAGCGATTCCGGCGTAAGTGCTACCCGATTCGTGATACGGCGACGAAAGAGCGCGGCGCGTGCGAAGCTCACGCGCCGCGCGATCATTTGAACCAAAACTCTGTCAAGCCAGCACGTCGGAAAACACCCGTGTTGCGAAGCGTTCCGAACTCGTTCCGGCATTGAGCACGCCGACCGATTTCAGATCGTCCGCGTAAAGCGCGATTTCCTTCCTGAACGCATCGCCAACCGGATGGTGACGGTCGGTGTGGCTCTTCAGCATCTCGGTCAGTTGCGCGACGTTCGCACCCGGCGCATTTGGCGCGAAGATCGCCGCCGCCTCGGCCGGATGGTTCGCGGTCCATTCGGTCGCTTCGAGCAGCGCCTGCGTGAGCGCCTGCGCGGTCGCGCGGTCCTTGCGGATCAGCGACCCGCGCACGCCCAGCACGCAGCACACGCGGTTCGCGTACTCGCCGCACAGGTTGTTCGATACCTCCTGCAGATGATCGGTCTCGCGCAGCGTCCAGATGGTTGGATCGCCGTCGGCGATCGCCTGCACCTCACCCTTCTTGAGCGCCTCGCCGAGCAGCGGCGCCGGATACTGGCGCCAGCGCACGTCGTTGTCGGGATCGATGCCGAGCTTTTTCAGCGTGATCGCGAAGAAATTCCTGGCCGGGCTCGCCATATCGCTGACGCCGACCGTCCGCCCCTTGAGCCCCTGCAGATCGACGATGCCCGACGCACGCGTGGCGAGCAGCCGCATGCAGCCGCCGTGGATGCCCGCCGTCAGCTTCACGTCGAAGCCCTGTTCGAGCGGCTTGATCCAGCGCAGCGCCATGCCGACGCCGGCGTCGGACTTGCCCGTCGCGATCGCTTCGAGCAACTGGTCGGTCGAGCCCGCGAAGTTGACGAGTTCCACTTGCAGCCCATGCTTGCGGAACATGCCCTGCTGCGCGGCGACCGGCACCAGCGCCGTGCAGATCGCGCCCGCATTCCACGACAGTTTGAGCGGCTTCAACGCTTCGTCGGCCGATGCCCGTACGCCCGGCAGTCCGAATGCTGCACCGCCTAACGCGGCCGCGCCCGCGGCCCGTGCCGCACGGCCGAGCCATGCGCGGCGCGCGAGGTTCGTCGGCGCGCGGTCGTCGTCGAAATGATTCATTGCTGTGCTTTCCCAGAGGTGTGGTGTGGTGATGAATGAGCGGCTCGGAGATACCGGCGCGCGTGTCAGGTGTCGAGACCCAGTTGCGCCAGCACCTGGCGGCGCAGCGCGACGAGCGCGGGATCGTCGCGATGCCGCGGATACGGCGCGTCGTTGCGCACCTGCGCGACGATGCGCGCGGGTCGCTCGCTGAGCACGATCACGCGATTCGCGACATACAGCGCTTCCTCGACATCGTGCGTGACGAGCAGCACCGAAAACCCCTGCGCCTGCCACAGCTGCACGAGTTCGCCCTGCATGCGCATGCGCGTCAGCGAATCGAGCTTGCCGAACGGTTCGTCGAGCACCAGCAATTGCGGATCGTTGACGAGCGCGCGAGCCAGCGCCGCGCGCTGCGCCATCCCGCCCGACAGCTGATGGGGAAACGCGTTCGCGAATGCGGACAGGCCGACCAGCTCGAGCGCGGCATCGATACGCCCAGCGGCATCGCGCTTCGTGCGACGCGCCTCGGGGCCGAGCCCGACGTTCTCGCGTACGGTCCGCCACGGGAACAGCGTCGGGTCCTGGAACACGACCACGCGCGAGGGGTCCGGTCCGCTGACGCGCTCGCCGTCGGCGTGGATCGCACCCTGCGCCGGCGCTTCGAGGCCGGCCACGAGACGCAGCAACGTCGATTTGCCGCAGCCGCTCGGTCCTAGCAGCGCAACGAATTCGCCGGGCTCGATCGACAGACTGACGTCGTCGAGAACTGGCAACGCGGCGCCACGCAGCGCGAAGCGATGACTGACGTTGCGCACGTCGATGCGTGCGCCTTGCCGCGTATTGGCGGCGAAGCGCGCTTCGGTAACGGCTACCATTTCAGCATTCCTTTCTGCCAGACCAGCAGACGGTCGCGCACGCGAAACAGCAACGTGATGAGCCCGGAGCACATCAGCGCCATCACGAGCAGCGCGGCATACATGTTCGGATAGGCCGCCCACCCCTGCGCCCATTGCAGGTACCAGCCGAGCCCCGCCTTGACGCCCATCATCTCGGCGACGATCAACACGGCGAACGACGCGCCGAGCCCCATGAACAGGCCCACGAACACGGACGGCAACGCGGCGGGAATCGCGACGCGCAGAATCAGGAACGACGGCCGCGCGCCGAGCGTGCGGGCCACGTCGTAGTAAGCGGAATTGACGCTGGCAACGCCCGACCATGTCAGCACGGCAACCGGAAACGCCGTGGCGAGCGCGATCAGGAACACGCTCGCGCTGAAGCTCGACGGAAAGAAGAAAAACGCGAGTGGCAGCCACGCGGTGGCGGGCAGCGGCCCGATCAGCCGCAGCACCGGATGCACCCAGTAACCGACCGCCTTCGACCAGCCGATCGCGACACCGATCACGAAGCCAGTCAACGCACCGGCGACATAGCCATAAGCAAGCAGCACGACCGAATGCGCGACGCTCGCGGCAAGCCGCGGCAGATCGTCGGCGTAGACGGCGAGCAGCGCTTGCGGCGGCGCGAAGAACGGCCGCGGCAGCCATTCGAGCTGTGCGGTGGCGATTTCCCATCCGGTGATGCCGAGCGACAGCGCGAGCAGCCACGGCGTCGCATCGAGCCATGCGTCGAGACGCGTGCTTGCCGCGGCAGCCGGACGGAGTTTCGACGCGGCGCCAACGCGCCACCCGGCCGCGCCGATTGCCAGCGACGCCGCCGCGAGTACCAGCTTCAGAATCAGCAGTTCGCGCGTGTACGGCCAATCGTCGAGCGCGGGCCACCATTGCGTGAGCGCCGCGCCAGCCAGCCAGCCAAGCGCGGCCAGCACCGCGACACGCTTGCCTCGTTCGCGCGCGGCGGCTGCGGCGGTGTCGGGAAAGCCGGCGTGTTCGACAGCGTGAGATCGAGTCGACCGCGCGTCGCGCTCCGTCAAGATCAGATCATGCGTTGGCAAGATGAGTCTCCGAAATCGCGCGCACGTCGATGCGGCCTGGCAGGATAGCGTCGCGCTGCGCGCGGGCATCGCTCGTGCTGGCGAATGCGGATACCGCGGCGATTGGCGTCGCGGCCGGCGCACGCACAAGCGTGCGCCGCCGTATCGAAATAGGCGTTGAAGCAGATGCGGTCATAGGTCCTCGCTGTCGATGTGCAACACAGCGTAGCGACGAACAACCGCGCTGAGAATCATTCTATTTCGATATGTTTATATCGATTCAATATCTATGTTTTGCATCTTCCGGAGCAGCCGCACAGGCATGCAACAGGCGACGAAATTTTATCCAGGAGGCCCCTATGAGCAATTCGATCGCGCAGCTTTTCCGGCATTTGACTGCGGGTGTGTATGTGATCGGCGTAGCGGACGGCGAGCGCCGCAATGCGTTCACCGCAAGCTCGGTGATGCAGGTTTCGTTTGCACCATTGCTGATCGCGCTCGCGATCAGTCCCGAGCATGAGTCGTACGAACTCCTGCGCAGCGGCGCGGTGTTCGCGATCAGCGTGTTGCGCGCGGATCAACAGAAGCTCGCCGAGCACTTCGGCACGCAGTCGGGCCGAGCCGTCGACAAGCTCGCGGCGGCTCGCTGGCGTACCGGCGTGACCGGCGCGCCGCTGTTGCTCGATGCGCTCGCGCATTTCGACTGCCGGGTGACCGGCGACATCGAGGCGGGAGATCATCGGCTGATAGTTGGGCGTGTCGTCGATGGCGCGCTAGCCGGCGCGGACGGCGAGCCGCTGATCTACGCGCAGACCGGCAATCTCGACATGAGCGAGGATCTTTATCCGGAGACGTTTTCGTAGTTCGGTGGCGTGCTGGCTGCTCAATGCCAGTGCCCGCCATGTCCTCCGCGCCAGTGGCCGTAATAGCCGCCATGGCCATGGCCACCGCCCCAGTAGCCTCCGATCACCACTGACGGTCCCCACCATCCGTAGTAGCCCGCCCATGGATAGCCATAGGGATAGCCGTAATAGCCCGGATAACCGTAATACCCGGGATAGCCGTAATAAGCAGGCGCAGGTACCGCGACGTACGTGCAATTCTGTCCCGACAACGGCAAGTCGTTTGGCGCCGCATTCGCGGCCGCCGTATCGCTCGCCGGCGCAGGCGCGTTGCCGGACGATGCTTGCGCGGGGCCAGTGGCAGTGGCGCTGGTGCAGGCGTAATAGCCACCGGCTCCCGGATAGTACGAGTAAGGACCGTAATAGACGCAGCCAGACAGCGCACATACGCCCGCCACGCCAGCGCATAGACCAACGATTCCACAACGCATGATCGCTCCCCCTATCCGGGCGCAGCGCAGCCGTCTCGACACGGCGTGTTTTTATTCTAGTCTTCGAATCCGGTATCGGGTACGGGTCTTGCGAACGGCAGATATTCCGTGAAAATCAGGAGTTCCGACATGAACCCGCTCGATCCCCTCGACCCGAACGCCTCCGCGACTCCCGCACAGCCCCGCGCCGGCGCACGTATCGCCGGCGGCGGCGGCGGCAGCGACGGTCCCGGGCCCGAGGTCATGGCCGCCGCGACGCTCGACGGCAACAAGGTGATCTCTGCCGATGGCCAGGACCTCGGCAAAATCTCCGACATCATGCTCGACGTGCGCAGCGGCCGCATCGCGTATGCGGTGCTGACGGAGGGCGCTTTTCTCGGCATCGGCGGAACCTTGCACGCGATCCCGTGGCGTTCGCTGACGCTCGACACGGACCGCAAGTGCTTCCAGCTCGACGCCACGGCCGAGCAGGTGAAAAGCTCGCCGGGCTTCGACAAGGACCATTGGCCGGCGATGGCCGATCGCGCATGGGGGACGTCGGTCCATCAGTTCTATCATCGCGAACCGTACTGGGAAGCGACGCGCAGTGTCGTCGAAAGCGATCCCGCGACACGTGTCGATCCGACGAGCGGAATCTGAAGACACTCATCGCGACGCTCGAGCACCGCTACCTCGCACGCGTTGCTGTCGCGGCTAGCACGCGAGGCGCGGTGCGCTTTTACACCCCGATGGTCCGCGTCGTCTTCAGCGCGATCCACGTCATGCCTTCGCGCAAGCCTTCGAGTACCGCTTCTCTTTCCACGGCGAACGCCTGCGACTGATGAAAGGTGCGTTCGAAGTCACCCTCGGGCGACACATGTTTGACATGGATCGTCGACTGAAACCCGCCTTCCTTCGCCTCCTGCGTCTCGACGCTCACGGACCAGGTTCCTTCCTGCGCGTTTGCTGATATGGTCATTGGATGCTCCTCGGGGTTGTCGCGAGCGACTGCCATCGTCAGCGTAATGAGCCGCAACGCCTCTCTCGTTGATCCACGTCAACCGTCAACACGAACGGTGAGTCACGCTCGACGTCGTTCGCTTGCCTCGATACTTTCAGCTCCGTTTCAGACGCACGCCATCGCGTGAAAACCCTGCCGGGAAAACGCGCAATGCCTCTTGCACGCGGCGTGCTTGGCGCGCCGCGTGCACCGATTTCGCGCCCCTCGCCCCGACGTTTCGCGGTAAGCTTTGCGACGGTATCCGCGTCACGAGTTCGTGCCGGTGCGGCAACGCTGCCCTCATGATCGACGAACGCCGGAGTTCATCATGTGGTACGCCTTCATCGATGCACAGCAACGCCTCGCCCGCGCGATGGTCGGGGGAGTTCTATCCGAATCGGAGTCGGAGCCGCGCCCGCAAGCGGGTTGGCTCGGCCCGGAACAGGCGGCCGACGCGTTCAGCTACTGGCTGCTGAGATCCGCCTGCGCTTTCGAACGAACGCCGACATTCGCGATCCACTCCGTTGCGGGCAACGGTAGCCGCGTTACCGTCGACGAAAGCGTCGTCGCCTCCTTGCCGCTCGGCGCGCTGCTCAGGTTCAAGCGCAACCCCTCTACACCCCCTACCGACGCAAAACTGCCGGTGCTGTTGTGTGCGCCCCTCGCCGGACATCACTCAGTCATGCTGCGCGAGACCGTCGAAACGCTGCTCGAAGAACGCGATGTGTTCGTAACCGATTGGGCCGACGCGCGCGACGTGCCGCGCGAAGCGGGCCCGCTATCGCTCGACGACTACGTGCAGGCGCTCGAAAGCTTCGTCGGCGCCGTCCGCGCGTTCGGTTCGCCGGTTCATGTGATCGCGATCTGTCAGGCGAGCGTGCCTGCGCTCGGCGCCGCGGCGCTGCTCGCCATCGACGAGGCGGCGCCGATCGCGAGCCTTTCGCTACTCGGCGGCCCGATCGATACCCGTTTGAACCCGACCGTCACCGACCGCTTCGCCAGTTCCCATTCGCTCCAGTGGTTTCGCGACAATGCGATCGATATCGTTCCCCCGCCCTATTGCGGCGCGGGGCGTCTCGTGTATCCGGGCTTCATCCAGCAGACCGCGATTTTTGCCGCGCATCCGGAGCGGCAGTTGCGACTCGAAGCGGACTACTGGTCCCGATGGCTCGCCGGCGACATGCCCGGTGCGCGGCAGGCGCTGCGCTCGGCAAACGAATATGCCGCGGTGCTCGACATGGCGGAGTGCTACTTCCTCGACATGCTTCGTGTGGTGTTTCACGAACATCTGTTGCCGCGCGATCTGTGGTCGGTCGCCGGGCGCCGGGTACGAATCGCCGCGCTGCGCGATACCCCGCTGTGCACGATCGAGGGTGACAGCGACGAGATCACGGGCGCGGGGCAAACGCATTGCGCGCATGCGCTGTGCGATGCATCGCCGAGGCCACCCGCGCGGCAGCTCACCATCGAGCAGTGCAATCACTACGACCTGTTCATCGGGTCGCGTTGGCGCGATGCGGTTCATCCGGGGCTCTGCGAATTCTGGCGCGATGTCGAGCACGCCGCGTTGAAGGTTTGCCGGCCGCGCCGCGCGGCCAGGGGTTCGGCGAACCGCAGATCGGCGTGAGGTGGCCGGGTAAACGTCAGCAGTCCGCATCTGGCGATCGTCGAGCGTCACGTCACGATGCAAGTTCGTCAGTTCCCACGCTCGGTGCCGATCGCTGTTTCGAGGGTCATCTCCGCCATATCGAACGCGCGACGGATCGCCGCTTTGGCGTCGTCGTCAGCGCAGTGCGCGACGGGCTTGAGCTCGTGCGCGGGCGTGACCAGATCCAGCCTCACGTCATACCGCGGATGCGCCGATCCCGGACGCAACGCCTCGATGGCGAGATGGCAGTGCGACACGAGCGCGCCAAACCGCGCGAGACGGACCAGTTGCGCACCTGCTTCCGCTTCGAGCGGAGCCGCACCCGCAAAGCCAAGGTAGACGATCTGCATGTCGATGCCCATCTTCGCCTCCCCTTGCGAGTGTCGATCGAACCTGTTTCGCGCAGACTCAGGGTCCAGGCGCTTGCTATGGGGCTTATCTTGTTCTTGCCAGAAAGGCGGTCATTGACGTGGATCAAGCGCGGTGAAGGCGAGCACCCTCACTGCATATGCATACCCCCGTTAATCGCAATGTCCGCACCGGTGATAAAAGCCGCCTCCTCTGAGCATAGAAACGCGATCAACGCCGCCACCTCGTCCGGACGTCCCAGCCGGCCGACCGGAATCTGCGGCAGGATCTTCGTGTCGAGGACCTCGCGCGGCACCGCTTCGACCATCGCGGTCGCGAGATAACCGGGCGACACCGTGTTCACCGTGACGCCGTGCTTCGCGGTTTCGAGCGCAAGTGCTTTCGTGAAGCCGTGCACGCCCGCTTTGGCCGCTGAATAATTGGTTTGCCCGTAGGCGCCGCGCGAACCGTTGACCGACCCCACGTTGACGATGCGGCCGTGGCGCCGCTCGAGCATGCCGGGCAAGAGCGGCTTGCTCATGTTGAACAGGCCATCGAGATCGGTGCGCAGCACGGCATCCCAGTGCTCCTTGCTCATCTTCGCGAAGCTCGTGTCGTGCGTGATGCCCGCGTTGTTGATCAGCACGTCGACCACGCCCAGTTCGGTCAGCACGCGTTGCGCGCAGCGCGCGCATGAATCGAAGTCGGCGATGTCGGCTTCGTAAGCGTGAAAGTCGCGCCCCGTGTCGCGCTCGTGCTGCAGCCATGTCGACACGTGATCGTTGCGCGTCGAGTGCGTCACCGCGACCGTCATGCCCGCGTCATGAAGCGCCCGGCTGACCGCCGCGCCCAAACCGCCCATCCCGCCTGTGACCAATGCCACGCGATCCGTTCCCATCTGAACTCCTCCTTGCCGTGTCTGCCATTGACGGTGCGCGCGCCGGCTTTGCCGGCTCGCGCGGCTAAACGACGCCCGCGAACGGCAGCGCGTTCTGCGAGCTCCACCACCAAGCGCTCAGGCCGCCCGCGAGCGGCGCGACGCCTGGCGCGACGCCGTACGCCGCCTGCCACCACGCATACCAGGCGGCGCAAGCGCGGTTGGCCTCGTCGAACCGGTCCGCCTCGCGCTGCGCGGCGACAGCGATCGACTTGCTCCAGTCGGCGAGGCACCGCTCGGCGTACTCGTGTGCCGCGCCCTGTGCGGTCTGATACGCCGCCGCGTAGTCGAGCCAGCCTTCGGGCGGTCCGGATGCCGTCGAGGTCCATGGTGAAGCGGGGCGCCCGAGCGGCGCATCGGATTCGGAAATCATGATCGCTGCCCTCCAGAGCACAGCATAGGATTGCCAGGCGCGGTTGCAAACCGTCGAGCGCGCCTGCCACTGTATCGAGCGCGCGGCGGCCCGCGCTTGATCTGCATCAACAGCCGCGGCCGCCGGGCTCATAGACTCCATTTGACGACGGGCTCGAGCCTGCTTGCGCCCGTTTCCCCACGTTCTGTCACGGAGCTTCGGCAATGAGCTACAAAAGCATTCTCGTTCACCTCGATACGAGCGTTCGTGCACATCCGCGCCTCGAAATCGCATTGCAGCTCGCACACCGCTTTCATGCGACGCTGACCGGCCTGTTCTCGACGTACGTGCCACCGCGGCACGCGTTCTTCGTGATGGCCGGCACCGCCGACTACTACGCGGAGCACGAGCGCCTGCGGCACGAGCGTGCCAGCGCGCTCGAGCGGCTGTTTCGTGCGGAACTCGCGCGCGCGAACGTCGACGGTCATTGGATCGCCGCGAACGGCTACGCGAACGACGTGGTGCCGCCCTATGCGCGTCTCGCCGATCTGATCGTGCTCGGGCAGACCGACCCGACCGATCCCGAGGCGTTCGTCGCCGAACAGTTCGTCGAGCACGTCGTGCTGTCGGTCGGGCGGCCGGTGCTGCTGGTGCCGTCGGGCGGCACCTTCGCGGCACCCGGCCGCCACGTGCTGGTCGCGTGGGACGGCAGCCGCGAAGCCACCCGCGCGATCCACGACGCACTGCCGTTCCTCGCGCACGCGGCCAAAGTGACACTGCTGACGGTTCATTCGTCGGCCGATCGTCCGCCGCGCGACACGGTTCCGGGCGACGACATCGCACTCACCGTCGCGCGCCACGGCGTCAAGATCGACGTGCGCGAACTGAGCGTCGCAGACGACACGCCGGTCGGCGACGCGCTGCTGTCGCAGGCGGCCGACCTCGGCTGCGACATGATCGTGATGGGCGCCTACGCGCATTCGCGTCTGCACGAAGTCGTACTGGGCGGCGCGACGCGCACGATGCTCGAGTCGATGACCGTGCCGGTGCTGTTGTCGCACTGAAGTGCGCGCTTAAAGGAGTCCGCCATGTTTCACCGCCTGCTCGTCGCGCTCGATGGCAGCGACACCGCCTCCCGTGCGTTCGACGCCGCGCTGACCCTTGCCGCCGAATCGGGCGCCGAGCTGCAGCCGCTGTACGTGATCGACGTGCCCGTCATCGCCTACGACGCGCCCGGCTTCGACCCTTGCGTGATCCAGGACGCCTTCATCGACGAAGGCAAGCGGATCGCGGCCGATGCCCAGAGCCGGATGACCGCGCGCGGGATCAAAGGCACGGCCCGCAGCGTCGAAGCCGCGATCACCGGCGAAGACGTCGCGCATCGCATCGTCGAGGCGGCGCTCGAATGGCACGCCGACGCGATCGTGATGGGCACGCACGGCCGCCGTGGTGTTCAACGACTGATGCTCGGCAGCGTCGCCGAGCGCGTGCTGCGCAGCGCCAGCTGCCCGGTGCTGATGGTTCCCGCGCACGCGAACGGCGCGACGCGCGATCAGTCAGTCCCGGCCTGCGCCGAAAACGAACTCACCTGAGCCGCGAAAACCGGGCTGCTGCGCGGCCGCTCCCACGCGATCGCGCCACGGCTCCGCGACGCGGCGCTTCAGGGACGCGCGTGCCCGTGTTCGTCATGCCGCACGATCAGCACCGGCTTGTCGGTCGCACGCACGAGCGACTCCGCGACGCTGCCGAGCAGAAAGCGCTGCACGCCGTGGCGGCCGTGCGTGCCCATTACGATCAGATCGGCTTCGATTTCGTCGGCGACGCGCGCGAGCACCGCGGACACGCTTTCGGCGTACGCGTCGATCACCCGCACGCCGCCGGGCACCTGCGCCTCGCGCATCAGCTCGCGCGGCGCATCGAGCGCGCGGCTGGCGAATTCTTGCGCCGCGCCCGCCGGTTCCGGCTCGAAAGCCACATCGGCATTGTCCGACCACTTGCCGTGCCCTACTACGCAGCAGGCTTCGAGCGTGGCGCCTGTCAGCTTCGCGAGCTTCAGCGCCTCGGCAAAGGCGCGCTGCGCGCTGGGACTGTCGTCGAGCGCAACCAGAATTCGTGCATACATGTTGGACTCCCTGTGAAAGCGCTGGCATGAACCGAAGCGGTGCCGTCGCGCGGCTTGACGCAGGTCAATGGGTCTTTATCGGCTTGTTCCGTGATTACTTAATCAACTGCATGCCTGCGACCTTCGAAGCCGTCACGTCGAAAGTGGCCGTGTACTCGCACTCGGCTACATACCCCATCGCCAGCCATGCACTAGGAATATTCCTACAACATTACCCGAACTCCTAGCGCCGCTTAAATCCCCGCCGATATATTTCTGAGATGAGGTCGCCAATACTGGTCGGTATGGACACCGCCCCGCCAGCCACCTTATCGAGAGTCTTCCTCGTCGACGATGCGACCGAGGTCCGGCGCCGGCTTGCTCGCCTGATCGCGCTGATTCCCGGCATCGAAATCGCCGGCGAGTCCGCCGGCGTCGAGCACGCGTTCGACGACATCGTCGCGAGTCGCGCCGATGTCGCGGTGCTGGACCCGTGCTTCTCGGGCAAGACCAATCTGCTGCTGCTCGCGGCGCTGTCGCGGGTGCGGCCGTCCATCGTCAGCATCGTGTTGACCAATCATTGCGCGACGGCGTTTCGCCGAGCGTGCGAAGCGGCGGGCGCCGACTTCTTCTTCGACAAGACCTCGGAGTTCGAACTCGCCTGCCGTGCCATCGAAGCGATTGCGTATGCGCGTCGTGCGCATCCGGTCTGACCGCCAGGAGCCGATCATGCAAGTTGCCGCAGTCTGTGAACCCCGCCACGACGCGCCCCGCACTTCGCACGTCGTACCGATCCACGTCGTGCCACGCACCGCGGCGGCACGCCACGCCGCGCCGCGCTGCTCGACCTGCGCGATGCGCGCGATCTGCATGCCGCCCGAGCTGACATCCGACGAACTGAGCCGACTCGACACGTTGATCTGCTCGACGCGCTCGATCAAACGCGGTGATGCGCTGTATCGCGCGGGCGATGCGTTTCAAAGCATCTACGCGATCCGCGCCGGGTCGTTCAAGACCGTGGTCATGCATCGCGACGGCCGCGAGCACGTGACTGGCTTCCAGATTGCCGGCGACTCGCTCGGCCTCGACGGCATCGGCGCGGGCAAGCAGAATTGCGATGCGATCGCGCTCGAAGACAGCGTCGCGTGCATCATTCCGTTCGCGCAGCTCGAGGCGATCTGTCGCGAGATGAAGCCGATGCAGCATCACATCTATCAGATGATGAGCAGCGAGATCGTGCGCGAATCGAGCCAGATGATGCTGCTCGGCACGATGACCGCCGAACAGCGCGTCGCGACGTTTCTGCTGAATCTGTCGAAGCGCTTCAAGGCGCGCGGCTTTTCCGCGGCGGAGTTTCATTTGCGCATGACCCGCGAGGAAATCGGCTGCTTTCTGGGCATGAAGCTCGAAACGGTGAGCCGGATGTTCTCGAAGTTCCAGCGCGAGCGCCTCGTCAAAGCGAACGGCAAAACGATCCGCATCGAAGACGCGGAAGGACTGGCTCGGGTTTGAACGCCGACGCGACGCTCGCCTCACGTTCGTTCGCGGGACATGCCGGGTGGAACAAGCGCTCCCGAACTGATATAACTCGGTGCATCGCGGTGCGCGGCCTTGCGTGACCGCCCGGAGGAGCGATGGGTCTGTCGAGCGGCGAGTCTTCCTGCTTCACCGGTGCGGCGTCCGTGTCGGACGTGCCCGTCGAGGATCGCTATTTCATGTTGATCGAAGCGGTTCAGGACTATGCGATCTTCATGCTCGACGTGTCCGGCCGCGTGACCAGCTGGAATTCCGGCGCACAGCGCATCAAGGGCTACACGCCCGAAGAAATCATCGGCCAGCATTTCTCGAAGTTCTATACCCCGGAAGACATCGCGGCCGGCAAGCCCGCTCGCGAACTGGAAACCGCCGCAGCCGTAGGCCGCGCCGAGGACGAGGCCTGGCGCGTACGTCGCGACGGCTCGCGTTTCTGGGCCAACGTGGTCGTTTCCGCAGTGCACGACGCGTCGGGCGCGCTGCTCGGCTTCGCCAAGATCACGCGCGACCTGACCGAACGTATGCGCCTCGCGGAACTCGAACGCGCGAATCAGGTATCCACGCACGTGCAGATCGCCCGCGAAAACGAGCAGAAACGTATTGCGCGCGAACTGCACGACGATCTCGGCCAACGACTGACCGCGCTGAAAATGAGCGTCGCGCTGCTCGAAGCGAAGCTGAAAAGCCAGGCCGACACCGAGCCGCTGGCCGCGCAGACGCATGAACTGCAAAAGCAGATCGACTGGATGGCCGCTTCGCTGCGGCGTATCGCCGCCGATCTGCGGCCCCCGCTGCTCGACGACCTCGGGCTCGCCGCCGCGCTCGACTGGCTGGCCGAAGACTTCACGAAACGCTACAACGTGCGCTCGAGCGTGCATCTCGAACCGGCCGAGCCGGTGTGCGGCGAATTCGCGGCGACGGCGCTGTTTCGCATCGTTCAGGAGGCGTTGACGAACGTCGCGCGGCACGCCAAGGCCGGGCGCGTTCGCATCGACATGACCTGCGCGGGCTCCATCGTGTCGCTCGATATCGAGGATGACGGCGTGGGTGTCGCGCTGGATCGGTCGTGGGGAACAGATTCATTCGGTCTGCTCGGCATTCGCGAACGCGTACGGCAGTTGCGCGGCAACGTGTCGTTCGCCAGCTCGCCGGGCCATGGCTTCAGGATCTCGATCCAGATACCGGCCGACGCGCTCGCGTAATGTTCACGCGCTGCCGCGCCCCGCTGTCGCGGGTTACTCTGCAGGCGCATCCTCGGTGCTTTGCTCGCGCATGAGCAGCACCGGACAGGTCGAGAAACGCAGCACCCGCTCCGCCACGCTGCCGATCACGAGGCGCCGCACGCCGCGTCGCCCATGCGTGCCCAGCACAAGCAGATCGGCGTGGATCTGCTCGCCGTGGCGCAGCACGATCGCGGCGACGTCGTCGGACAGGCTCTCCGACTCGATCATTTCAGGGCGGCAAGGCACATCGGCGGCGGCGCAGGCCTGTTCGGCCTCCTCCAGCACCGATTGGCCGTCCTGGCGCAACGCCTCGACGAGCGTGAGCGGGTCGTAATAGCCGGCATAGGAAAAGAGCGGCGTCTTGTCGACCACATAAACCGGATGCACGACGCCCTTCGTCAACGCGGCGAGATTCACCGCTTCTTTCAGCGCGCGTTTCGAGAAAGTACTGCCGTCTAGCGCGACGAGGATATGTTGGTACATGCCGATTCTCCACTGAGGTTGGATTTGTCAACGCGCGTGGCGCGCTCCTGCTACAGATAAAAGGGCCCGCCCGGACTGCCCAGATATGGCTCCCGCCACTCGCCGTGCGGCACGTCGTCCGCCCGCAACGACGACGCGCCGCGCGGACACACGAGCACGGGACACGCCGCGTCGCGCAGCGTGCGCGACGTCACGTGCCCCGGCAACGGATGCGGCGCGCCGCGCATGCCGTGCGAACCCATCACGATCAGGTCCGCGTGCCAGCGTTGCGCTTCGTCGAGAATCGCGCTCGACGCATCGCCGGAATCGTCGTCGAACTCGAGCAACGCGGTTTCGGCCGCGCGCCGGCTTTGTTCGAGCATCGCCGCGCCGCGCCGCAAGACATCGATTCGATGCTGCGACACGACTTCGAACGGTAACCATTCGCACCACGCGAACCGGTCGTCGGCCGCGTAGACGACCTTGATGCGCGCGTCGGGCCGCGCTACCGCGAGCGCGGTGCGCAGCGCGTCGAGCGCGGTGTCGCTGCCATCGATCGCGACCAGCACGCGGCTCACCGCCGACGCATCGCTCGTGTCGGTTGACCTCGCCGGCATGTACAGCACCGGACGCGCGATCGACGCGACCAGTTCCTCGGGATCGATACGGCTGTCCCAGCGATGTTCACGCGGATGCGCGGCCACCGCGACCAGATCCGCGTCCCATTGCGTCGCCGTGTGGGCGAGCGCTTCGGCCGCGCCCTGATGCAGCGCGGTGAGATCCACGATCTCGGCGTCGGTCGCCGCGACGACGCCGTGCAACGCGATCACCGTGTCGCGCAGCGCGGCCTGCGCGCCGTGCAGCATCGCGCGATGCGCCTCGCACCAGTCCGGATAGCTAAGCATCAGCGTCGGATAAAGCGCGGCCGGATTGCAAACGATATCGACGAGACGAAAGCGCGCATCCGCCGCGACGAACTGCCGGGCGACGCGCGTGCCGAGCGGCAGTCCGCTGCCGCCCGCGGACGCGATCATCACGCGGTGGAAGGTGTTGCGCTCGGCAGCAGTATTCATCGGCTCTCCTCGGATCGTCGCACCGCGAGGCGGCGCGCCGACCGCGTCGCTTCACACCTCGGCCCGTGACGGGGACGCCAACGGTTCGCGCTTACATGATGAACGCCGACGCGGCGCGCGGCTTGATCTGTATCAAGCGTCAACGGCTCGCTAGCGGATCACGGGCGGACCGCGAGCACCGCCGCACCGGTCAGGTTGCCGTTGCGCAGATCGTCGAGCGCGCGGTTCGCGTCGCGCAACGCGTAAGTCGTCGTCTCGATCGCGAGCTGCATCTCGGCGGCGCTGCGCATGAACTGAAGCCCATCGTCGCGGGTCAGATTCGCGACCGACACCACGCGCCGCTCGCCCCACAGAAACGCGTAAGGGAACGACGGAATGTCGCTCATATGAATGCCGCCGCACACCACCACGCCGCCTTTCGCGACCGCCTGCAACGCCAGCGGCACCAGTGCGCCGACCGGCGCGAACAGCAGCGCGGCGTCGAGTTCGCCGGGCGCTGCCTCGTCGCTGCCGCCGGCCCATGCTGCGCCGAGGCGCAGTGCGAGTTGCTGGGCCGCGTGGTCGCCGGGACGCGTGAACGCATAGACGGTGCGCTGCTGGTGACGCGCCACCTGCGCGACGAGATGCGCGGCCGCGCCGAAACCGTAGATGCCGATCCGTTCGGCGTCGCCCGCCATGCTCAACGTGCGATAGCCGATCAGACCCGCGCACAGCAGCGGCGCGGCCTCGATATCGCTGTAGTGCGGCGGCAGATGAAAGCAGTAGCGGCTATCGGCGACCGTGCGCTCGGCGTAGCCGCCGTCGATCGTGTAGCCGGTGAAGCCGGCGTCGTCGCAGAGATTTTCGCGGGCGGACAGACAGTAGCGGCAGTGGCCGCAGGTGCGCCCGACCCACGGCACGCCGACCCGCTCGCCCACCGTGAAACCGCTGACGCCCGCGCCCAATTCGGCCACCACGCCGACGATTTCGTGGCCGGGAATCACCGGCCGCTTTGGATGCTCGAGCTCGCGGTCGACCAGATGCAGGTCCGTGCGGCACACGCCGCACGCATGAACGTCGATCAGGATCTCGCCAGCACCGGGCCGCGGATCAGGCACTTCCCGCTCGGTCAGCGTCGCCGAGCTGCCGTCGAACACCATCGCTCGCATCGGGTTCTCCTTCAGAAGCTTCGGCGGCGACGAGCTGCCGTCATGGCAGACAGCGAGGCGTGCGCCGTTTTCATCAGCATAGGCGCGCCATTGTGTCGCGCGATCGGGGCCTGCCGTAGACCGTTTGATCGAGGTCAATGAGGGCCGTTCCGCCGCCCGTACACTGATCTTATTCCTGATACGGGAGTACGTGCCGTGAATGCGCGAATCCGAAATGGTCTGCTCGTGTGCGCGGCGTCCGCGCTGACGGCCGGCGTCGCCCATGGCGAGCCCGAGCCGAGCGCGCTCGTCGATCAGCAGCACTGCATGTTTTGCCATACGCGCGATGCGCCGTTTCTCGCGCCGTCGTTTCAGCAGATCGCCGAGCGCTATCGCAACGTGCCAGACGCGCAGACGATGCTGGAGCACAAGCTGCGACTCGGCGGCAAGGCGCACTGGGGCGATACGCCGATGCCGCCGCCGGCCGAGCGCGGCGGGCCCTTATCGGCGCAGGACGCGCACACGCTCGTGCAATGGGTACTTAGCCAATAAGCACTCGATGCGCACGCAGCGGGCCTGGCGCCGACGCGCGATGGCACTGGCAATGCGAATCAGTCATATATGTTGCGGGAGACTTGTCATGCGTTTGACCGTTCACCTCGACACGTTCGATCGTGTCAACCCGATGGCCTTCGCCATTCTCTGGCTCGACAAGGACACGCGGCAATGGTCGCGCGAAGGTCATTTCGGGCTGGAGTTGCCCGAATGGGGCGCGTTGCATATGGATTGCGGCAATACGCTGGTGTGCGCGCCGCATAGCACGGTGCCGGTCTGCGTGCTCGAGGGGTTCGATCTAAACCAGCTCGACGGACCGTTCGAAGGCGAGGTCGGCCGCGTGCAGTGGTGCGCCGAACGCGACCGCATGACGAGCGGCCACTGGCGGGTGCAATGTGTCGACGCCGAACAGACGGAACCGGAAAACGGCGTATTCGCAAGCGGCGAAGACGCCTGAATCGGTGAATCACAATCGAGGAGGCACCAAGTCGCCGCGCAGCAGATCCTGACAACAGCGTCGACAGGCGGCCTCGACGATCGCTCCTTAACCTGACCTTAAGGCCGGCAGTGTACGATCCTGTGTCAATAAAAACCTCTACTCACAGGCTCGTCTATGCATCTCTCAACTGAACCCCGCTATGACATCGTTGCACGTTTGCTCCATTGGCTCGTCGTCGGGCTGGTTGCCGCTCAGTTCGTGATCGGCTGGACGATGCCGGACGTGCACCGCGATACCGTGCCGAACGGCGAAATCGCGTGGCACCTTGGCGTGGGCACCGCACTGCTCGCAGCGATGGCGTGCCGCGTGCTGTGGCGTGCGACTCACCGGCCGCCGCCGGACAACCTGCCGCCGTTGTTTCGCATCGCCTCGAAAGTCGCACACCTGGCGCTGTACGTGCTGCTCGTGCTGGTGCCGCTGCTCGGCTGGATCAACGCTTCGTCACGCGCATGGACGGTTCGCCTCGCCGGATGGGTTCCGTTGCCTCCGCTGTCGGCGGCGGGCTCGTCATTCGGGCATGCAATGGGTGATGTTCACGGCGTTCTCGCGTGGGTGTTGTTCGGCGTCATCTGCCTGCACGTCGCAGCAGCGATGTTTCATCAGTTCGTCGCCGGCGACCGCGTTCTGCAGCGCATGAAATTCTAGCGCGGCCGCCGCTCCCCCTCGCCGCGTCGGATCAAAACATCAGGCAACAGCGCGACCCGGCCGAGGCCGGCGCGCCACCCTACATGGCAATCACCTTGCCGGGGTTCAGGATATTGTGCGGATCGAGCGCGAGCTTGATCGCCTTCATCGCGGCGAGTTCGGCCGGCGAGCGTGACAGGCCGAGCACGCTCAGCTTCTCCTCGCCGATCCCATGCTCGGCCGATACGGAGCCGCCCATTTCCCCCGTCAGTTCATAGACGACGCGCTTGACGTCGTCGATGGCCTCGTCGGTCCAGCCAGGTTCTTGCACCACCACGTGCAGATTGCCGTCGCCGAGATGCCCATAGACGAGGATCGTCGCTTGCGGCCAGCGCGCGCGCAACCGCTCGTCGCAACGCTGCGCCGCGTCGCCCGCCTGCGCGACCGCGAAGCTGATGTCGAACGAGATGCGTCCTGGGATCAGGCGCGGATATTCGGCTGGCGCGTCGCGAATCGCCCAGAACGCCGCGGCGTCCGCGTCCGATTGCGCGATTGCGGCGTCGGCGATCACGCCGGCATCGAGCATGTCGGCGAGGAACTCCTCGAAAGCCGCCGACTGCCGTTCCGGGTCCGCGCCGCAAGTCTCGAGCAATACGTAGTAGGCGTGATCGCTCGCGAGCGGCACGCGCAGTTCGGGCAGGCGTTGCCGCACGAAGTCGCAATAGCTGGGCCACATGACCTCGAAAGCGGATACGCCGGCCGGCAGCCGCTCCTGCGCGCGGCCTAGCAGCGTGGTCACCGCCGCGTAGTCCGGCATGCCGCACCATGCGGTCGAGATCGCGCGCGGCTTGGCCCGCAGGCGCAGCACCGCGCGCGTGATGACCGCGAGGGTGCCCTCGCTGCCCGTCAGCAGGTTGCGCAGGTCGTAGCCGGTATTGTTCTTGATCATCTTGCGCTCGCTGCCGATCACGCTGCCGTCGGCGAGCACCGCTTCGACATCGAGCACCTGGTCGCGCATCATCCCGTAGCGGATCACGCGATTGCCGCCCGCATTGGTCGCGATGTTGCCGCCGATCGTGCAACTGCCGCGCGCGCCGAGGTCGAGCGCGAACATGAGACCGGCGTGATCGGCCGCTTCCTGCACGACCTGCAGCGGTGTGCCCGCGAACACGGTCATCGTCGCGCTGACTGGATCGATGTCGATGACGCCGTTCATCCGCTCGACGCTCAGTGCGACCTCCCCGCCAAGCACACAGGCGCCGCCCGCGTGCCCGGTCATGCCGCCTTGCGTGACGACCGGCTGGCGGAATCGATGGCAGATCCTGAGCGCGGTGGCGACCTCTTCGGTCGTGCGCGGGCGGATCAGCGCGATCGGATCGGTCGATGGCGTGCCGCTCCAGTCCGCGAACTGCCGCCCGCCAAACTCGGCCGGCAGGCTCACGATGTCCGCGCCGAGCGCCGCGCGCAGCGCGGCGACGGCTTCGTTACCGCGGGTCGCGGAGATCGGTTCGTGCTGCATCGGATATCTCCAGTTCGTCAGACGGGCAGAGCCGCTGCGCGCGCTTCACGTCGCGGCCTGAATAAAGGCGGCGTTCCAATTGCATCCTCCAATGCATGATCCATTCGGTGATTCGGCTGTGTCGCTGCAATGCACCCGCTCAGGTGACCACGCCGACCTGCCACGGCACGAACTCGCTTTGCCCATAGCCGTGCAGTTCGCTCTTCGTGCGCGTGCCGGACGCGCAGTCGAGCATCATGCGAAAGATCGCTTCGCCGAGTTCGTCGATGCTCGCGCTGCCGTCGATCACACCGCCACAATTGATATCGATGTCGTCCTGCTGGCGCTCCCACAACGCGGTGTTGGTCGACAGCTTCAACGACGGCGACGGCGCGCAGCCGTACGCGGAGCCGCGCCCGGTCGTGAAGCAGATCAGGTTCGCGCCCGAGGCGACCTGTCCCGTCGCCGACACCGGATCGTAGCCGGGCGAATCCATGAACACGAAGCCCTTCGCGGCGATCGGCTGCGCGTATTCGTAGACGTCGACCAGATTCGTCGTGCCGCCCTTCGCGACCGCGCCGAGCGATTTTTCGAGGATCGTCGTCAGGCCGCCCGCCTTGTTGCCCGCCGATGGGTTGTTGTCCATCGCGCCGCCATTGCGCGCGCAATAGTCCTGCCACCATGCAATGCGCGCGAGCAGCTTGTCGCCGACCGCGGCGCTCACCGCACGCCGCGTCAGCAGATGCTCGGCGCCGTAGATTTCCGGCGTCTCGGACAGGATCGCGGTGCCGCCATGCCGCACGAGCCGATCGACCGCGGCGCCGAGCGCGGGATTCGCGGAGATGCCAGAGTAGCCGTCCGAGCCGCCGCACTGCAGACCGACGCATAGATGCGAAGCCGGCACCGGCACGCGCTGCACGCGGTTCGCGTCGGCGAGCATCTCGCGCACCATCGCGATACCGCGTTCGATCGTCTTGCGCGTACCGCCGCTGTCCTGGATCGTGAAGCTGCGCAGCTTCGTCGTGCTGGCGTCGAGACCGCCCGCGGCGAGCACGCCGTCGATCTGATTCGTCTCGCAGCCCAGGCCGACGAATAGCGCCGACGCGAAGTTCGGATGCACCGCGTAACCGGCGAGCGTGCGACGCAGGATCGCAATGCCCTCGCCTTGCATGTCGATGCCGCAGCCGAGCCCGTGCGTCAAGGCGATCACGCCGTCGACGTTCGGATAGTTGGCGAGCGCGTCGGGACGCACGTCGCGCCGGAAATGATCGGCAATAGCGCGCGCGACCGTCGCCGAGCAGTTCACACTGGTCAGAATGCCGATGTAATTGCGCGTCGCGATGCGCCCGCCGTCGCGGCGAATGCCCATGAAATGCGCGGGTTCGTCGACGTAGACGGTCGGCTGCGCATCGACGCCGAACGCGTGCTCGCGCGCGAACTCGGACATGCCGAGATTGTGCGTGTGAACATGCTGGCCGCGCGCGATCGCCTCACGCGCGACGCCGATGATCTGGTTGTAGCGCTTGACCGGCTCGCCTTGCGCGATGTCGCGCGTCGCGATCTTGTGCCCCGGTGGGATCAGTCCGGCGACGACCAGTTGTTCCGCGTTGATGCGCGTGCCCGGCAGCAACTGCCGGGTCGCGATGATGACGTCGTCGCCGGGATGCAGGCGGATGATCGCGGACGCGACGCTAGCTTGAGTCGACATGAAAAGCCTCGAAAACAGGGTTATCCGTATGCGTTGACACAGAATACGTCAGATCGTGGAGCGCGCGCCCTTCGGCAGTTCGCGGCTTGCCGATTCCAGCGACAGCGGCTCGATGCGTCCCACGATGAAAAGATAGCTGAACGCGCCGAGAAAGCAGAAACCGCCCGCGACGACGAGCGGGATCGTGAACGAGCCCTTCGTCATCGCGACCATCACGCCGGTGAACGTCGTGATCACGATCCCCGCCAGATTCGACGCAAAGTTCTGGATGCCGCCGATCGACGCGACATGGCGCGGTGTCGGCGCGACGTCGCAGGGCAGCGACCAGATGCTCGCCGCGGCGAACGCGAGGCTGCCATAGGCGATACCGAAGAACGCGAGCATCAGATACGTGTTCTCCGTGAACGCCGACAGCGTGATCACCGACGACAACAGCATGCCGCCGACCATGCAGGTCTTGCGCGCAGCCGTCAGGCTCCAGCCGCGCCGGAACAGCGTGTCGGACACATAGCCGCCGAGCCAGCCGCCCGGAATCGCGATCAGCGCCGGAATCATGCCGAGCGTGCCGAGCGATTTCAGCGAGAAGCCGCGCGTCTGCACGAGATAGCTCGGAAACCACGTAATGAAAAAGTAGATCACGAAGTTCAGGCAGAAGAAGCCGAGCATCATGCCCCACAGCGTGCGATGGCGAAACAGCGATGCCCAGGTCACGTTGTCCTGGCCGCCTCTCGCTTGAGCCGCCGGCGCAGCGTTGCGCGCGGTCAGCATCGCGTCCCGCACGGGATTCCGATAGATCACGAACCAGCCGACGATCCACACCGCGCCGAGCAAGCCGGTGAGGACAAAAGCGGCCTTCCAGCCGAGCGTGCCGATGATCAGCGCGACCACGGGAATCGACAGCGCGGAGCCGACCCGCGAGCCGCTATCGAAGATGCTGGTCGCGATCGCTCGCTCCTTGGGCTCGAACCATTGGCTGACGAGCTTCGTGCAGGACGGATACGCGCCGGCCTCGCCGACGCCGAGCAACAGGCGGCAGCCGAACATGCCCGCGACGCTGGTCGTGACCGCGGTGGCCGCGGTAAACACCGACCACCAGCCGACCGCGAGCGGCAACGCAATGCGCGCGCCGACACGATCGACGAACCAGCCGAACGGCATCTGCATCAACGCGTAGGTCCAGAAAAACCCACTCAGGATGAAGCCCATCTCGGCGGGGCCGATGCCGAGCGCCTTTTCGATTTGCGGCGCGGCGACCGCGAGATTCGCACGATCGATGTAATTGACCGCGATCGCGAGAAAGCACAGAAAAATCACTACCCAACGCATCTTCTTCTTCATGAAACCGTCTCCTCCTGGGCTGGCATCTACTCTATTTGGATGAACCATGCGGCCTCGTGGCCGCCGGTGTGCTGCCGGGGTTTGCTACAGATCTACTGCGGATTTGCGGCTCGCGCCGTTAGCCGTCGTGCGCGCATTGATCGGGTGTCGGGATGCGGAGCGGCCAGCAGGGCTGCACGGCTGGCGTCTCCGTGGCGTCAATCTGGCCTTACCAATTTGCAAAAATAACGGCGAGTGCGATACTGGTCAAGCCAATTCGCACGAAGTTGGGGAAACCCCGAACGCTGTCGCCGCGCCGCCGAGCGCGCACGATTTGCGCGCCGGGCGCTTCGATCTACAATCGGCGCTCGCCTTATGGGGCTTGCACAAGCTACATCGCCGGGAATCGTTTCGTGACCACCAGACCTGCCGACACTCGCCGCCTCTATCTCCAGATCGCGGAAAAATTGCGCGATCTGATCGCTCAGCCGGACTTCGCGCCGAACGGCCGTCTGCCGTCCGAGCGCGCGCTGGCGGAGACGCTCGGCGTGTCGCGGCCGTCGGTGCGCGAGGCGCTGGTCGCGCTGGAACTGGAAGGGCTGGTCGAGATTCGCATGGGCTCGGGCGTCTATCTGTGCGCGACGCCGTCCGCGCAGAGTGATGCGTCGCTGTCGCAGGCCGAACTCGGCGATAGCCTGCTCGACATCCTCGGCGCGCGCTGCCTGATCGAAGGCTCGATCATCGCGAGCGTCGCACCGTTCTGCAAACCGAAAGACCTGAAGATGCTGCGCGCCATCTACAACGAGATGGAGCGCGAAGTAAAGGCCGGCAGAATTCCGGTCGCGGCCGATCGCGCGTTCCATCTCGCGATCGCGCAAATGTCCGGCAATGAGGTGCTGGTGCGCACCGTCAGCTCGCTCTTCGATGCGCGACATAGTCCGCTGTCGGAAAAGCTGCGCGGCCACTTCGAGAACGAGACGACGTGGGGCGCCGTGCCCGACGAACATCTCGTGATTCTGGAAGCGCTGGAAGCGCATGATGCGATTCAGGCGCAAGCGGCGATGCAGCGTCACCTGAAGCTGTCGTTGGAGCGGGTGATTGCGGGGGGGCAGCGGACGTCTTAGGTGCCGCTGCGCGAATACCGCTGATTCACCAGTGCCCGTCGCCGTCAAACGTCGGTATAGACCTGCATCGCAATCCGCTTGTTCTGCGGCGCGCCCGCCGAGATCTGGATCAGCTCGCAAGCACGGCGTTCCGGTTGCGCCATGCCGGGCGTCCACACCCAGTAGTGATTGCCCGGCAAGCCATTGACCGCCACCACGCGATGATTGTCCGCGGCATCGATCGCATGGATCGTCACGCGGCTGATCAAGCCGCCTTTGAGCGCGCGCATATCGTCGACGGCCTCGCTGACCGCGCGCTCGACGCTCATCCCCATCTTCATGTAGAGCACCACCGCGCGCGCAGTGCCAGCGCGGATCGTCATCTCTCCAGCACCCGTGCAGGCGCAGGCGCCGTAACGGCTATCGGCATAGGAACCCGCGCCGATCACGGGACTGTCGCCGAGACGGCCCGGATATTTCCAGCCCCATCCCGACGTACTCGTGCCGCTCACGACATTGCGCGCGCTGTCCAGTGCGAGAAAAACGGTCGTGTCCTTGCCGATCTCCGGATCGACCGCGTCGTGGCAATAGCGTTCGAGCGGCACGTTGGGCCACGCGGCCTTGTCGGCCGCGCTGACTTCGCTGTCAAACCAGCGCGCATACGCTTTGCGCGAGTGATCGGCGAGCAGCTCGCACCGCTCCGCGCCCGTTTCGGCCGCATAGCGCGCGGCGCCCTCGCCGATCAGCAGCTCGTGCGGCAGCCGTTCCATCACCGCGCGGGCGACGCTGACCGGATGCCTGAACCCCTTCATGCCGCCGACCGCGCCGGTGCGCAGCGTCGAGCCATCCATCACCGACGCATCGAGCTCGACTTCGCCGAGCAGATTCGGCCAGCCGCCGCGCCCTACGGTGCGCACCTCCTCGTCATCTTCGACGAGCCGGATGCCCGCCTCGACCGCGTCGAGCCCGGCACCGCCATTGCGCAGCAGTTGCGCGGTCAAGCCGATGCCGGATTTACCTTCGTTGTTGGTCAGAATGATCATGTGTTCAGGTCATGCAGCCAGAAAAATGCGGAGCCTCAGCGCCAGAATCAAAGTCCAGCGCGGAAATCCTTGTTCCAGAAGTCGAGCATTTCCGTCTTGTGTTTCATCAGCATCGCGAAGTCGACCGGCACGATCCGCTCCAGCTCCTTGCCCGAGAAGCCCACCGCCTGTTGCAACGACGGCGGCAGGTTCGCGTTCGCGATCGTCGGCGCATAGCCCATCGATTCGGCGAACGCGCGCTGGGAACGCGGATCGAGCATCGCATTCAGATAGGGAAACGCGCAGGCGGACGATTTACTGCCCGCGGTGACGGCGGCCTCGAACGTGGCCGGCAACGCGCCCTCCTTCGGAAACACGTAATCGACCGCGAGGCCCGCCTTTTTCCACTGCAGCGTGCGCGCCTTCCACGTGACGGTCACGACGATCTCGCCGCTCTTGAGCGCCGACGCCAGCGCATCGACAGACGGATACACTCGCGGCGATGCCTCGCGCAGCGCGCGCAAATACTTCTGCCCGAGCGTGAGATCGTTCGCTTGTCCGCCCGAGGCGAGCGCGCCCGCGAGCGTCAGATAGTCATACTGATCATCGACCAGACCGATTTTTCCCTTGAATCGAGGGTCCAGCAGCGCGGCGAGTCCGTCCGGCCGTGTGCGCACCCTGTCCGTGTCGTAGACGAGCACGAGCGCGCTGAAGATGTGCGGCACCGCGTAGCTGCGGCGAAATTGCGGAATCACGTTGGCAAGGTTTGGCAGCAGCAACAGACGATGTCAGGCCTCGGTGGCCCGATCTGTATTCATTGGATAGGTGGGGAACGCCGCTGCCGCCGCGAAGCGGCAATCGGTCAACTCGCAGCCGTCAAACGTGCATTCACGGCCGCCAGCACTTCTTCGAGCGTCTCCTCCATCACTTTCGACAATTCGTCGAGATGCGGAGCCGGCGCGGCGCCATGCGGGGTGATCTTCAGCGTGTAGAAAGGCATCGCGTGCTCGAAGCGGCGCAAGATCAGATTCGAGTCGAGAAAGTCGTACGCCGACACCGGATGCAGCAAACCGATGCCGAGGCCTTCCTTGACCATCGTCGCGATGTTGACCGAATACGGCGCGGTCGCCACCACCTGCGATTGCAGCTGACCGGTCGCCAACACCTGATCCATGCCCCAGCGCACGAGGTCGGGCAGATCGTACGACACGATCGGCTGATTCCGCAGATCGGCCACCTTGATGACCTTGCGCTTGCCCAGCGGATGACCGGCCGGCAACGCGCAGATCGCGTCGAGCTGCGCGAAGGCGGTCGAATCGGTGCCGGTCACGTCGACCGTATTCGTGACGAGACCGAGCGCGAGTTGACGCGACACCACCTGATCGCGAATCAGCGACGATGCCCCGGTCGTCAACGCAATCTGCACGGCCGGATGCCGGCGATGAAAGTTCGCCACGACGCGCGCGAAGTAGCCGAGCCCGAACGATACGACCGAGCCCACGCGGATCACCGCGGTCGACGGATTGCGCAAGCTCAGCGCGAACTCGCGGATGTTGTCCAGGCCGGCATAGCGTCGCTCGACTTCCTCGAACAGCGCCAGGGCTTCGACGGTGGGTTCGAGCCGGCCGCGGCTGCGATCGAACAGCGTGAGACTGGTCGAGCGCTCCAGATCGGTAATCAGGCGGCTGATTCCCGACTGCGAAGTGCCGATGACCTGCGCGGCGCGGGTCGTCGTGCGCGTGAGCATCAGCGCCCTGAATGCGTCGATGTGCCGAAAGTCCATCCGTTCTCTCCGGATTGCATGGGCCGCCGGCGCTCCCCGTTGTCAACCTCGCTCGCAAGGGAGCGCTCCGCATGTCACGCCGGCAAATCAAAGGCATGGATTTTACCGCCCTTCATCACGACCGGAATGCGCTCGCCCTGCCCCAGCAGACAGTCGAGCGACGCAAGCGGATTGCCGTCGACGACGAGCATGTCGGCGTGCGCGCCTGCCGTGATCTGCCCGAGCTGCCCGACCTGGCCGAGCACCTGAGCGCCGACCACGGTCGCGCTGCGCAGGATCTCGAGCGGCGTCAGCACTTCGCTGCGCAAGCGGAATTCATCGCTTTGCAGACGCTGCGATTCGCCGAGCAGATCGCTACCGAAGCCCATCGGCACGCCCGCCGCGCGGAAGATTTCGAGCGAACGCAGGCCCGCCTGGCGCACGCTCCCGATCTTCGCGACGCTGTCGGCGGGTAGGCCGAGCGCTTCGCCTTCGTTCGCGAGCGCGTCGTAGGTGACGAGCGTCGGCACCGCGAACGCGCCGTGCTCGGCCATCACCCGCGCAGCCGCTTCGTCGACCAGATTGCCGTGCTCGATCGTCCGAACGCCGCAGCGTACCGCGCGCGCGATCGCCTCGGCCGTGTATGCATGCGCGAGCACGTAGGTGCCGCGCGCCCGCGCCTCGTGGACGATCGCCCTGATCTCGTCTTCCGAATAGCCCCATGCGCCGATCGGATCGGTGGGCGAGGCGACGCCGCCCGAGGCCATGATCTTGATCTGGTCGGCACCCATCTGCAGCTCTTCGCGCACCGCGCGACGCACGGCATCGACGCCGTCGGCGACACGCGATATCGCGCCGACCCGCGCGCAACACGCGCATGGGCTATCGGTGCCGATGTAGTCGCTGCGGCCGCGCATGTCGCCGTGTCCGCCGGTCTGGCTGATCGCGCGGCCCGAGACGAACAGGCGCGGACCTTCGGCGAGCCCCTGTTCCAACGCCTGTTTGAGCGCGAAGCCCGCGCCGCCTGCATCGCGCACTGTCGTGAAGCCACGCCGAAGCATGCCTTGCAACAACGGCAACGACTTCAGCGTGACCAGCACGTTCGGCAAGTTCACCTGTGCCGCGAGATTGAGCTGCGTCGCATGCACGTGCACGTGCAAATCGATCAGGCCAGGCATCAGCGTCTTGCCGCGCACATCGATTTCGCGTGCGGACGCGCTGCGGATCGGCCGGTCCGAGACTTCCTTGATGCGTCCGTTTTCCACCAGCACCGCGTGGTTCTCACGCAATTCGCCGGCAGCCGGATCGAGCAGCGCGCAGTGCGAGAACAGAATCGACTCCATCATGTCTCCTCCCGGTACAAGATCCGGGTCATCTCCAACGTTGAAGGGTGTCGCGCGCTGCGCGACTCAATCGATGGTCGCGTGCGCGAGCGTGCGCGGGGTCTTCGTGAGCAGCTCCGGCGTCGGGCCGGTCACGACCGAATCGTCGAGCCGGAAACCGCCGAGGCCGTACACATAGATGCCGGGCTCCGCCGAGTACACCTCGTTGTCCAGCAGCGCGCGGTGATTGAACGCCATGTCGTCCGGATACTCGTGACCGATGATGCCCATGCCATGCCCCGTGCGATGACGGATGTGCTTCGCGCAGCCGGCCTGCTCGATCACCGCCTGCGCGGCCGCGTCGATACCCGAAACCGGCTGACCCGTGACGGCCGCCGCGACGGCCGCCTCGTTGGCCGCGCGCGCGACCTCATGAAAACGCGCCTGCTCGGCGCTCGGTTTGCCGCAGAACCAGGTGCGCTCGTTCTCGATCACGAGACCGTTCAAACGCGGAATCACGATATTGACGAGCCCGTCGCCCGCCTTGATCTGCGCGCCGCACGACGCACCGTCGCCGTGCGGCGACGCCGATGCCGGTCCCGACAAGGTCCAGCAACGCATCACTTCGAGGTTCTCCCCAGGAAAGCGGCGCGCGCCTTCGGTCACCATCAGGGCGGCCATCTGATAGTCGAGTTCCTGAACGAGCCGTCCGGGGCGAATGTTCTCGCGATAGCGGTCCTGCACCCAATCGGCGAGGCTTGCGGCGGCCCGCATGATGGCAATCTCCTCCTGGTGCTTGACCCAGCGCAACGAGCGCAGCTCGGCGAGCATCGGCAGGCACTTCGCGTCCGGCAGCAGCGACGCCGCGCGGCCGAGCGGACCGCCGGCGGCTTCGACGCCGATTCGCGATGCGCCAAGCCCGGCGGCACGCAAACGCGCGGCGATCAGTTCCGGGACTTCCGCGAGTAGCGGCTGCCGCTCGACCACGCGCGGATGCTCCGAGTAGAACGAGATATCGTCGAGCCACAGATGTCCGCGCTCGCGCGCCATCATCACGTGATGCGTCGACAGCTCGTTCATGATCGCGAACGGCTCGCCCGACAGCGGCACGCACACGGCGATCGGCCGCTCCCAGGTCTGTACGTCGACGTGGAAATTGGTCGCCCACTGGAAGAAGTCGGCGGACGTGAAGATCAGCGCATCGACTCGCAGACGTTCCATCAGTTTTTGCATCAGGTCGTGACGGTAAGCGCGAGTCTTTTCGGTGAGGATTGGCATCTGTCGTTCCTTCAGGAAGAAGAATTAAGGAGAGGCGCATCCCACACACCAGCGCGCGGCGCGCCTGCCAGTTCAGGTCATCATCGTCTTCGCGTAGCGCCGCTGGATGATCCAGTGCGACAACAGCGCCAGCGCAAACGTGACGACCATCGATACGATCGATAGCACGGCCCCGAACGGCCAGTTGTTCGCCTTGGCGATCTGGTCGTAGATCGCGGGCGTCATCATCGTGATGCCGGTGCCGCCGAGCAGAACCGGTGTCGCGTATGCGTTCATGCACAGAATGAACACGAGCATCGTGCCGGCCGCGACGCCGGGCGCCGCGATCGGCAGCACGACGCGCGCGAGCGTCTGAGCGAAGCTCGCGCCGAGATTGCGCGCGGCTTCCTCGATCGAGAAATCGAGGCCTTCGAGCACGCTCTGCAAGGTCAGGATCATGTACGGCAGAACCACGGCGGTGGTACCGGCCACCACCGCGAACGGCGTATACAGCAGCCGCACCGGTTGATCGACGAGGCCGAGCGCCATCAGCATCGCATTGACGAAACCCGCGTTGCCGAGCATGACCATCCAACCCGCCGCGCGCACGACGTTGCCGACCAGCAGCGGAAACACCAGCAGCATCACCAGTTGGCTCTTGAAGCGGCTCTGTGTTTTAGCAAGCACGTAGGCGACCGGAAAACCGAGTACGAGCGACAGCGCCGTGCACAGAGCGGCGACCTTGATCGTGGTCCACAGCACCGCGTGGTAGTACGGATCGGTCAGAAACTGGACGTAGTTCTCGAGCGTGAACGCCGCCTGCATCATCTGGACGGAGTCGAAATGATTGAAGCTGTAGCGCACCAGTTGCACGCCCGGCAGCACGATCACGAATAGCACGACCAACACGGCGGGCGAAGCGAGCAGGCCCCCGGCGAAGTCGCGGCGCCGCGGCGCGGCGTTCAGTGCGCTCGTCGTCATGGTTCAAAGTCCCGGCTTGAATTCCTTGTTCCAGAAGTCGAGCAGCGCCGGTTTTTCCGCGGTGAAACGCGCGTAGTCGACTTTGACGAGGCGATCGAGCTCGGCATTCGTGAAGCCGACGCTCTGTTGCAGCGTCGGCGGCAAGGCCGCATCGGTGACGGTCGGCGCATAGCCCATCGTCTCGGCGAAGCCGACCTGCGCGCGCGGATCGAGCATCGCGTTCAGATAGTTGAAGCCGCACGCGCGCGTCGGCGCGTTCTTCGGCACGGCGGCCTCGAACGTGACCGGCACGCCGCCCTCTTTCGGGAATGCGTAGTCGACCGGCACGCCGCCTTTTTTCCACTGCAGCGCGCGCGCTTTCCACATGCAGGTCATCCAGATTTCGCCGCTTTTCAGCGCCGCCGCGACCGTTTCGTTCGACGGATAGACCTTCGGCTGCTGCTTGCGCACCTCCCGCAGAAACTGGATGCCGGCCGCCGTGTCGCCATTGTGCTGGCCCGCCGCGAGCGAAGACTGCAGCACGTTGAAGTTGTACAGAATGTCGGAAAAGCCCACCCGTCCCTTCAGTTTCGGATCGAGCGCGACCGCGAGCGAATCGGGTTTCGCCTGAAACTTCTCCGGGTTGTAGACGATCACCATCGCACTGAAGATGTGCGGAATCGAATACGGGCGGCGCAGCGCTTCGATCGTGCGCGCCGAGTTCGGCACCAGTTTCGTGTCGAGCGGTTCGAGCACCCCCGAACGGTTGACGTCGAACATGTCGATGTCGGCGAGACAGGCGACGTCGAGCGAACCGTGGCGCGACATTTTCTCCGCGCGCAATTTCGTCATGCGGCCGATCTGATCCGCCGAGTCGTACGTGACGCGACCGCCAGCGGCCTCGATGATCGGCTTGCCGATGTTCTGTTCGAGCAGGTTCAGATAATCGCCGCCCCACGTGCCGACGACGACGTTGGGGCAAGCGTCGGCCGCCAGCGCCGCGCGCGGATCGAAACCGAGCGACGGAGCGACGAGCAGACCGGAAGCAGCTTTCAGAAACGTGCGGCGCGTGATGGGATAGCTCATTTTATGGTCCTTCAGGCGGAAAAAAGCAGGCAATCTTCGGTTCTGAAGCACGCGTGCAGCGTGTCGCCCGGCAACCATGCGCCGGCACCGGCATGCGCGGTGTTCGGCACGAGCGCGACGAGGCTCTGGCCGCGCTCGCTCGTGAGGCGCAATTCGACGGTCGCGCCGAGATAGATCCGGTCGGCCAGCCGGACCGGGATCGACGCTTCGCTGTGCTCGGGCGCCGCGGCGAGACGCAGGCGCTCGGGTCGGATGCCGAGCGTGTTGGCATTGCGCGCGGCAGCGTGGACCGTGATCCTTTCGCCGTTCGCCGTGATGAATTGGCCGTTGTCGACGCGGCCCGCGAGGAAATTCATGCGGCCCAGGAAGCTCGCGACGAACGGGTTGGCGGGCCGCTCGTACAACGCGTCCGCGCTGCCGATCTGCTGCACGCGTCCGTCGTGCATGACGGCCACGCGGTCCGCCATCGCAAGTGCTTCCTCCTGATCGTGCGTGACGAAGATCGTCGTGAGACCGAGACGCTGCTGGAGCGCGCGAATTTCTTCGCGGACCTCGACGCGCAGCTTCGCGTCGAGGTTCGACAACGGCTCGTCGAGCAGAAACACGTCGGGCCGGATCGCGAGCGCGCGCGCAATCGCGACGCGCTGCTGCTGGCCGCCGGACAATTGCCGGGGATAGCGTTCGGCGAGCGAGCTCAGCCGCACCATGTCGAGCGCCTCGCGAATGCGCGTGTCGCGCTCCGCCTTCGGTACACGCCGCATTTCCAGACCGAACGCGACGTTCTGCGCAACGGTCATGTGCGGAAACAACGCGTAGCGCTGAAACACCATGCCGGTATTGCGCTTGTCGGGCGCGAGCCGCGTGACCTCGGTGTTGCCGATCCAGATTTCGCCGTCGCTCGGCTCGACGAAGCCCGCGACCATGCGCAGCGTCGTCGTCTTGCCGCAGCCGCTTGGGCCGAGAAATGCAACCAGCTCGCCCTCGGCGATATCGAACGACACGTCGGCGACCGCGGTCGTCGAACCGTACTGCTTGCGCAGATTGCGCAGGGATACCTGAGCCATGATCAGATCACCTTGCCGAGCTTCACGAAACGATCGGTGATCAGCATCACGATGCCAAGCAGCACGATCTGCGCGGCCGATACCGCCGCGATGGTTGGGTCGAGATTGAATTCGAGGTACTGCATGATTGCGATCGGCAACGTCGTCTTGCCGGGGCCGACGAGCGGCAAGGTCATCTCGAGGTTCTCGAACGAGACGATGAAGCCGAACAGCGTGGAGGCGACGATCGCCGGCCGCAGCATCGGCAGCGTGACGCGCCACAGCGTGCGCCACGCACCGGCGCCGAGATTGCGCGCCGCCTCCTCGACGGTGGTGTCGAGCCGGCCCAGGCTCGCGGTGACGAGCCGGATGGTCCATGGGATCGTCAGGCAGATATGCGCGAGCAGCAGGCCGCCGAATGTGCCGACGATGTCGGTGTCGAGCGCATTCTCGGCGCGCAGATAGAACAGATAGGTCGCAATGCCGGCGACGATCCCAGGCACGACTAATGGCAGCAGCAGCGTGTTGCTGACGAGGCGACGCCCAGCAAACCGGTAGCGCGCAAGTGCGAGCGAGGCGGCGACACCGAGCACCACGCCGCCGATCGCGGCGCCGGCCGCGAGCTTCAGCGACAGCACGAAGCCGTTCGCGAACGCGTCGTTACGCCATGCGTTGACGTACCACGACAGCGTGTAGCCGGACGGCGGGAACGTGATGATCGCGTCCTTGAAGAAGCTCAGCCAGATCACGAAGATCAGCGGGCTCAGCATGAACAGATAGATGAGCGCGACGCCCGCCCTGACGAACCATTTCACCGGGGACAGACGTGGGTGGGACAAAGCGCGCGCGGAAACGATGCTGCTACGGTCGATCGGAACCTGCGTCACCGCGCTTTCTCCTTGGTCGGGATTACACGTTGGGGTGCGTCCGGCGCAGAGGCGACGTCAGGCCACCCCCGCTTCGCCTCGGCTGGTGGCAATGTAAATTTGCATAGCCTGACTAACTGCGATTCACAGTAGCATGAATAAAAAAAGGAGCAAAGCGGGTTCTGGCTAGCCGCGCGCTGGGGTTTACGCGGGCGCCGCTCGCCCAGGGGAAAGGTGTTTGCGCCGGAATGGCAAACGTGTTGACCGTCGAGGTGGCTTGTATCAGCGCGCCGCCGCTGCCCGTGCCCTGCCCGACTTCACGCGCCAGTTCGCGAGCGCGCCGAGCGCCATCAGCACGCTGGTGCCGAGAAACACCGCGCGCATGCCGACGTGTCCGCCGACGAAACCGCCCAGCAACGGGCCAGCCACCTGCCCCGCGTATTGCGACGACACCGAGTACCCAAGGATCGCGCCCGTCACGCTCGCCGGCACGCTATGGCGGATCACGCTCGCGATGCACGGCAGCAGGCCGCCCAGTGCCATCCCCATCAGAAAACGCAGCACGATCAGCTGCCAGCTCGCGGTGACGAACGCCTGCGGAACGAGCAACACCGCCGATACGGCGAGGCAGCCGACGATCACATTCCAGTGCCCGGCACGATCGGCGAACTTGCCGAGACGCGACGACGAGATCACGCTGCCGAGCGCCGCGCCCGACATCACGAAGCCCGCGACCATCGTCACGCTTTGAGGCTTCGTGAGCTGGGCGACGTAGACGGTGATGATCGGCTCGATCGACATGTTCGCGACCATCAGCAGCAGACCCGTGGCAAGCATCGCGATGGCCGGCCCCTTGTCGTCCACCGAGGCCCACGCGCCCTGCTTCGGCGCGCCGTCCGCGTGCTTGCGAACCGGCATTTCGCGAATCAGGAACGCCGTCGCGAGAAAGGCGACGAAGATCGCCGCGCCCGAGGCCCAAAAGGTCGCGCGGATGCCGATCAACGGCGGCAGGAAGCCGCCGATCAGCGGGCCGACCAGATTGCCCGCCATGATCCCCGACGACAGCACGCCGAGCGCCCAGCCCGAACGCGCCTTCGGCGTCTGCGTCGCGACGAGGATCATCGAGCCCGACGCATAGCCGCCGAGCAACCCGGCGAGCAGCCGCAACGCGACCAGTTGCCACGCCGAGTGCGCCATGCCGATCAGCGACATCGCGACCGCCATGCCGAGGCTCGAGCGGATCAGCATCAGCTTGCGGCCGTAGAGGTCCGCGAGCTTGCCCCACAGGGGCGCGACGAGCGCGGCGCTGAAGAAGGTCGCGCCGAACGCGCCGCCGGACCACTGCACGATCGCCGCATGATCCTTTACGCCGAGCTGCTCGACATAGAGCGGCAGGAACGGCAGCAGCAGCGTCATCGCGACGATGGTCGTGAACGAGCCGAACACGCACACGCACAGATTGCGCTGCCAATGCGCGGCGGCTTCATCGCCAGCCGGCGGGGCGGCCTTGGCTGTCGCCGTGCCCTGCGCCTGCGGTGGCACCGGTTCGACCGATGGTACGTCGAGCTTGCGATTCATCTTCGAGGCTTTCCAGGGTGATCAGGGTCTGTTCGAGCTATCCAAAGCATCGTAACGGGCGGCGCCGCCGCCAGGCAGTCAACCCATCATCCTGGTATCGCTACTACCTCTTCGGAACGCGCGGGCCTGGCTGCGCGCCTCCTTTGCAACTAGTGGCCCGCGGGCGACGTGCTGTGCGACGTCTGCGGCGCGGTCGCCGCCGATGCCGCCGCATCCGACACCCCCACCGCACCGCCAGGCAGATCGGCCGGCCGCGTCGAACTCACCGCATCCGGATAGAGCTGCATCAGCACGCGCAGCACGCCATTGGTCCAGCCAAAGCCGTCCTGCAGCGGATACTCGCCGCCCCCCGCCGACTTGCCGCTCGCGTCGACGTCGTACTTCTCGACCAGCTTGCCGGTGCGCTGGTAGTACGCGACGTCGGTGCGGATCCAGCGTGTCGCGATATCGCGCGCGAGCTCCGGCTCGCTATAGCGGCGCAGCCCGATCACCGCGAGGTACTGCAGCGGCGCCCAGCCGTTCGGTTCGTCCCACTGCTGGCCGGTGTTGGTCCGCGTCGTCGCGAGACCGCCCGGACGCAGCAGATCGCGCCGGATCGTCTGCGCCACTTCGCGCGCGTCGTTGCGTGTCGCGACGCCGGCGTAAAGCGGGTACACCGTCGCGGCAGTAAGCCGATGCGTGGGCGTGCGGTGCACGAAGTCGTAGTCGCCGAAAGCGTGCAGTTGCGGATCCCACAGCACCCGGCGGATCGCATCGGCGCGCACCCGGGCGCGTAGTTCGAGATTCTCGGCGTGGCCTGCATCGCCGGTCACACGGTAGGCTTTCGCGAGCGTGCGTTCGAGGTCCACCATCAGGCAGTTCAGGTCCACTGGCACTAGCGAGGTCACGTCGATGGTCGCGAGCGTCCTGCCGTCGGCAAACCAGCGCGAGCTGAAGTCCCAGCCGGTTTCGCCGCCCGCGCGCAGGTTGCGCCATAAATCCTGCGCGTCGCGTTGCGGCATCTGCTGCGCCGTCATCACATCCTCGCGGTACGACTCGTCGCGCGGCGCCGCGCGCTCGTCCCAGTAGCGATTGAGCAGCGTGCCGTCGGCGAGACGCACGAGATGGTGCGCCGCGTTGCCCGGCGCGAGATGGTCGCTGCCGGCCATCCAGTACGCGTATTCACGGCGCAGCTCGGGCAGATAGCGGGCGTAGACCTGATCGCCCTCCTTCCGCGCGACGAGCTGCACCATCTGCGCGAAGAACGGCGGCTGCGAACGGCTCAGGTAATACGTGCGATTGCCGTTGGGGATGTGGCCATAGCGGTCGATCAACGTCGAGAAATTGTTCAGCTCGTCGTCGACGAGCGCGTGCTGGCCGCTCGCGTCGAGCCCCAGCAGGATGAAGTACGAATCCCAGTAGTAGATCTCGTCGAAGCGGTCGCCCGGCACGATGTACGGCGACGGCAGCGGCAACAGCGACGAGTACGGGCTCGCGCTCGCATCCGGTTCGCGACGCAGCACGTTCCACAGCGTATCGATGTGCGCGGTGACGCTCTCGTCAGGATCGGACGCGTAGCGCTTCGGCGCGCGCGGGGGCAGCGTGAAGCGCTGTTCGACAAACTGTTTCAGGTCGAAGCGCGGCTGAGAACGCTGGCTGTCGTAGTCGGCGATGACCTCGGTCGGCGGCTCGCTTGGCGACATATCGGCAAACGTCTTGCTGTCCGGGTAAAGATGCGCGAGTTCGACGTCACGATACAGTTCGCCGTACAGCTCGGACGGCGGCGTCGGCACGACCGGCGACGGCTGCGCGTGATCCGTGCTTTCGACGTGCCGGTCCGCGGCGCTGCTGGCGGTACTCGCGGCGGCGGCCGATGCGGGCAGCGTAACCGCCGGCACGGCCGGCTGGGTCTGCGCGACCGTCGGCGCGGATTGCGCAATGACGCTGGTGCTTGCGGCGAGCGCCAGCGCGGCGGCCACGTTGGCTACAACGCGGCGGTACGGCCACTCGCGGGAAAGCCAAACGGGAAGATCGTAACGAAATGGCATCGGCGGACCCGTTGAGGACGACGCGGTGACGTCGACGTAGGCGGCCCGCCGCGCGCGCCGATGACATGCTGCACGCAACCGCGGGGCTTCGAGACGGTCTCGCCAGCAAGTGCGGGACCCGCTTCGCAAAACGATGTCGCGCGCAAGCGTTTCTCACCAAACTGCGCTCAAGGCATGAGCCTTCATCAGGCCGTGCATCCCGCCGTGCGCGCTGCCATTCAGGATCCAGCGCGGCCCGGTCCGGCGCCCGCTTGCGGCCCGCTCATTTTAAGCGGAAACCCAGCTTAGCCTCCGGTCCGGAATCCTAGTGACGCCGCCTTCGCGCGCAGATCCGCGAAGCGGTCCGCCGTCGGGTTGATCGCCAGCTTTTGCGACTGATCGATCGCCGCTACGGAGCTTGACGGCGAGGGCGCGGCCGCCCCCAGACAGGTCCCGCCGAACGGCCCTTGGGCGACCGTGAACGCAGGAGCGTCGGTGCGCGGCGCGTCGTTGAGATCGAGCGCGTAGGCGAGATTGAACGTCGCCGGATCGCTGCCGCGCACGCCAAGCGGCTGTAAGCCGAAGCGCCATTGCAGCAGCGCGTGAATCGAGCTGGGGTCGAACGGATAGCGGGTGATCGAGTTCGCGCGCACGCGCGGGCCGAGCAGCGCGAGCGGCACGCGAAAGCCGAGCTTGCCGTCGTTGCCGAGTGTGAGCTCGCTGTTGCTGATCGGCCTGGTGGGCGGCACCACGTGCTCGAAAAACCCGCCCCATTCGTCGTAGACGACGATCATCAGCGTGCGGCTCCACGTCGGGCTCGTGCGCAGCGCCTCGTAGACCTGCGCGAGAAACGCCTCGCCGTCGCGGATGTCGGCATGCGGATGATCGTCGTCGGAAACGCCTTCCGGCTCGCCCGTGAAGGACGGATCGACCATGCAGAACGGCGGCAACGTCCCGGCCGCGGCATTCACGAGGAAATCCGCAAACGGGCGCGAAATGCCCAGATAACGTGTGCCATAAAGCGCCGTGAACGGCACGTCGTGGTAGTAGTAGCGACAGTCGATATTGCCGTCGCTCAGCTTGTCCCAGATCGTGGCGAGCGACGAAGTGTCGACGCTGTCGTCGAGCCGATCCGTTGCGCCGCTATGCAGATAGAGGCGATTGGGAAAGGTGCTGGTCAGGATGCCGCTGAAGTAGAAGTCGCCGATCGTATAACTGCTCGCCACGGCGTTGAAAAATTGAAGATCGGCCGACGTGTAGTAGCCGATAGGCAGCAGGTCGCCCGGGATCAGGCTCGTGCCCGGCGTGAGCAGCCAGCCATTCATCGCACCCGATGCCAGTTGCGTGCGCGCCCCCGAGAAGCCGTGATTGGGGTCCTGGTAGGCGCACGCCTGATAGCCGTACGCGGCATTCGCCGCGAGGGAAAACGGCGTTTGCGTCGCGCCGAACGCGTCTTTGAAGTGCTGGTTCGCGGGCATGCCCTCGGCCCCCGGCACCCAGCCGAGGAAATGGTCGAAGGAACGATTTTCCATCGTGACCAGCACGATGAAGTCGATGCCCGAACTGGCCGGCGCGGGCAACGCCGGGCGCGGCAGGCTGTAGCGGTCGGCGGCGTTGGGCGATGGAATGTCGGTAATCGAGGACGCGGGTTCGCTGGCGCTCCCGCCGCCCGGTTGGTCGTCTCCGCCCAATCCACCACCGCCTCCGCAACCCGCTAGCGCAACGCTGCCGGCCACCGCGGCCACGCCCGCAAGAAAGCGGCGGCGGTCGTGTCCGTGATTCTGGTGAGTCTCGTCGCCCATGACACGTCTCCTCGTTGGATGCGGCGCGGGCGTCCGTCCATGCCAGCCTGCCGCGAAGCAAAACGCGCGCGCCGATTCGAGCGGCGGGTTGGTGGTGGGCAGCAAGTTTCGAACCCGAGATATCCGGGGGCCGTGGCGAAGCGGCGCTCAACGGTAGCGTGGGACAAGGACGATTCGCCTCCGCCTCGCGTGCTGACTACGCAGGCGCGGCGGTTACGGGGCCGAGGAGTATCGAAGCAGGCCCGCCGCTGCTCCACGCTGCTGAACGGCGCGCTCTAGATCTCCACGCGCGCGCCGACTTCGATCACGCGATTGGCCGGCAGTTTGAAGAACGCCGCGATATTGCCCACGTTGTGCAGCATCACCGCGAAAAGCCGCTCGCGCCATAGCGCCATGCCGTGGCCGCGTTTGGGCACGACGGCCGCGCGGCTCAGGAACCACGATGTGTCGTCCAGGTTGAAGGCCAGTTCCGGCGTTTTGTAGGCGGCCAGCGTGCGCGGCAAGTCCACTTCGTCCTTGAATCCGTACTTCACCGTTGCGTGCCAGCAACCCGTGCACAGCGGCCTGATCTGCACGCGCTCGGTTTCGGCCACCCACGGCACGTTCTTCGTTATTACGCTTAGGAAAACCGTGCGCTCATGCAGCACACGGTTGTGCCGCAGGTTGTTGACGAGCGCGTGCGGCACCGCTTCGGCGTCCGGCGTCAGGAAGATCGCCGTGCCGCCCACGCGCGTCGGCGAACTTTCGAGCAGCGCAGCGAGGTACGGCTTGAGCGGCGTCTTGCCCGCCCGCACGCGCGCCTCGGCCAGCATCATTTCCCACCCGCGTCCCCACGTCGCCATGACCGTGAACACGATCGCGCCGATCACGAGCGGGAACCAGCCTCCATCGACGATCTTGAGCAGATTAGCCGAGAAGAACAACGCGTCGATCACGAAGAAGAACGCGGTGGACAGCAGGCACAGCAGCCAGTTGTAGCGCCACGCGTAATGCACGACGAAAAACGTCAGGAACGTGGTGATGAGCATCGTGCCGGTCACGGCGATGCCATACGCGGACCCGAGCGCCGTGGACGAGCGGAAGCCCAACACCGCCGCAACCACGGCGATCAACAGGATCCAGTTGATGCCGGGCACGTAGATTTGCCCGATCTCGCGCTCCGACGTATGCACGATGTTCATGCGCGGCAGGAAGGAAAGCTGCATGGCCTGCATCGTCATCGAATAGGTGCCCGAAATAACGGCCTGCGAGGCGATCACGGTGGCGATCGTCGCCAGCACGATCATCGGCACGATGGCCCACTGCGGGAACAGGCGGTAGAACGGGTTTTGCACCGCGCCTGGGTTCGCCAGCAGCAGCGCGCCCTGGCCCAGATAGTTGAGCGCGAGCGCGGGAAAAACGACGCCGAACCAGGTAAGGCGGATGGGTCGCTTGCCGAAATGGCCCATGTCGGCGTAGAGCGCCTCGGCGCCCGTCAGCGAGAGCACCACCGCGCCGAGCGCGACGAACGCGAGCCAGCGGTGGCGCATGACGAAGCCGAGCCCTTCCAGCGGATTGAGCGCATACAGCACGACCGGCGCGGCCATGATGTTCGCGACGCCCGCCACGCCGATCACGACGAACCAGAGCACCATCACGGGCCCGAACACGGCGCCGATGCCGCCCGTGCCGTGCTTTTGCGTGACGAACAGGATGATGAGCGCGGCGAGCGTCACTGGAATCACATAGGTCTTGAGTGCGGGCTCGACGACTTCGAGCCCTTCCACGGCGCTCAGCACGGAAATGGCCGGCGTGATCACGCTATCGCCGAAGAACAGCGCCGCGCCCATCACGCCCACCACGAGGAGGCCGCGACGCAAACGCGGCCGCGACGCGATCGACGACGCCGCGAGCGCGAGCAGCGCCATGATGCCCCCTTCGCCATGATTGTTCGCCCGCAGGATCAAGACGACGTACTTGAGCGAAACGACGATCATCAGCGACCAGAAGATCAGCGAGACGATGCCGACGATATTGAAAGCGTTGAGCGTGAGACCGTTGCTGGGATCGAACACGGTGGCGAGCGTATAGAGCGGGCTCGTGCCGATGTCGCCGTAGACCACGCCGAGCGCTGCCAGCGCGAGCGCTGGCAGCGCCGGCGAGGCTTCGCCGTGGCCTTCCTTCGCCGGCGCGGCGGATGCGGAATGTGCCATGTCTGCCTCCTCATATGAATCGCGCGTGAGCCGTGAGGGCCGCGCCGCGGGTTCGCTTTGATTCTCTCGTTTCGTTGACGTGAATTCGTTTGGGTCGTACGGGCTGGATCGTACCGGGTGTGCGCTAGAGAAAGTATAGAAATTTCCGGCGAAAATGCGCTTGGCGCGGGGCTGCCAGCTGCCGTCCATTGTCAGCTTTGCGTCGGGCGGAACGGCGAAAGCGAAGCTGGTCGGGATAGCTCATCGAGCGTTAGTGACGGTCTGCGAATGGGCACGCCAGATCGAATATTCAGTTAAGGGCTTATTCAGCGAAGCCGTCAAACGACAGAAGGTGCTGCTCACCGAGTCCGGCGCAGCCCGTCAGCAGACCGCCTCGTCTGTCCGCCTCGAAGGCGCCGTGCCGGCCTGCTCGCCGAGTTCCATGATTTCCGCGAGCCGCTGCTGGTAGTGCTCTGGCAGATACTCCGCGAGTGAATACCTTCTGCCCTTGTCCGCCAGATGCATCGCCAGTCGATCCAGTGCCAGCTTGAGGCTCTCCGGCTGAGACCGGAATTTGATCTTGTTGCCCACCGCGTCGCCAGTCGATGCCATGCTGCCGCCGTCGTGGACGAGGGCAGGCAAGCCGAGCATGGCGGCCTCGATAATGACGAGCGGCGCATTTTCGGCTCCCAACGATGGCACGACGACCGCGTCGGCAAATCGCCGCATCTGCGGAAACAATTCTTCTTGCGGCAATCTGCCGAAAAAAACCACTTTGCCGCGCTCGATAAGCGACGTGAAGCGCCGCTCCATGGCACGACGATCCGGACCGTCCCCGTAAACGCCTATTACGTCGATGCGATGAAAGTTCACGCTCTCTGCGAGTTCGATAAATTCCGCGAGTCCTTTTTCCTGCGAAATCCTGCCGACAAAGGCAATCTTGAATCTCTGCTTGCCAGCAGCGCTCGAAGGCTGATGCGCGACCGGTACTGAAGAGGGATTAAAAACGACCCTCGTATTCGTGATGCCACTGCGATGCAGCGCTTCTTCCATGAAAGCGCTTGGACATACGATCGTCTCGAAGATCTGCGCGGGAGGGAATGCCTCGCGTACTGCGTGCCAGTAACACTTCGTCATCAGGTCGTGCACAAGGCCTTTCGTCGTCGATCGATGAGTCAGCGCCGCGCGCGTGCCCAACACCTCCAGCGGCAGAATCACCGGGCGCCTCTTATCGAAGTATTGCAGTGCCGGGTTGTAATAGACGAGATGGTAGTCATGGCTCGTGTGATATACGCGAAAACCGAGCTTTCGCTTTTGACGCGCGAGAACGCTCAGTATCGAATTCGATAGCGCGTTATGGTAGTTGTGCACCATCACCCGATGCGGACGGAAACCGACAATGGTCTCTTCGAGCGCACGCGCGGCCGCGATATTCCAGGACCTGGACCACTTGGTGGTTCCCACCGGAAAGCGCGTGTCGTCGAAGCGTTCGACTTCGACCCCGGGCAATCGACTCAGAAGGTCTGCCGATTGTTGATAAACAACTTCCGCGCCGCCCATCGACGCATAATCGTTTATTACCAATACCCTGCAGCGCTTCATATCGAGGTCCATTTTTGGTGCACAACTCACGACGTCGAGTACATGCATAGTGGTGGTCAATTCGTCGGGAATTTTATGAAGTCATTTTCGACGACTGTGTGTGAGAGCGCACCAAGCCAGTAGCCGTTCTCTTACCGGGTCTTACAGGCCAGGATCATTTCAGAAGAGTTAATACGCCGCGAAACAAACGCCAAAAGATCAGCGCCAATTCCGGTATCGACGATACCGAGGCTGTGACGTCGCGCGTTTCCTGACGCGGATCAACGAGAGGACAAAGGCCGCCCGCCGCCAGGGTTTCCCCTCCTTCGCCATACCGGAAAATATCCTAGTATCAATGGGTTAAAACTAACTAACTCATCAATTAGTCTGGTTTCCATGCCGCAAGCCGCCCGCTCCCGAATGGGTCGCCGTCCTCATCCGCAGGACTTCGACGCACGCGAACATCTGCTCGATGTCGCGGTGGCGCTGTTCGCCGAGCGCGGTATCGCCAACACGACAGTTGCGCAGATCGCCGCGGCGAGCGGCGTGACGTCCGCGATGGTGCACTACTGGTTCCAGACGCGCGAAAAGCTGCTCGACGCGTTGTTCGAGGAAAGGCTCGTCGCCGCGTTCGGCGCGATCTGGGACCCGGTCGATCCCGAACACGACGAACCGCTCGCGCTGACGCAAGGCATCGTCAGGCGCATGTTCGACGTCACCGAAACCATGCCGTGGCTGCCTTCGCTCTGGCTGCGCGAGATCGTCAACGAAGGCGGTTTGCTGCGCGAGCGCGCGTTTGCGCGCATCCCCGTGCAAAAGCTCGCCGCGTTCGGTCAGAACATCGCGCGTGGCTGCGCGTCGGGTCAGTTGAACGCACAGCTCGAACCGTTGCTGCTGTTCAACTCGGTGCTCGCTCTGGTGATGCTGCCGCAGGCAACCGCGAGGATCTGGCAGCGCCTGAATCCGCGCACCTCGTTCGATCGCGCGACGCTCGAACGCCATGTCGTCGCGCTGCTCGCGCAGGGCATGAGCGCAACCGCGGCGGTCGAGACCAACGCCAAGGCCAGAACCGGGGCGACGTCCACCGCACGCCGCGCGAAGGGGAAGCCGTCATGACCGTGTTCGCCAGCTCATCCAGACGTGCCGCGTCGCTCGCTCTGTGCATCGCGTGCGCAAGCTGTTCGCGACCACCGGCGAACACGTGGCAAGGCTATGTGGAAGGCGAGTTCCTGTACCTCGCGTCTTCGCAGGCGGGACAGTTGACCGAGCTCGCGGTCTCGCGCGGGCAGACCGTCGCGCAGAACACGCCGCTCTTCGCGCTCGAAGCGCAGAACGAAACCGACGCCGTCGCGCAGGCGGGCGAGCAACTGCGCTCGGCCCGCGCCCAGCTTGCCGACCTTGGAACCGGCAAGCGTCCGCCGGAAGTCGATGTGACGCGCGCGCAACTCGTGCAGGCCGAAGCCGATGCGGCGCGCGCCGCGACGCAGTTCCGCCGCGACCAACAGCAATTCGGCGCGGGCGGCATCGCGCAAAGCCAGCTCGACGACTCGCGCGCGACCGCGTTGTCGAGCGCCGCGCACGTGCGTGAGTTGCAAAGCCAGCTGGCCGTCGCGCGTCTGCCTGGGCGGACCGAACAGATCCGCGCGCAGCAGGCGCAGGTCGACGCTGCCCAGGCCCAGCTCGGCCAGGCCCAATGGAAGCTCGATCAGAAAAGCGTGCACGCGCCGCACGCCGGCCTCGTGTTCGACACGATGTATCGCAGCGGCGAATGGGTGCCGGCCGGCAGCCCCGTCGTGCGCATGCTGCCGCCGGAGAACGTCAAGGTGCGCTTTTTCGTGCCCCAGGGAGTGGTCGGTTCGCTCGCGCCGGGCCGTCGCGTATCGATTCATTGCGACGGCTGCGCGGCCGATGTGCCGGCCGTGCTCAGCTTCATTTCGGACCAGGCGGAGTACACGCCGCCGGTGATCTTCAGCAACGAAAGCCGCGCGAAGCTCGTGTTCATGGTCGAAGCCCGACCCCAGACCGCCGATGCGCCGAAGCTGCGGCCCGGCCAGCCCGTCACGGTCACGCTGCAATGAGTGCGCCCGCGCCCCCCGGCAATGCCAGCGACCCCGTGTACGCGATCGACGTGCAGGGGCTGAACAAGCATTTCGGCACCAAGCACGTGGTCAACGATGTCACGATGCGCGTGCAGCGCGGTGAGATTTTCGGCTTTCTCGGCCCCAACGGCAGCGGCAAGACCACCTGCATCCGCATGATGTGCGGACTGCTGACGCCCGACTCCGGCAGCGGCACGTGTCTCGGCTACGACATCGTGCGGGACAGCGCGCAGATCAAGCGGCGCACCGGTTATATGACGCAGCGCTTCTCCTATTGGGAAGATCTGTCGATCCGCGAAAACCTCGACTTCGTCGCGCGCATCTACGAGATGAAGAACCGCCGCGAGGCGGTCGATCGCGCGCTCGAACAGCTTGGCCTGCAAAGCCGTGCGAAGCAGTTGGCCGGCGCACTGTCGGGCGGATGGAAGCAGCGTCTCGCGCTGGCCGCGTGCATGCTCCATGAGCCGGAACTGCTGCTGCTCGACGAACCGACCGCAGGTGTCGACCCGAGCGCGCGCCGCGACTTCTGGGAAGAGTTGCATCGCCTCGCGGCGCGCGGCATCTCGGTGCTCGTCAGCACGCACTATATGGACGAAGCGGAACGCTGCCACAAGCTCGCTTATATCGCCTACGGCAAGCTGCTCGCGCAGGGCACGTCGAAACAGGTCATCGATTCGCAAGGGCTCGTGACGTGGGCCGTGTACGGCCAGAATCTCGTCGAGCTCGGCGACCGGCTGCGCCGCTCGCCCGGCGTCGAGCAGACGGTGGCGTTCGGTTCGTCGCTGCACGTGAGCGGTCCGGACACGCCCGAACTCCACGCCACGATCGACCAGCTGGCTCATTCGGACCCGGCGTTGCGGATCGAACCACAGGAAACCGGCCTCGAGGACGTGTTCATCTTCATGATGAACCGCTCGACCGACAATTACGCCACCCCTTCGGGCAAAGCATCGTGAATTCCGCGCGCCGACTTCCACGCTTTTCGCTGATGCGTTGGTGGAGCGTCGTGCGCAAGGAGTTTTTGCAACTGAAGCGCGACCGCATCACGTTTGCGATGATGATCGTGCTGCCGATCATGCAGATGGCGCTGTTCGGCTTCGCGATCAATACCGACCCCAAGCATCTGCCGACCGCCGTCATCGCCGCCGATCACAGCGAGTTCACGCGCAGTTTCCTGATGGCGATGCGCAACTCCGATTACTTCGACATCGTATCGACGCTGCCCGACGAAGAATCCGGTCGCCGCGCGCTCGCGCAGGGCAAGGTGCTGTTCGTGCTGAATATCCCCGTCGGTTTCACGCGCAATCTGGCCAAGGGCGCACGGCCATCGCTGCTCGTCGAAGCCGACGCGACGGACCCCACCGCGGTGGGCACCGCGCTCGGCGCGCTGCCGTCGATCGCGCAGTCGGTGTTGCAGAAGGACCTCACGGGTCCGCTGTCGACGCTCGCGGTCGGCCCGGCCGCTTTCGACGTTCAATTGCACCGGCTCTACAACCCCGAAAGCCTGACCCAGTACAACGTGGTGCCCGGCCTGATGGGCGTGATTCTGACGATGACGATGGTGATGATGACCGGCCTCGCGATCACGCGCGAACGCGAGCGCGGCACGATGGAAAATCTGCTCGCCACACCGGTACTGCCGCTCGAAGTGATGACCGGCAAGATCGTGCCTTACGTGGCGATCGGACTGGTGCAGGTCAGCATCATTCTCGCGGCGGCGCGCTTCGTGTTCAACGTGCCGTTCGAAGGCAGTCTGATCGCGCTGTATCTGTCCGCTCTATTGTTCGTCGCGGCCAATCTGACGATCGGCATTACGCTGTCGTCGCTCGCACAGAACCAGTTGCAGGCCATGCAACTGACGATGTTCTATTTTCTGCCCAACATCCTGCTGTCGGGTTTCATGTTTCCGTTCGCGGGCATGCCGAAGTGGGCGCAGTACATCGGCAACCTGTTGCCGCTCACCTACTTCAACCGGCTCGTGCGCGGCATTCTGCTCAAGGGCGTCGGTTGGGCCGACATGTGGCCGCATGTATGGCCGCTGCTGATCTTTCTGTTCGTCGTAATGGGTATCGCCGTGAAGTTCTATCGGCGCACGCTCGATTGAGGAAGGCCTGCAATGTGTTCCGCTCCTGGCTTTCGTGACGTGGTTGTTCATCGCGCGGCTTGTTGGTCCCAGCGTTGCGCCATGCGCCGGCTCGCCGGCTTCTGCGCAAGCGCGGCATTGTGCGCGTGCACCGTCGGCCCGGATTTCCATCGACCCGACGTGACCAGCGTGTCGAGCTATACCGCCGCGCCGCTCGCGGCAAGCACCGTCGCAGCCGATGGTCCCGGCGGCGCCGCCCAACACTTCGTGCCGACAGACGTACCCGGCGACGGCTGGTGGCGCGCCTTCGGCTCGCCGGTGCTGAACGCGCTCGTGCAGCAGGCGCTCGACGACAGCCCGACTCTCGCGCAAGCCCGCGCGAAACTCGACGAAGCGCAGCAGGACTATCGCGCGCAGGCGGGCGGCACGCTATGGCCGCAAGTCGATGCGAACCTGTCGACCACGCGCGAGAAAATCGATCCCGAGGCGCTCGGCTTCGGTCAGCTCGCGCAGGGCCACGCGTTTGCGCCGTTCACGCTGTACAGCGCACAGGTCACGGTGTCGTACACGCTCGATCTGTTCGGCGCGAATCGCCGCGCGCTCGAAGCGGTGGCCGCGCAGGTCGACTATCAGCAATACGAACTCGAAGCCGCGCGTTTGACGGTCGCCGGCAACGTCGTGACGGCGTCGATCCGGCGCGCGTCGCTCGCGCGGCAGATCACCCTCACCCAAGCGCTGCTCGCCAACCAGATGCAGCAACTCGATATCGCCGAACGCCGCTATCGCGCAGGCGGCATCTCCGAGGTCGATCTGCTGGGCCAGCGCACGCTCGTGCAGCAAACCCGCGCGACGTTACCGCCATTGAGCACGCAGCTTGCACAGACCGATCATCAACTCGCGATCTATCTGGGACGCGCGCCGGCGGAATTGGCCACCACCCACGACCTCGCCGCGCTCGACCTCGACACGCTAGTGCTGCCGGCCGATCTGCCGCTGACCTTGCCGTCGACGCTCGCGCGGCAACGGCCCGATATCCGCGCGTCCGAGGCGCTGCTGCATCAGGCGAGTGCGAACATAGGCGTCGCGACCGCGAACCTGTATCCGCGCATCACGCTGTCGGGCAGCGCGGCGACCGAACGCGTCAACCTGTCCGATCTACTGACGGGCTTCAACGTGTGGAATTTCGGTGCGGGTCTCACGCAGCCGCTGTTCCACGGCGGTGAACTGCTGGCGCGCAAGCGCTCGTCGGAGGCGGCCTGGCAAGCGGCGCTCGCTGTCTACAAGCAAACCGTGCTGCAGGGACTGCAACAGGTCGCCGACGCGCTGCACGCGCTCGATCAGGACGCGATTGCATTGCAGGCACTCGACGCCGCGCAGCGCAGCGCACAACACAGCGCAGGGATCGCCAGCCAGCGGTATGCGGCGGGCGGCATCAGTCAATTGACACTGCTCGATACGCAGCGTCAGCAATTGCAGACCGGACTCGATCGCACCAAAGCCGCCGCGCAGCGTTATGCCGATACCGCCGCGCTCTATCAGGCGCTCGGGGCGCGGCCTTGAGTCGATCGGTTGGTCATCGGTTTGCCGCCGTCTCGCGCCGCACCTTGTTCAGCACGAGGTACGCGAACGAGCCGATCACGATGCCCCAGAACGCGGAGCCGAGCCCGAGGAACGTCATACCGGATGCGGTCGCGAGAAACGTGATGACGGAGGCCTCGCGATGGTCTTCGTCCTGGATCGCGCCCATCACGTTCGACGTGATCGCACCGATCAACGCGAGGCCCGCCAGAATCGCGACGAACTCCTTCGGCAGCATCGTGAACAGCGCGACGATCGCGCCGGCGAACGTCCCGCCGATCAGATAGAACACGCCGTTCGCGATGCCCGCGATATAGCGCTTGTCCGGATCGTCGTGCGCATCCTTGCCGGTGCACAGCGCCGCCGTGATCGCGGCGATCACGATCGTGATGCCACCGAAAAACGCCACGCCGATCGACGCGATGCTCGTCGCGGTGATGATCAGCCGGGCCGGCGTGTGATAGCCGGACACGCGCAGAATCGCCATCCCCGGCAGAAACTGCCCGGTCAGACTGACGACCACGAGCGGCAACGCAAGACTCAGCGTCGAACTCAGCGTCCATTCGGGTTCGATGAAGATCGGCCGCGTGACTTGCAGCGGCAGCGCGCCCAGGTGCGCGGCGCCGAGAGCAATGGCGAGCACCGTGCCCGTCAACAGCACCAGCACGATGCAATAGCGCGGCAGCAGGCGCCTGAACACGATGTACGCGCCGATCATGCCGAACGCCAATGCGGGCATCGACGCCGCCGCCTTGAACGCATGCGTGCCGAACTGCAGCAGAATGCCGGCCATCATCCCGCAGGCGATGCCCTTCGGAATGCTGCGCACCATGCGGTCGAAATAGCCCGAGATACCGATCAGCAGAATGATCACGGCGGCGCTCAGATACGCGCCCACCGCCTGATGCAACGTCAACGCGGGAAACAGTCCGACCAGCAGCGCGGTGCCGGGCGCCGACCACGCGGTCACGACCGGCACTTTCAGCTTCCAGCTCGCGAAGATGCCGGAGACGGCCGCGCCGATCGAGATGCCCCATACCCACGACGCGACCATCTCGTTGGGCATGTGGGCCGCTTGCGCCGCCTGGAAGAAGATCACGAGCGGGCCCGCGTACGAAATCAGCACGGCCAGAAAGCCGGCCACGACGGCGGACACGGACCAGTCGGCCGCAACGGCGCGCGTGGTCGGCGCCTGGCTAGGGGTGGGATTCATCGTCGATGTGGGTCAAGGCGGCCCGCTGTTGGTGACACGCGCCTCGCGGCGCAGGTTGCCGCTGGTCGTCGCGAGTCACCGTCAGAGAGCGGAGTCATTCCGGGCCGATAGTATGAAGGACGATCGCCGCGCGGCCTGTCGGCATTGTTCAGCGGCCGCCGCTCGCTAGCCCTGATCGCCGCCGCCGACCGGCAGCACCGTACCGGTGATATACGACGCTTCATCGGAAGCGAGGAACAGGATCGCGCCAACCTGTTCGTCGATCGTGCCGTAGCGATGCATCAGGCTCGACGCGATCGTCTGATCGACGATGCCCTGATACCACGTCGCTTCCTGCTCGCTTTGCGCTGCCGTATTGCGCGGCACGCGGCGCGGCGGCGCTTCGGTGCCGCCGGTGGCGACCGCGTTGATGCGGATGCCGTGTTCGGCATGCTCGAACGCGAGGCTCGCGGTCAGCGCGTTGACGCCGCCCTTCGAGGCCGCATACGGCACGCGATAAATGCTGCGCGTCGCAATCGACGACACGTTGACGATCGCCCCGCTCGCGCGCTTCAGCATCGCGGGCAACACCGCGTGGCAGCACCATAGCGTCGGGAACAGCGAACGCCGCACCTCGGCCTCGATCTGCTCTGCTTCATATTCCTCGTACGGCTTCGCCCAGATCGTGCCGCCGACGTTGTTGACGAGCGCGTCGATGCGGCCGAACGCCTCGATCGCGAAGGCCGTCATCGCGGCCGCGCCCGCATAGGTTTCGAGGTCGGCGATGAACGCGCGCGCATCGCCGCCTTCGCGTGCGATCTCTTCGGCCACCTCGCGCACGATCGGCGAACGGTCGACCAGCACCAAAGCCGCGCCCTCGCGCGCCGCGCGCAACGCGACGCCACGGCCGATGCCCTGGCCCGCGCCGGTCACGACGAGCACCTTGCCCTTGAAGCGATCGGTAAAGGTCGAAGTCATGCTACGTTGCTCGCCGAAAATTTTTCGTAGTAGAAGTTCACGGGCTCGACGCTGCTGTCGCGCAGCCAGCCCTGCACCGCTTCGACCATCGCGACCGGGCCGCACAGGTAGACGTCGACGTCGCCGTCGTTCAGCCATTCGCTATCCACATGAGCGGTCACGTAGCCCTTGCGCTCGTGGCTGCTCGCGGAATCGACGACACAGGTGCGATAGCTGAAATCCGGCAGCGAGCGCTGCGCCTCTTCGATCTGTTCGAGCGCAACCAGATCGATGTCGCTGGTCACGCCGTACACGAGGCGCACCGGCTGCAGGTTGCCGCTCGCCTTCAGTACGTCGAGCATCGACAGAAACGGTGCGATGCCGGTGCCGCCCGCGAGGAACAGCACCGGACGCTGCGGATCGCGCAGATAGAAGCTGCCATACGGACCCGTGAAGCCGATTCGCTGACCAGGCTGCGCATCGTTGCTCAGAAAGCCGCTCATCTTGCCGTCCGGCACGTTGCGCACGACGAACGCCGCGCGCGTCGCACCCGGCGCCGAACTGAACGAATACGACCGGCTCTCGCCGCTCGCACCCGGAATCTCGACGTTCACGTATTGACCGGCGAGAAAGCTCGGCGCGCTCGCGCCGTCGATATCGATCGAGAAATGGATCGTCGAATCCGACAGCGGCTCGACCGCCGCCAGCGTGCCTTCGAAACGCGACACACCGGTCTTGCACGCCGCCGACGACGCCTGCACGCGAATCACCAGATCCGAGCGCGGCCGCGTCTGGCACGCGAGGATATAGCCCTGGCTCGCTTCCTCGGGGGTCAACGCATCTTCGACGTAGCTCGACTCGGGCATGTCGTACGCACCCGATTCGCACAGCCCCCGACAGGTGCCGCACGCGCCTTCACGGCAATCGAGCGGAATGTTGATCTTCTGCCGGTAAGCGGCATCCGACAGCGTTTCGTTCTCGCGGCAGCTGATGAAGCGCGTGACGCCGTCTTCGAACTGAAGTGCAATAGTGTGTTCCATGACCTGTCTCCTGCAACCGCACCGGCTAGATGTGGTAGATGTCGATGACCTGATTGATGTAGTCGTTCTTCAGCCCGACGTACTTGCTCAGGATTTGCGGCTGCGCGCCGTTGAAGTCGATCACGTAGCGCGACATGCCGAAGTAGCTGTAGTTCGTCTTGTAGCGATGGCTCAGCGTGTGCCAGTTGAAGCGCACCGTGTACACGCCGTTGTCCGCGCTCTCCACTTCGACGTTGGCGACGTTGTGGCTCGTGCGCGTGTCGGGCATCGTCGCGCTCGAACGCTCGGTCTTGATGCGGAACACGCGGTCTTCGAGGCCCTGGCGGTTCGGGTAGTAGATCAGCGAAATCTCGCGCTGCGGATCGGTGACGAGCTTGTCCTCGTCGTCCCACGAGGGCATCCAGAACGACGCGTCCGGGTGATAGCAGGCGAGCCACTCGTCCCATTGCTCGTCGTCGAGCAGGCGGCTTTCGCGGAACAGGAAAGCCTGAATATCGGTGATGGCGATGTTGCTCATGCGCGGCTCCCCGGCGCATTCAGCGCCTTTTTCATCGTGTCGATCCAGTAGCGGTGCTGCACCGTGTAGAGGCCCTCGTCCTCGGTCTTCACACCGCTCATCACCGGATTGAGGCCGATCTTTTGCGCGGCTTCGTCCGCGCCGTCGATCCAGTGCTTCGAACCGCGGCACATGTCGTTCCATTCGACCGCGCGGCCCGCATAGCCCAACTGGCAGGCGCGGAATTCCTCGAGGTCGTCGGGGGTGGCCATGCCGCTCACGTTGAAAAAGTCCTCGTATTGACGGATGCGGCGCGAGCGCGCTTCGTCGGACTCGCCCTTCGGCGCGATGCAGTAGATCGTCACCTCGGTCTTGTTGACCGACAGCGGCCGCAGCACGCGAATCTGCGAGCCGAACTGGTCCATCAGATACACGTTCGGGTAGAGGCACAGGTTGCGCGAGTTCTGGATCATCCAGTCCGCGCGCTCGGCGCCGCAGCGCGCGGCGAATTCCTCGCGGCGGCTGAAGTTCGGACGGTCTTCGGGATTCGCCCAGCGCGTCCACAGCAGCATGTGACCGTGCTCGAACGCGTAGAAGCCGCCGCCCTGACGGCCCCAGCTGCCGGCATCCATCGCGCGGATCTTGTCTTCGCGCGCGTTCTCTTCCTTGCGATGATTGGTCGTTGCCGCATAGTTCCAGTGCACGGCCGACACGTGATAACCGTCCGCGCCGTTTTCGGCGGTCAGCTTCCAGTTGCCTTCGTACGTATAGGTCGACGAGCCGCGCAGCACTTCGAGACCGTCTTCCGACTGGTCGACGATCATGTCGATGATGCGCGCAGCCTCGCCGAGAAACGTCTCGAGCGGCGGCACGTCATCGCTCAGGCTGCCGAACAGGAAGCCGCGATAGTTGCCGAAGCGCGCGAGCTTCTTCAGGTCGTGCGAGCCTTCCTTGTTGAAGCAGTCGGGATAGCCCGCGCCGTCGGGGTCCTTGACCTTCAGCAGCTTGCCGCTGTTGTTGAAGGTCCAGCCGTGAAACGGGCACGTATAGGTCGCCTTGTTGCCGCGCTTGTGGCGGCACAGCATCGCGCCGCGATGCGTGCACGAGTTGATGAACGCGTTCAGCTCGCCCTGACGATTGCGTGCGATCACGACCGGCTGACGGCCCATGTAGGTCGTGAAATAGTCGTTGTTGTTCGGAATCTGGCTTTCGTGCGCGAGGTAAATCCAGTTGCCCTCGAAAATGTGCTGCATTTCGAGTTCGAACAGACGCTCGTCGGTAAACGCGCTGCGATGCAGGCGGTAATCGCCGCGCTCGCGGTCTTCCACGAGAAAATCGTCGATGTTCTTCAGTTGCGGAGTGTGATCCGGGTAGATCGGAATCATGCCTGTCTCCTGGTTCGGACTGTTGGTATGCGTGCGACGCACGCGTATAGGGAGCGGCCTGCCTGCCGGGAGGCCGGTGGCCGGTTGGTCTTTCACGTCGGGGAGCGGAGGCGGTGCGCCTCCGTATGGCGTCAGGCCGTGGCGCGCACGCGCTCGACCTTCGGCACGGGAGGCGGGACCTGGTGCCTGAGGGAATCGGTGGACAACCCTTTTATCGGGGCTGCGATATCAGCATGTCTCATTGCTGCTCCTGAACTCTTTCTAGGTCTTGGATCCCATGCGCGAGGATTTGCCTGCGCCGTCTCCAGGGGCCGACCGACGCTTCAGACCGGGCCGAGTCATCGATGCTCGGGAGGTATAATTTTGCGGGGCGTCTACGGTAACTGAAGGATAGTTCTACGCCATTTGCATCGTCCAACACTGATTTAGTATCGCGACGATACTTAAAAGGTATTTCTATGGAACTGCGCCATCTGCGCTACTTCGTGGCCGTCGCCGAGGAATGCAATGTCACGAAGGCCGCCAAACGTCTGCATATTGCGCAGCCGCCGCTGAGCCGGCAGATCCAGCAGCTCGAAGAGACCCTTGGCGTGCAGCTGTTCGAGCGCAACTCGCGGCCGCTGAAGCTGACCGAGGCTGGCCGCTTCTTCTATTCGCACGCCGTGCAACTGCTCGCGCAAACGACGGAAATCGAGGCGATGACGCGGCGCGTCGGCAAGATCGAGCGTAGTTTGTCGGTGGGCTTCGTCGGCTCGACGCTGTACGGCATGCTGCCGAAAATCATCCGCCGCTTTCGCACCGAGAACAGCACCGTCGAGCTGAGCCTGCACGAGATGTCGACGATGGATCAGATCAAGGCGCTCAAGGAAGGCCGCATCGACGTCGGCTTCGGCCGCATCCGTCACGAAGACCCGAGCATCCGGCGCGTCGTGCTGCGCGAAGAACGGATGATCGTCGCGCTGCCGCTCGGCCATCCGCTGATCGCCGCGAAGCCGGTGCTGTCGCTGCACGACCTGACCGGCGAAACGCTGATCATTTTCCCGAAGGCGCCACGGCCCAGTTACGCGGACCAGGTGCTCGCCGCGTTTCACGATCGCGGTCTGAAGCCGCAGCGGCTCTACGAGACCCGCGAATTGCAGATCGCGCTCGGCCTCGTCGGCGCGGGCGAAGGCATCTCGATCGTGCCGGCGAGCGTGTACGGCTTGCAGCGCGGCGACGTCGCCTACAAGGACCTCGACGATCAGAACCTCGTGTCGCCGATCATCATGAGCATGCGCATGCTCGACGAATCGGCCGACATCCAGCGCATGCTCGAACTGATCTACGCGCTGTACGACGAAGAGCACATGACGTATCTGCCGCCTGCGCATTCGTAGAGCGGATTGCGCGGTTCGCGGCCCGACGCCCAGGCGGGCGTCGCCGTAACGAAGTTGTATGGACAAGATATCCGCCACGGTATAGAACGCAGGTACGCGCGAAAATTCCGGCTGCGCCCGCAGCCCTTCAATTAGCCTTCCAAGCATCGGGCACGGGCTCGAAGTGCCAGCGGGATATGTGCAGCGCAACAGGCTGTCCGAGCGCGGCGGGTATCTGGCGACCGAGGCGCTGCTCGCTCTCGACGATGCGCCTGACGCGCCGATGTTCCAGAGCGACTGCATGGCGATCGGCGCCTATCGAAAGCTTCACGAGCTGGGCCAGGTGCCGGGCCGCGATCTGGCGATCTTCATCGCATCGCATTGCGGCGCGAGCGTCGGACCGCCGAGGCGCACGAACACGCCACGATGCGTATTGCCGCGCAACCACGTCCGATGCACCTGACGCACCCGTTCGCGCACTTCGCGCATACCGGGCTTGTCGGTCGCGAATACCGCGGAAAAAACGTGCCATCGTCGTCAACTCCGATCGAGGATGAAGTCGTAGCGCGCTTCGCGGAACGGTCCATCGAAACCGAAGCGGTGCGCGAGTTCGTGATCCACGGAGCACTCGCGATAGTCGACCATCAGCGAGGGCCTCACGCCGAACACCGCGTCCGAATCCAGATACGGATCCTCGCGATCGAACACATGCGTGACCAGTGTCCGATGCCCCGGCGCATCTATCATGAAGTGCAGATGCGCGGGTCGCCACGGATGCCGTCCGGTCGCTTCGAGCATGCGGCCGACCGGGCCGTCGGTCGGAATCGGATAACTGACTGGCACGATCGTCGAAATCGCGTAGCGGCCTTCGGCGTCGGTGCGAAAACGTCCACGCAGATTGCCGTGCGGCTGCTCGGTGTCCTGCCCCGAGTACATGCCGTTATCGGCGGTCTGCCAGACGTCGAGCACCGCGTTGGCAAGCGGCTCTCCGTCCGTCGACAACACGCGCCCATGCACGAGTGCGGGCGTGCCCGGTGTGAACGCGATGTTCTCGCCATATGCGCGCTCGGGCATGCCGCGAATATAGAACGGACCGAATACGGTGGTGTCGGTCGCGCCCGTCGCGAGACGGTGATTGATCGCGTCGACGAGCATCGACACGCCGAGCGTATCCGACAACAGGATGAATTCCTGACGCACGAGGTCATCGCACATCTTGCCGGTGTCGGTCAGAAAGCGAATGGCCGACATCCATTCGGCCTCGGTCGGCTCGACTTCACGCACGAACGCATGCATGTGCCGCACGAGGCTTTGCATCAGCGTGCGCAGCCGTTCGTCGGGCGTGCCCGCGAAGCTTGCTACCACCTGCTCGGTCAGGGCCTGCTCGGCCTCTTTGCTGTCTGTCGACATGTCTTCCTCCATCGATTGTTCTGGCGGCGCTGCGTTGGCCAACGCTCAGGCCGTGGACGTCACGACTTCTGCACTTTGGCATAAATCCTTTCGCCGCTTAGCGGGAGTCGTCCATCACATCAGAGCCATCGGCGACTTACTGGGGGTTACGACTCCGCAGAATCGTCGTGCTGTGATGGTCAACGCCCTGTCATTATCCGGAGGATTTTCTGCACGATGCGCTCATGCTGCTCCAGCGCCTCATCGAGCGTACTTGCTCCGTAGCTCCTGTTGTCTTGCGCCTGCATTCCGGCGACGCGCGTCACGAACAGCAAAGCCTGCCCGGTTTTCGGTTTGGACACACCACGGAAGCGGGTCGTGACCGTTACACCGTAGTCGTCCAGCAGCGTGCGGCGGAAGATCAGTTCGTTTTCCGTCATCCAGCGCGACCACGCGCCGTGGTCGAACACCTCGACAGGCCTGTTCTTCGCGTCGAGAACATAGATGCGCTCCGAGCTGGACGGGACCGGTGGCGTCTTCATATTTCAATGCAAAGGCGTAAGCAGGAAGTCGGTCGCCCCCCGCCACCAGGTTTCGTCGACGTGGCCAATCCAGTCGTTATGGTCAGCCGCCTTCACCACCACGAGTTTTCTCGGTGCGGACAGCGAGTTGTAAAGCGCCTCGCCGTAGCGCGCGGGGACGATGCTGTCGCGTTCCGCAACCACGACGAGAATCGGGCGGTCGAACGACGCCAGGTGGGTCACGCTGTCGTATCGGTCGCGCAGCAGCCACCTCACGGGCAGCCACGGATAGTGATAAGCGGCGACGTGCTCAAGCCGATCCCATGGCGTGATGAGCATCATGCCTGCGATCTTGTCGCGTTCACGCGAGCCGGCCGCAGCGACCACGCCGGCCCCAAGCGATTCGCCGATGAGCAGCAGCGGCGCTCCATAGAGGCGATGCGCCAGCGCGATGGTCTGTTGAGCATCGTCGACCAGACTCGCTTCGCCTAATGCACCGGTGCGCGGCCCATAGCCTGGATATTCGGCGAGAATCACGCGCAGCCCGAGCCGGGTGAGCGCTGCGGCATAGAACGAGCGGTGGCCGGCATGCCCCGCATTGCCATGGAAGACGATGACCGTGGCGCGCGCGGAACCGTCCGGCTCCGCCACGAGGCCCCTGTACGCCTCAGGTGTCGGCCAGGCGCGCAGTCCGCCAGAGGTGACCTCCTCGATTGCGGACTTCTGAGGGAAGTAGAGAAAACGATCCTGCAAGATGGCGACTCCGGCTAACACGGTCATGTACGCGACGGCGAGGCCGACCATCATTCGGGTGAATTTCATCGTCTTGCGCTCGACCCACCGAACTTTTCGATAGCACACACCCAGTTTAGCGCGCAGTCGCCACCGCTCATATTCAGGCGTGTCGTCAGGATTTGGGCGGCTTGTCGCGGTCGAAATGCAGAACGTACCGGATTTCTCCGGTTAGCGGATTCCCATTTGCGTCAATCGCGGTCATGGGATAGACCGCGTCCTTCGGGCCGTTCGCTCCGAACCGACCAGGCTCACAATGGCCCGTAGAGGATAGCGTGTCTCGTATCGCCCCAGGTTCAGCGGAATCCGCCAGCCATTGCGGACATTGAGCAGGACTTTGTCCATTGCCGATGTCGTCGCGCTGAACAACGCGCGTTCTACTGTATTGGTATTAGACGGACTCATCGCGAGCGCCGGCACTTCGTTGTGCATTTTTGCTTCGCCACGTCGAAACACTGCAACCGAAGCGGCCGCCGAACCAGCGCGAGAATGCGCTCAACGACGAGAAGCCCACCAGCGCCGCGACTTCGGACAGCGGCCGGTCGGCGTTATCGACATATCGCATCACCAGTCCGGCCCGCACCGTATCGACAATCGACAAATAGCTGTCGCCATGCTGGGCGAGATGGCGATGCACGGTCCTGCGATCCACGCCCAGGTGCTGCGCGATCCGATCGACCGAACAGGTGCCGGACGGTAGCAGCGCGACGACCAGTTTCGTGACCTTGTCGGACATCGTCGCGTTGGTCTGCAGCAGCATCGAATCCAGATACCGGCGTACCTGCTGCGCCATGACCGGATCGTAAGCCGGAATCGCGGCGTCGAGATCGGATGTGACGCACACGATGCCGTCGAAATCCTGGTTGAACTCGACTGGAGCGCCAAATACGCGCGTATGCATGGCGACGCTGGCTGGAGCACTGTGCGTGAAACAGATGGTGCGGGGCTTCCAGCTGGCGCCGAGCACCATACTCAGTAACCGGAACAACACAGCGAGCACCAACTCTGTTGCCTGGCGCATCGAGCCGGGCACAACACCCATGAGTTCTTCGCGGATGATGGCGAGCCCTGCCGTTTCCTCGATGCGCATGACGACCGCTTCGTTCTGCAGCCTCAGGTAGTGCGCCATCGATCCGAGCGCGCGGCGCAAGGTCGGCTGTTCACGCATCACGAAACCGAGCGAACCAAGGTTGGAGAGTTCACGCGTCTCGGCCATGCGTAGCCCGAAATCCTCGATGGCAGCGGCGCGCGCCGATGTCTCCAGAAGCCTCGCCACGGCTTCGGCTGGAATCATGATGTCGGGGTCCAGCAGCACAGACCGGTCGATGCCGGCATCAGCCAGCTTGCGATAGGGATCGAGACCTACCGAACGGGCCACTTCGACGTAATTGGTCAGCGCCGCACTACGCAGCAGATAGGACATATGGTTTTCCCATGCTGTCCCAAAATGTAAATTAGTTGTCCCGGAATGTCAAACGGCAATCGGCCCGCCCCGGATACTTGCTTCCGTAGACGCATGACGCTCATGCGCCGCGCGATTCGGACATATCGAGGAGACGAACGATGAGCAATGAGACTAGCAGCGCCACGCCGGTCAGCGATCAATTGCGCGCCACGGGTAACTGGAATCCCGCCTGGGACGCAATTGCGCAACTCGATCCCATCTGGGCCGAGAAATTCATGGCGATGGGCATGCACCCCGTGATCTCGGGCGTGCTGGAACCGAAAGTGTTCGAGTTCCTCGCTATCGCCGTCGATGCGTCCTGCACGCATATGTATGCGCCGGGCACACGCCGTCACATCCGCAAGGCGATCGAGCTGGGCGCCACCCAGCAGGAGATCGCCGCGGTGCTGCAAGCGGTGAGCGTTCTCGGCATCCATTCGAGCAGCCTCGGCGCGCCGATCCTGCTGGAAGAACTGGCCGCCTTCGAGAAGGCACAGGGCGAGGGTGCGCAGGCCGCTGCCTGACATCCAGCCTCACCACTCCACGCATTCCTTAATAGGAACACAAACATGCATTTTCTAGACGACTCCCTGCTGCCTGAGAACCAGGAAAAACTCGTGATTCAGGTCGCGCCGTATGGCCCGCAATGGATTCCCGGCGATTCGGACGATATTCCGGTCACGCTGGACGAACAGGTCCAGAAAGCCGTCGACTGCTACAACGCAGGCGCGACCGTGCTGCACGTGCACGTGCGCGAAGAGGACGGCAAGGGCAGCAAGCGCCTGTCGAAGTTCAACGAGATGCTGGCGCGCCTGCGCGACGCGGTGCCGAACATGGTGCTGCAAGTCGGCGGCTCGATCTCGTTCGCGCCTGAGAATGAAGGCGAAGCCGCCAAATGGCAGAACGACGATACGCGTCATATGCTCGCGGATTTGGACCCGCGGCCGGATCAGGTCACCGTCGCGATCAACACCAGCCAGATGAACGTAATGGAACTGATGACCGAGGCTGACATCGCGGGCACCTCGCTCATGAATCCGGCGCTCCAGGCGGCTTACCGCGACATGATTGTGCCGTCCAATCCGTCGTGGCACGTCGAACACATCAGGCGTCTCGTCGCCAACGGCATCCAGCCGCAGTTCATGCTGGGGAATCTGACGCAACTCGAAACGGTCGAGCGTCTTATTCGCAACGGCGCGTATAGCGGTCCGCTGAATATCAATTACGTGGCAATTGGCGGCGGCGCGGCCGGGTTGCATCCCGCCGACATGATCGAGTTTGCCCGCCGCACCCCGGAGGGCGCGGTGCTTACGTTCGAAACGCTGAACCGGAACGTGGTGCCGATGAATACGCTGGCGATTGCGCTGGGCCTGCATGTACGGGTCGGTATCGAAGACACGCTGTTCGGCCCGAACGGCGAGCGGGCGACTTCAGTGCAGCAGATCCAGAAGATGGTGCGCATTGCGCGTGAGCTCAACCGCGATATCGCAAACGGTGAGGACGCCCATCGCATCTACCAGACCGGCAGGCAATGGGGTTCGGTCGACGAGACGCTCGTCAAGCTGGGCATGGCGCCGAACCGCAAGACAGTCCAGCGCGACGTACCCGCACGCAAGGTCGCCTGATCGAGGATGACGAGACGGGCTGCGGCAGCGTATCGCATTCCGCCTCGCTTGCAGTGAATCCCTCAGGCACGGAGACAGATGATGTTCTGGAAGAAAAGCCCCCCTGCAGTTCTGGTGTCGCTCATGGTGATTCACCTGCTGGCGCACATCGATCGCAATATGCTGCTCGGTTTCTCGCCGCAGATTGTCAAGGATCTGGCGCTCAGCAATGCGCAATACGGCTTTCTGGTCGGTGCAGTATGGGTGATGAGCTTCGGCGTGATGGCGATGGTGATGGGTTCCCTTGCGGACCGCTTCAGCCGTCCACGGGTCATCGCCGCCGGCGTGCTGATTTGGAGCGCGTGCACGCTGGCCTCGGGCCACGCCCAGACCTTCGAGCAACTGGCGATCGCGCGCTTTTTCGTGGCCAGCGGCGAGGCGGCACTGGTACCTGCTGCCGCGGCCCTGCTGACTGAACTCTTCTCCGAGAAGCGGCGCGGTACCGCCATGGGGCTGTTCTTCATGGGAATTCCTCTGGGTGTCGGCTGCAGCTTCCTGCTTGCCGGCAGCTTCGGCGCCACGCATGGCTGGCGGACCACGTTCTATGTGCTGGGCATCCTCGGCATTGCCATCGCGTTGCCGCTGGGACTTCTGAAGGAAGACCGCAGCAAGCTAGCACCGCAGGAGCGCGGCGCGCCCTTCGTGCCGCAGGCGCTCGCGGTGATGCGTACCGTCGGCAGCGATCGCGCACTGTGTTTCACGATCGTCGGCTTCGTGCTGGTCCACCTGGTGTTTGCCAGCTTCTCGTTCACGCAGTTGTGGCTGGTCAACGAGCGTGGCATGAACGCAGCCGGGATTGCGACCCGGATCGGCGCGCTGCAACTGGCGTTCGGCACGCTTGGCGCGCTAGTGGGCGGTGTCATGGCCGATCGCCTTGCTGCGAAATTGCGGGGAGGACGCGCGAGTTTCATGGCGCTGCTCGTCGTCGTCTGCGCGCCGATGATGCTGGCGTACCGTTTCGTGCCGGCCGGTTCACCGCTGTTCTACATCGGCATGTGCGCCGGATTCTTCCTGCCGCTGGCGGTATATGGCCCGGCTGCTGCTGCCATCACGAGCATGGCGCCGCAGAAAATGCGCTCGACGGTCTTCGGTTTCACGATGCTGTCGATCAATGTCTTCGCGTTCGCCATTGGCAACGTGGTTGTCGGCATGGTCGCCGACCATTTCATCGAGGCTGGGGCAACCGCTCCTCTGACTGGCGTGCTGATCGCCACCGACGTGCTGGCGATCAGCTCAGCCCTGTTCTTCGCACTCGCGGCACGCGCCACAGGCCGGCAACGCGCGGCTGCGATGGAAAACATACAACCTGCGAGGTAATCAAGATGCAAAACCAACGTCAGAATCTGGAAGGGCGTGTGGCCCTCGTCACCGGTGCCGGTCGCGGCATGGGCGGTGCGATCGCCGTCGACCTGGCCCGCGCAGGTGCGCGAGTCGCCATCTGCGATATCGACACGCCGGCACTGGAACACACGCGCGCGGCAGTGGAAGCAGCTGGTGCACAGTGTCTTGCGCGGCGCTGCGACGTGTCGTCCAGCAGCGAAGTCGCCAGTCTGTTCGCCGCCATCGCCGAGCGCTTCGGCACGCTGCACATCCTGGTCAACAACGCTGCGCTCGTGCCCGCGAGACCAGTCGATACCGAGCGCCGCAACAGGCATTACGCGTATCTGACCACGCCGGTGCCGCGCCAGTCGCTGGGTTTCACCAGCAACATCAGCGATGAAGAGTGGCATCGATACTGGGACGTCAATGTGCACGGCCTGTTCTATTGCACGCGCGAGGCGCTCAAGCTGATGGAGCCGCAGCGCGACGGCAAAATCGTCAACATCGCGTCGATTGCCGGTATCTCTGCGATGAGCGCGCATAGCCCGCACTACAGCGCGACCAAAGGCGCGGTGGTCGCCTTCACGAAGTCGGTTGCGGCCGAAGTGGCTGGTGCCAACATTTTCGTCAATGCGATGGCGCCGGGAGGCGTGGCCACTCCCGAGTTCACGAAGTACTTCGAAGCCGCCGGCGAGGAAAAGCGCAACCAGTTCTGGCAAGTGTGCCCGGCTGGACGCCTTGGGACGATGGAGGAGTACGCGTCGATGGTGACCTACCTCGCCGGCGATCACTACCTCGTCGGCCAGGTAATCAGCCCGAACGGCGGCGCAGTGATTTGACCGCAAGCGCCGCATGACTCCACGCGAAGCCGTTGGAAATCCCTGCATCAATATTTGCAGGATGGACCAGAACAATAAGTTCTGACAAGGATGCTGGAGAACGCCCATCGAGATAGGCCTCTGGGAACAGATGAACGATCTGCAAAAGGCCGACCTTGCTGAATTGCTTGAATGCCGTGGAAGCGCAAAGGTGTCGCGGGCGGGGACGTCCTGCGCCCCTCTTCTAGAGAATGGACTGACGAAATGAACGGTTTGATGCTTCAAAAACGGTTGTTGATTTCCTCGCTGATCGTGCATGCCGATCGTCACCATGGCGGTACGGAAATCGTGTCGCGCCGGGTAGAGGGTGACATCCATCGCTACACCTTCCGCGACTGTCACCGCCGCGCCCGGCAGATGGCCAACGCGCTCACCCGTCTCGGCGTCAAGGCGTCTGACCGCATCGGCACGCTGGCATGGAACGGTTATCGCCACATGGAGCTTTACTACGGCATATCCGGCATGGGAGCGGTGATGCATACGATCAATCCGCGCCTGCACGTGGACCAGATCGCCTACATCGTCGACCATGCGGAGGACCAGTATCTGTTCTTCGACCTGACGTTCCTGCCCCTGGTCAAGGCCATTGCCGGTCGCTGCAAGACGGTCAAGGCGTTCATCGCGATGACCGACCTCGCACATATGCCGCGGGATACTGACATCGTCAACCTGCTGTGCTACGAGGATCTGCTCGAGCGGAGTTCTGCCGCATACGAGTGGCCGAACTTCGACGAGGATACCGCCTGCACGCTGTGCTACACGTCGGGCACGACGGGAAACCCGAAGGGCGTGCTGTACTCCCATCGCTCCGCGCTGCTGCATACCTATGCCGCAGCCCTGCCGGACGCGCTGAACTGCTCGGCGCGCGACGTGATTCTGCCGGTCGTGCCTATGTTCCATGTCAATGCATGGGGCATCCCGTACATCGCGTGCATGGTCGGGGCCAAACTGGTATTCCCCGGTCCCGGCCTGGACGGCGGATCGCTGTACGAGCTTATCGAATCCGAGGGGGTGACATTTTCAGCCGGTGTGCCAACGGTATGGCAAGGCCTGCTGACCCATCTCGAACAGGGCGGCCTGAAATTCTCGACCATGAAGCGCACCGTTATTGGCGGCGCAGCCTGTCCATCCACGATGCTGCGCAAGTTTCAGGATGACTATGACGTCGAGGTATTGCACGCGTGGGGCATGACTGAACTGAGTCCGCTCGGGACGGTCGGCGCGATGAAAGCCAGACACCTGGCGATGAACCCCGAAGAGCGCTGCGCTGTGCAATCGAAACAGGGGCGTGCCGTGTTTGGCGTCGATATGAAAATTGTCGGCGCAGACGGTCACGAACTGCCGTGGGATGGCGTGACTTCGGGCGAACTGCTGGTGCGCGGTCCATGGGTGGTGCGCAACTACTTCCGGAATGAAGGCGGAAACCCGTTGCGGATCGATGCCGATACTCACGGCTGGTTTCCGACTGGCGATGTCGCGACCATCGACGCTGACGGCTTCATGCAGATCACCGATCGCAGCAAGGACGTGATCAAGTCGGGCGGCGAGTGGATCAGCTCGATCGAAATCGAGAACATCGCAGTAGCGCACCCCGCCATAGCGAGTGCGGCCTGCATTGCGGCAAAGCATCCGAAGTGGGACGAGCGGCCGCTGCTGCTCGCCGTGAAGCGGCCTGAGGCACAAGTGAGCGCAGAAGAACTGCTGGCGTTCTTCGAAGGAAAAATCGCGAAATGGTGGACCCCGGACGCAGTCGTGTTTGTCGATGCGGTGCCGCTTGGTGCCACCGGCAAGGTGTTGAAGAACCAGCTGCGTGATGCGTTTCAGGACTATCTGCTGCTTTCATGAGTGGGCAGGCAGCCTCTGTTGTGTTGGGTGTCGATGCAAGTCGTTACGGGCCTTTTAAAGCAATAAAACTGGAGACGCAATGAAGTTGAACTGGATCGCAGCGGCCACGCTCGCTGCAATGGGAAGCACCACTTATGCGCAATCGTCGGTGACGCTGTACGGCGTCGTCGATTCGGGGCTGTTATATCAAAGCACCGCTGCGGCCTCGTTCAGTCCGGCGGCGAAGAACCTCGGGGCGGTCTATCGCTACAAGGATGGCGGTATCTATTCGAGTATCTGGGGCATGAGGGGCACCGAAGACATTGGCGGGGGCTATTACGTCAACTTCAAGCTGCAAGGTTCCTTCGACAGCGGCACCGGCAAGCCGGGTCTTGCCGATACGGCGGGTGCCACCGCGATCTTCAACCAGGTGGCGACTGTCGGCGTGTCCAGCCCGTTCGGCTCCATCAACGCGGGTCGGCAGATCGTGCCGATGGCCTATGCAATGGCTGAAACCGACGTCCGCTCGGCGAATTACTTCGGCAGCATCCTGACCGCGTGGATCGGCATGAATACTGCGGCAGGCTGGCAGGGTACCAGCACCAACGGGCCGATCGGCGCGCTGTACGACAGCAATGCGATCGTCTATGAGTCACCGAAATTTCACGGCGTGTCGGGCTTGCTTGAATATGCGCCAGGCGGTGTGGCGGGCAGCTTTCAGGGCGGCACGCGTGAGTCGGCGGTGCTGAAGTACTCGAACTATGGTCTCAATCTCTCGGCCGTGTACTACAGCGGACATGACACCAACCCTGGGCCGACGAGCATCGCCACAGGTCTTCGGAACAACCGCTTCTGGTATCTGGGTGCGAAATATACGACGCTCAATGGCATCTCGATGTCCGCGTCGTATAGCAATGGCGCTAACCCCGCGACGAAGAATGCAGCGAATCCGTTCGGCGGTACGAGCCTCGACCTGTATTCGGGCGGTCTCGGCTATCAGGTCTCGCCGGCGGTGAAGGTGACCAGCGGGATCTATTACCTCAAGGACCGCAACAACTCGAAGAACACATCGCTTGAGGTCGCTGGTGGCGCCGAATACAGCCTGTCCAAAACCTCGCTGGTTTATGGGCAGGTGGGTTGGGTCAACAATCACGGAAATATGACCCAATCGATTACCTATGGCCAGCCGGTGGCGCCAGGCATGGGGACGACCGCGGTTATGCTGGGCATGCGCCACGCGTTCTGAGCGTCGCTCAGATCGGGGCGCCCGCATGGATGACCGTTATACCTGGGACGTTGCCCCAGGGCGCTGCGCAAGGACCAGTGGCAGAGGCGGCTTGACGATGACCATCGGCTTTGCGCGAAACCGACCATTCGTACAGCGCGATTCACGAGCCGAGCAGATGACCGCTTCGGCCGATCATGCAAACTTTGAGATTATGGAAAGCACCCGGCGTCCCGTTGCAGAAGGTCAGGCTTTCTGTGTGTTCCGCGACGCCCGATGCGCGAACATGCTCAACATAATTTTCGCGTTCTCTGGTCTCGTAGTGTTCAACGAAGGCGACGTTCCAAGAGCTTCGAGCCAGAGCTGATTTGAAAGTGAAGCTGGGTGGCCTCAGCGTACAGGCAGGTCGCCGCGGAGTACATGCCGAGTGGAAAGACGACGGACCATTCACCCGCCGTATAACGAACTGGCTCGCCGATGATCACGTGCTTCTCGATAAAAAGCGCGGCAAGCGGAGGAATCCAGAATGTCGCCATGACCATCGCGAAGGACGTCGATTGGAATGCCTGCAGCCAGGATTGGCGTGGTTTCAACGCCGGCATTTATTGCTCTTCGACGTCGAATAACCGCCACCTTTGGGGATGCATGGTCAAATCGTCAAAGCGCCGGCGGTGGCAATGGAGGTTTTCACGGAGGTGCGAGACGCGATGATGTTCGCCGCGCTCTGCGTAGTCGCGTTGTGAAGCGTCGCACGCCGTGCTGTGCCGCCCGACGCCGTATACTCGGCAATGTGGACGGCAAGATTCGTGTATGCAGTCCAACTCAGGCAACGCACAGCTAACGCCAAAGGAACAACGCGAAGGCGAAGTCGCCACAACCCGGCAGCTCGCCTGCAAGCCGGACCGCTTCGTTTAGACGAAGTGAATGTACGAATGAACGAATTTGGATGTCATACCCGACATGCGAAACGCGCCATACATCAAAGGCCGGTTGCTGATCGTCGCGATGTTCGCGTTGCCCGCGTTCGTGTTCACCAACGGCTGTAAGTCGACGGCGACGGCGACGGCGACACCATCCGCGACCGCGCCGGGCGCAATCGCCACTGACGACGCTGCGCTCGCCCGCCGGGTGAAGCAGGCGCTTGTCGCGGACCCCGCGCTACGATCGTTACCGATGAGCGTGGCAACGTATCGAGGCGTCGTGCAGCTGTCGGGATATGTGGATTCAGAGGCACAGATTCTGAAAGCACTTGCGGTGACCCACGGCGTGCCGGGGGTGCAATCCGTGAGCAACGATCTGCACCTCAAGCAGCAATGACATGCGTTCGCCGGTAGACGGATGACACGAGAGTAACGCGGCACAGCGCACTCAAGCGAGCGCGGTCTCACAGCCGAAAACTCGGCGCGAGACCCTGGGCCGCTTCTGGAGCTCTCCGGACTTCGCTTTGGTCCAGCTCACAACGACAGCGGGCCGCGCAAGGCCATCTTCATATCGTGCCCCTCGTACCGATCAGCTTCTGCGTCACATCCAGTTCCACGATCGACCCTCCGTGGCTCGGTCATGCCTCGGCTTTCAATATATCGCATGTGATATTTCACCCAACAGGCCGGCCGCGAAACTGGTGTTCGACAATCGAAAGGTATGCCGATTGCTCATGTTATGACGAGGCGGTTTGCGATTGACCGGTTCACTGTCACTTTGTCACCGTCTGATTGTGTCTCGAAAGGAGTTTCGATCGTGTCGCTCTCTCGCCGTCATTTCATGATACTTGCCGCATCCGTTGCCTCAACGACGGTTCTCTCGACAAAGTCAAACGCGGACGCGCCTGTGCTGGCCGAAAACGATCCGACCGCACAGGCCCTTGGATACAAGACGGACGCATCGAAGGTCGACAAGACGAAATTCCCTCGGTACCAGACAGGGCAGACCTGCGCCAATTGCCAGCTGTATCAAGGTAAACCCGGTTCCACGAATGGTCCGTGTCCGATCTACGGAGGCAAGCTGGTCGACGCAAAAGGGTGGTGTAACTCCTACGTGAAAAAGGCGTAATTTACTTCTTGGCGAGCGCGCGGGGCTATATCTCGGCTTCCGTGGTTTCCGCTGAAATCCTGCCGACGCGGTTGCGCGCCTCGGGTTTGGGCGTGTCCGTTGCTTTCGGTCGAGTGGGCGCAATGGTTACGCCGCTACTGCTGACGAGTGCCTTCAGCACGACGGGCGCACCTTCCGCACCATTCTCCTACTGCTGGCGCTTGCGCTGCCCGGTCCGGTTGCCGCCGCGATCTGGTGGGTCAAGGGACGCGAAACCCGGAATATTTCGCTGAAGGAAGGTAGCGACGATGCGTTGACGGAAGCCGCAGGTCAGCAAGAATTCCGATCGCGCGAAGCATCAACGCTCGGAGAGCTGAAGGCCTGCAGAGAGAAATCCCTGCAGCTTTTTCTTCAAATCGTCCGTCTTAAGACAACAGGCTTTCCACCCATCGTCTGTTTCGTCATCCATGCAGCAAGCGCCGAATCCAGGTAGTCGGCGTGTCCCGGAAACCAGTTGTACAGATGCATGCCGATGTCATGCACCAGCGCGCAACCGGCCTGCCCTGCTTCGACCGCGGCTTTAACGTCTCGGACTGAATTCAGCACGGCTTCGTGCTCTTCGATGTGGCAGTCGCGCGGGGGAAAGTTTGTCGTGCGCATCCATTCGTCTTCCTGCTCGAAATGGCTGACGGCGTGTTTTTCGAATTCGTCGATTGCGGCAAGGGCGCTCGCATCGGTGCAGGTCACGAGCCGTAGCGCGACTTCATAGAATTCCTTATGCACGTCATCCATCGGCGTGAAGCCGAGTAGCCGTGCGTCCGACCACACAAGGCTGTTGTCACTTTCCCGCACAGGGGCTTCGACATCTTTCAATACAGAGTCTGTCATGTTCGATCAATCCGGCTTTATCAAGATCTATATCATAGCCGCGACATATAGAACGCCGCGAATTTCCCTGCATTCCACATAAGCATTGCCTTAAATGCCGTTCTGCATGCTGGTTCTGATTCAGGAAGTCCTGACGGCTGAAACCAGCATTTCCTGGGACGACATTCCTCCGGCGCCGATTGGACGCACGCACCGATCTCCATAGCATCGATTCATCGTCTATCGAAGGGAAAATCATCGCGGGCAACAGATCACTGCGTTCTGAGGTCGAAAAACTCGTTGGCCCGACGCGGGGCCGCGGGGCGTGCGTGCGTCTGCTGGGTCGCTCCCGCTCGGGTGGAACATGTCGCGTCCGCATTCAAATCGATCGGCCGACCGGGACGTTTTCACTCCTCTTCTTTCGCCATGGCGACGGCACATGGCACGTTTTTCCGCCGGGCCAGCGCCGTCCGGAAATGGGGATAGGCCGCCTGGCTGCCTGACGTTCGGCAAGCTGCGCGCGTGGCTCAGCGACTGGTACGACCATGCCTTCGCCGTGGGCTACATCCACCCGAACGATTCAGCCCTTCATGAAAGAATTGGCGCTCTGCACTTCCGGGCGGCGGAGACCATTGCTCGAAAAAATGGTGAAGTCAATCAACGAAACATCACGTTGTCGGGCGTTATAGCGGATTCGTTATCGAAGCGCACATGGAGCCGCGAACGGCCCGTTTGTCCGATGGAATCGCACTGACATATCGCGTCTCGTGGTCGTTAAGTAGAAGGACACGTAAACAACACGTCGCCGGTGACTCATGTGCATCGACCGCGAGGCTCGCGCTCTTATCGATGCCATGCTGGCAAATCACGCTGAGCACACGCCAGATGGTCTTCTGCAATCATGAATGCGGAGAAATTCGACCCATATTGGCGCGACGACCATTGACTGCTGCCCATCGCAAGGGCGACGCATGATGCGCGCGTGTCGCTGCCAGGACCCATGCATTGATGGGACTGGCGGCTACCACGCGTTCTGCAGATCCGCGATCGTCGCCGCCAGGAAGCGCGCCGCTTCGCCGCCTGTCACGACGCGGTGATCGAACGTCAGGCTGAGCGGCAAGATCCGGTGCACGGCAGGCACGCCGTCTGCCGCGACTACCTGTTCATGGATGCGCCCCGCGCCGAGGATCGCGACAGTCGGCGGCACGACGATGGGCGCTGCGTACTTCCCCGAAATCATCCCGAAGTTCGACAGCGTGATCGTGTTGCCGCGCATTTCTTCCGGCGGAATCTTGCGCGCGCGGATATCGGCGCGCATCCGGTCGAGACCACCGCGCAGATCCGCCGCATCGCGATGCGCGACGTCGCGCAGCACCGGCACGAAAAGCCCATCGGATAGATCGACGGCAATGCCGAGATCGATCTTCTCCAGTACGTGGCGCCGCCCCGTATGTCCGTCGAACCATGCGTTCAGTGCCGGCTCAGCGCGGCAGCCCGCGACCAGCGCGCGGATCAGACGGATCGTCACGTCGGTGTGCGGCGGCCACGCGTGAATGTCGGCATCGTCGATCACGGTCGCGGCGGCCACTTCGCTTTGCGCGCGCGCCATGTTGTGCGCCATCGCACGCCGCACGCCGCGCAGCACTTCGGGCGGGCCGACTTCGCCAAGTATCTTCGCGACGCGCTGCACGTCAGCCGCCGTGATGACGCCTTCCGGGCCGGACGGCGTCACCATCGAGAGATCGACATCCAGCTTGCGCGCAAGCGCGCGCGCCGCCGGAATCGCCTTGATCACACCGCCGCCGGCGCCGACGCCGCCGCCCGTGCCAAGCGACCCAGGCGCTTCCTGCACGATATGCTGGCCAACTTCCATATGGCCGACGACAGTGCCCGCGTCTGCATCGTCGCCCTCGCCTTCGAACGCGACAAGCGGCGCGCCCAGATGCACGATATCGCCCGTCCGTCCGAACAGCTTCGTGATGCGGCCGGATTGCGGCGACGGAATATCGACGATCGCCTTCGCCGTTTCGACCGACAGCAACGGTTGATCCGCGCGCACTTCATCGCCATCGTTCACATGCCATTCGACGATCTCCGCTTCCTGCAAGCCTTCGCCCAGGTCGGGCAGTTTGAAGATTTTCATGGCTTTATGACGCCTCCATAGCTTGCCTCACCGCGGCGACGATGCGCGAGGCACCTGGCATGTATTGATTCTCGAGCCGGTATAGGGGCACCACGACGTCGTAGCCGGTTACGCGCTGCACAGGTGCGAGCAGCGAATAAAGTCCGCGCTCGGCGATGTTGGCGACGATCTCCGCGCCGATGCCGCCAGTGCGCGAGCCCTCGTGCACGATCACGCAGCGGCCCGTCTTCGCCACCGACGCCAGGATCGTGTTCATGTCGATCGGCTTGAGCGTCGCGACGTCGATCACTTCGACCATCACGCCTTCCTGCGCGAGCAGATCGGCGGCGCCTTGTGCGTCCTGCACGGCTCCGCCCCAGCACACCAGCGTCACATCCGAGCCGTCGCGCAGCGTAAAGCAGGTGTCGAGCGGCAGCCCTTCGCCGTTGTCTTCCACTGTCTGCCTGAACAGCCGATAGAGGCGCGTCGGCTCGAAGAAGATCACCGGGTCGGGATCGCGAATCGCGGCCAGCAACAACCCGTACGCGCGCGCCGGCGACGAAGGCGTGACAACGCGCAAGCCGGGAATGTGCGCGAACAGGGCTTCGGGGTTTTCGGAGTGATGCTCGGGTGCATGGATGCCTGCGCCGCACGGCGCGCGGATCACGAGCGGACAGGTGAGGCGTCCGCGCGTCCGGTGCCGCAAACGCGACGCATGATTGAGCACGTGATCGATCGTCGGATACATAAACCCGCTGAACTGGATCTCGGCGACGGGCTTCAGTCCCATCGCCGCCATGCCGATTGCGGTGCCCGCGATCGCTGTTTCGGCGAGCGGCGTATCGAGCACGCGTTGCGCACCGAAGCGCGCCTGCAGGCCGACCGTCGCGCGAAACACGCCGCCATTCACGCCGATGTCCTCGCCGAGCAGCACGACGGCGGGATCGTGTTCGAGTTCGTACGCGAGCGCCAGATTGAGCGCATCGATCATGTTCAGATCAGCCATGGTCGTTGCCTCCGTTCCGACCATGCCGACCATTGCCCGCTATCGGCGCGAATCGCTGCGCGCTTTCCAGTTGCTCACGCATTGCATGCGGCAGGGTCTCGTACAAGTGATCGAACATCGCGGATGTATCCGGCGGCGGCACGGCGAGATACGCTTCGACGGCTGCTTCGACCTGCGCGTGACACGCGCGGCCGAGTTGCTCGTCCTGCGCCTTGTCCCAGACGTTTATCCGCATCAGATACTTGCGCAAACGCAGCAGCGGCTCGTAGTCCCATTGCTTCTGAACCTCATCCGAGTCGCGATAGCGCGTTGCATCGTCGGCGGTGGTGTGATCGCCGAGTCGATAGCTGAGCGCTTCGATCAGCGTCGGGCCGTCGCCTCGCCGCGCTTTCGCGAGCGCCGCATGCATCACCTGATGCACGGCAATGACATCATTGCCGTCGACCTGCAAGCCGTCGATGCCCGCCGCGATTGCCTTCTGCGCGAGCGTCTGCGCCGCGCTCTGCGTGCTGCGCGGCACCGAGATCGCCCACTGGTTGTTGTTGACGACGAGCACGAGCGGTGCCTGCCAGACGCCCGCCATGTTCATCGCTTCGTAGAAGTCGCCCCTCGACGTGCCGCCATCGCCGAAGATCGTCACGGCGACGCGCGGCTCGCCGCGCAGCTTGAACGCGTAGGCCGCACCGGCGGCATGGCACACCTGCGTGCCAATGGGGACGCAATTCGGAAAGTCGAGTCGCGGCACGCTGAACTCGCTGCCGCGTTCGTCACCGCCCCAATACAGCAGGCTTTCCGTCATCGTGACGCCGCGCAGCAATTGCGCCGCATGATCGCGATACGAAGGGAACAGCACGTCATCGGCTTGCATCGCGCTCGCGACGCCCACACCGATCGCCTCCTGCCCCACCGACGATGCGAACGTGCCGAGTTTGCCAGTGCGCTGCAGCGCAACTGCTTTGGTATCGAATGCGCGGGTCAGCACCATCGCACGATAGAGGGAAATCAGCGCCTCAGGTTCCTGCGCAAAGGCCGGCAATGGCTGCACGGGCTCGCTTTCGGGACCGAGATATTGCGTATACCCGATGTGAAAACTGGCAGTCGTGGTCATGACCGCCCTCCTTGTTCTTCAGATCTCGAATGCGTGCAGGAGATCACGTGCACAACCCGTGCCGGTTGGCGCGGACGTGCCCGGCGCCCTGAACGGCGGTTCGGGCGGCCTTATCTTTTGACAGGGAAAGCGGGTATAAGGTGCGAAATTTTCCTGCTGTGTAATGCGTGCCAATGCAGGCGGAGAAGCGCACGCAGAGGCATGACTGGCGGCCGTTCAACGGTAGCCTGTCGGCGCGCTCGGTGGCGCATGCGCTGTCGGTTCTGGGGCGCGCTGTTCCGCTGGCTGATCGAGCAGCACTATGTGCTCGCCAATCCGTTTGCCGGCGTCAAGGTGCGGGAGGCCAGCGGCGCCAGCGTGCTGGATACATCACACGCGTTCAGCGAGGGCGAATGGGCGCTCGTGCGCACGATCGCCGATGGACTCGAGTGGTTACCCCGGTGCCAACCAGACATAACGCAGCGACGGCAAGTCGTCGTGGCCGCCTTTGTCAGCGCGTTTTGGGGCGAAGCCCGAGTGTGATGGCAGCATGGCGCCCGACCGTTAGTTGCGCATCCGACAGGAAAACGTTCGGTCATCTGCGCCAACGTATCGGAGACCGCAGTTCGGCGCGAAGCGGACGAAGTTCGCCGGTCGGATGGCTTTACACTTGTGTCTCGTCATCCCTTGCCGAGCGGCGGCCGACTCGGGAATCCCGCCATATTGCTCAGCTGGGCCAGTTCATTCGCCGCCTCGCGCAGCGGAATCGAGTACTCGTGAATCTTCTCGGTCGTCAGCCGCACCCGCGGACCGGCCAAACTGATGACGCCGACGCAACGCGAGCCGCTCACCACGGGCACCGCCACCGCTGACATGCGCGGGGCAAACACCTCGTCGATCATCGCGTAGCCACGCACGCGCGCAGCGTGCAGGAAGCCCAGCAGCGCCTTGAGCGTCGTCGGCGCATTGGGTCCAAACTCATTGGGCTGTCCAAAACCCTGCTTCAAAACCAGTGTCGCCGCCTGTTCGTCAGTCATTGTCATCAGCCATGCGTGTCCGGTCGACGTGCATGAAAGTCGTGCTGCCTGGCCCATGTCAGGATCGTAGCGAAAGCCGATGCGCTGTCCGTCCGCCTTCCCCACCCAGATGATTGCTTCGCCGTCCACCAACGACAGCCGCGCCAGTTCACCTGTCTGCGCAGCGACGCGTTCGATGATCGGCTGGGCGATATCCGCGATGCCCGTCAGGCTCAGGAATTCCAGCCCGTTCGACGTCATACGCATTGTCAGAATGTAGCGGCTGTGATCGACCAGTTGCCTGACATAGCCGCCTTCGATGAGCTCGGCGAGCACGCGGTGGCACGTGCTGCGGGGCAGGGACAAAGCGTCGGCAATCGCCAGAAGACCCGCGCCTTCGGCTTGCGTCGCCAGGAAATCAAGAATTCTCAGGCCGTTTTTGAGCGACATTTCGCGTGATTTTCATTATGTGCAATGCAGTTCCGGTGCGGAACGCCTCGCTTTCTGAGCGCAAACAATAGCACTTGTTCGTCGCCAGAAACGAACGGTTCGACATATGAAGAATTCAGGAGACAACATGTCATTTTTTGCTGATTCAGGCCTTGCCGCGGAACAACAGTCCGCGCAGGCTCATTTGATGGCGCGTCGGGCGGTGGCAGGCGCAACCGTCGGAACGGCGCTCGAATGGTTCGACTTCGCGCTGTATGGTGTGGTCGCGGCCACGATCTTTCCAAAGCTGTTTTTCCCATCGCTGGACCCGACCGCCTCGCTGCTCGCGTCGCTGGCTAGTTTCTGGGCAGGGCTGGCCGCCCGCCCGCTAGGCGCGGTGATCTGCGGGATGCTCGGGGACCGTTGGGGACGCCGCAAGCTGATGCTTATCACCGTGTCGGTAATGGGAGCTTCATCGTTCCTGATGGGGCTGTTGCCCACTTACCACCAGGTTGGCATCTTCGCGCCGACGTTGCTGGTGACACTGCGCATCATCCAGGGATTCGCGCTTGGCGGCGAGTCGACGGGCGCGCAACTGATGGCGGTCGAGCATGCACCTGCTAACCGACGCGGTTTGTATTCGGGCCTGCTTGGCATCTGCTCGCCACTCAGCCAGATTCTCGCCAACTTCTCGCTCTTTACACTGGCCGCGGTGCTTTCATCGGACGACTTCGACTCCTGGGGATGGCGAGTCCCGTTCCTCGCAAGCTTTGTGCTGGTGCTGCTGGGCATCTACATCCGCAGGAAGGTTAGCGAGACACCCGCCTTCGAGGCGCTCAGGAAGAGTGGCTCGCCCACACGCGCTGCCAATCCGCTAGGCACCGTTTTCAAATATCACTGGCGCACCGCGCTTCGCCTGACGCTGTTCTTCTGTGGCCCGGCCGCACTGTTTTATCTGATCGTGGTTTTCTCGCTCAGCTATCTGACGAAACACCTCGGCGTACCAAAGCAGACCGGTTTCATGCTGCTGATGGTTGCGAATGTCTGTGCCATCGCGGGAGCGCTGGCGGGCGGTTATTTGAGCGATCGGATCGGACGTAAACGTGCGCTGATGATCGGCTCGTTCTGCACGCTGATCTGCTGCCTGATCTACTTTCCGATTCTCAACCAGAACTCGATCGCCATGACGATGGCCGTGATGGGCGCCTTCCTCGGCTTCACACAGTTCCAGAGCGGCATCCAGCCGGTGTGGTTCGCCGAGTCGTTTCCGACCGAGGCGCGCTACACGGGGTCCGCACTGTCGTACTCGGGAGCCAACCTGCTCACCGGCGGCCCGATGCCCATCGTCGCCGTGGCGCTGCTCAATGCCTTTAACGGTTCCCCTTGGGCCATCGTAGCGGTCTGCGGCTCGCTGAACCTGATCTCCTTCCTGATGATCGCAATATCCCGGGAAACCAAAGACACGGCCCTGGAACGCTCTTCTACACACTGACACCATGACTCGCAAACTCTACATCCTCAATGGCTCCAACCTGAACATGCTGGGCGCGCGGGAGCCTCATCTTTATGGAAGCACTACGCTGAAGGACATCGAACAGAACTGCCTCGCGCTGGCCGACGCCCTCGAGTTCGACTGCGTATTCCGACAAACGAACAGCGAAAGCGAGTTGATCGACTGGATCCAGGAAGCGTTCTTGCAGGACGCCGCGCTGATCATCAATCCAGCCGGCTTTTCATTCGGTCGGATTCCGGTGCTCGACGCAGTCAAGCTCATCCGCCGACCAGTAGTGGAATTGCATATCACCAACATCCACCGACGCTCGGAGGAATATCGTCACTCGACGATTTCGGTGGCGGCTACGGCGGTAATTTGCGGGGCTGGCGCAAACGGATACTTGCTAGCAATCCGCGCGATTGACGATCTGTGGGGCAACCAGACCTGAGCCGGCTCCTCTATTCATGAAGCACGCGGGCTCCTCGATGGAGCCCGCTTCGGCCGCGGCACCGGCTTACTCTGCCGAGCGGATGTCCAAGCGTCTCGAGCAGGATTGGCATGGCGAGCCTGTCAAACACGTCGAGAAACTCGGGCATCTTGCGCAGCGCGATCGTGTAGACCCGGAAATCCAACAGGGGAACGGCGCGTGAATCGGGCGATCGACTCCGAACTGATAGGGCTCGACATCAAGGGCTGGCTGATGTCGGCGTCCGTCAGCGCGGCGCTGTTGCTGGCGTTTTCGATTGCATGGCTGCTCGAACGAATCGGGCACGGCCACCTGACACCGTACATCGACCCCGGCGTGCTCGCACTGCTGACGCTCGTCCTGATTCCGATGCCGATCGGAACCGTGATCGGCGTGGTCAAGGAAGTGTTGCTGATCACGCCGCCGGATCTGGAGCGCGAGCTGCTTGACCTGATGCAACAACTGACCGCCGACTACGGCTTCGTCAAGCACTCGCACTATGCGACGCGCGGCGGCCGCGGCCTGTTCGTCGAGGTGCATATCGTGTGCCCGCGGCGATGGAGCACGCCGGCGTCCGCCAACTCGATCAGATCCGCGACAGGATCTCGCGCGCAATCGGCGAATCGGGCCCGGACCGCTGGCTGACGATGGCGTTCACGCGCGACCCGCGCTGGTTGTAACTTTCGCGACTAGTCCCCGAACGGGTTGCCGGTGTCCTTCACTTCGGTACTGAGGTTGTATTCCGCACGCATGGCCTTGAGTACGCCCTCGATGTCGCGCTCGAAGCCGATCGCGTTACCGAAGTGGGTCATGTTCCAGTTGCAGCCTGTCTTGTCAGCCTCTTGCAATTGCGGCCGCGGCACGCGAATCTTCACGCCATCCTCGACGATTTCCTGCAGTCGATGGATTCGCCGACTGACCTCCTGCTGAAGCTGCGAGGCATTAAGCGTCTTGCGTATCATCCAGGTCTCCTCCCGGTTGCTCGAGCCAGTCTAACGCAAGTGAGGCGATTCGCGACCTGGCGCTGAAATGCGAAGCGCCAGAGAGAAAGCAGGCGTATTGGTTCGTGGGGGTGCGTCAGCCAGCGCCGACGAGCGCGAAAGTCTGGCGGCTTTAGACGACGTTGGTTGTGCGTCGCACCACACATTCGTTCGGCTTCTCTGTCGCCGGCCTGGATTGTTTCCCCGATAGCCAGACATACGGATTACGAGGAACATAGGCATGCGCTAAAGGTTGCCAACGTGTAAAACCGGTGGGGGTAAGCATGGGACAACTCGACTTCAGTACCTTCGAGCACGAAGGTTGGGAGCGGGTCGCGCAGGCCTATCATGAGTATTTTGGTGATCTGACCGCCCAGTCGAACCAGGCCATGCTCGAAACCCTCTGCATTCGGCGGGGAGCCCGTTTTCTCGACGTCGCCTGCGGCCCGGGCTACCTCGCGGCCGCCGCCGCGCGCAGCGGCGCGGATGTGGCCGGCGTGGATTTCTCGGTCGCGATGGTCGACAAGGCGAGACGCGTCTTTCCGGCACTTGAGTTCCGCGTCGGCGACGCGGAGGATTTGCCGTTTCCCGACGCAAGCTTCTCGGCAGTGGGAATCAGCTTCGGAGTGTTGCACTTTCCGCACCCCGAGCGCGCACTCGCGGAGGCGTTTCGTGTACTGCAACCTGACGGCAGAATCGCCTTCACCGTATGGGCGACACCGAACAAGGCGGTTGGCTTCGGCATGGTGTTGAAGGCGATCGAGGAGCACGGGACGACCGACGTACCCGTCCCGCCGGGACCACCCTTCTTCCGATTCAGCGATTGGGAGGAATCGAAGCGCATGTTGCTCGATGCCGGATTCGTCCAACCGGAGGTGCGGGAGTTGGACCTCACGCTCGTGCTTCGTGCTCCCACTACACCTTTTCATGCACTCCTTCGTGGTGGCGTGCGGGTTTCCGCGTTGCTACACGCGCAGACGCCGGCCGCGCTAGCGTCTATTGAACGGGCCGTCGCACACGACGCGGAGGCGTATCGCAGCGATACTGGGGACCTGCGGCTTCCGATGAGCTGCGTTCTGGCTTCCGCGCTCAAGCCTTAGGGGAGCGGATTGACTCAACTCAACTAGACCGTCGCGGCGAGCCTGAATTCATCGAACCTGGCTACTGGTGGCGATAGTTCCTGGACTTCCAGACGGTCCACCAGACCTGCATGGGCACCGTCAACCAGCCAATGACAGATTCGCTCGAGTTCTTCAGCGTGTCCTTGCAACACAGCCTCGACCGAACCGTCCATCCGGTTGCGCACCCAACCCGTGATGCCTCGAGCCGTGGCCTCGTTGATGCAAGCCTGCCGGTAACCTACCCCCTGCACGTGACCATATACCCTGACCAGTCTGGTCCGTAAATCGGTATCGAACTGTGGCGTCATGATGCACGTAACTCCAGGTCGGATAAGACGCAGCGCAATTGCCTCTGGTCGCTGTCGCTGTCAGTCCGCAAACAAAAGCTCTGCTGGACACGAATCGCGGATTCGACGGTCAACCTCCGCGCGCCTCGTCAGTTTCGCCTGCCGAGTCTGTCGCCTCCCAATCCGCCTTCGTCGTTGCTGCTGGCGTCACCGGCTTCATACGTGTCCACCATGCGGTATTTGCCGGTGCATGGAAGCGGAACTGCGTGCTCCATGCCGCCCAGAACTCCCGCTGTGCGGCCTGGGACGTCGGGAGAACAAAACCTAACTTCTCAGCGAGTGCCGGCAGATAAAGGTCAAACGCTGATTTGACGACGTCGCCCCAGCTTCTTGCCGCTAGAATCGCAAGCCGATACGCAATTGCCGCAATGGCGGCCGCAATCGCAGCGTTCAGAAAAAGATCCGCCAACAGGTAATTACCGGCCAGTCCGTCCGCAAGCCAGATATCAATCGCTCGCACAAAGGTAAAGATGGACGTAAAGGTACCCAGAACGACGAGTCCGACCAGAAAGTCAACTGGAGCTCTCGAATCCGCAATGATTGCCTGATAGTCCTTTGGGATGACTGCAAGAAGACGCGGCCATACGAATATGCTGTCAACCTTATAGACTTCGCTCGAGTAACCCTCGAATGCACGCAACGTGTTCCCAAAGGCCGTAGGAAGAACGAGATTTTCATACCGGGGGAAATCACGGGCGTTCCGCTCCTGGTTGCGGTACAGCCTCGCCCTTACGGTGGCCCGGTTCGATTCAGCCTTTCGGTATTCCAACGATTCCTTTGAGGCTTTAAGCCGCTCGATTGTACTGTTCTCTGTAGCGAGTTCCGTACGGAGGCGTTCTATGAGGTCCAGCTGACGATTGCGGCGATTTCGCTCATCGCGCTTCCAGGCCTCGCGATTGAATGGCCATTTGTATCCTTCGAGGACCTGATAAAACCAGTTGTTCAATACCAACAGGATCAGCGATAGGACCCATACGATTAGGAGGAAAGAGAACAAACTTCCAACCTTGTCGCTGTCCGAGGTCACTTTGTGTAGCAAATCGCAAAATGCCGGGATATCGGCGTTTGCCGCGAGAAAGCCTGTAAAGCCAAGCAGGGCCGGCAAAAAGAAGCCGAGGATAAATGCTTTGTCCAGCAGTTTCGATAGGCCCGAGAGCATCGGAGATTATCCCTTGGCAAGTTCAGCGACGCACTGGCGGTGGGTTGTCGTCATCTGGGTCCTGCTGCGACTGTCCCGGAAGACCTCCGAATTGAAGAGCCCGGTGAACGGCATTCAAATCGATGCTTGCCAGTTACTCGATGTTAGTACAGCTGTTCGGTAGGAGGAAACAGTATATCGGTGCGCACGCCGCAGAAGTGTCACGTGGACTTCGCAGCAAGTGAACTATCGCCGGGTTCCTCACTGCCTCGCACATAGGATTGTTCAAGCGATTGGCACAGGACAATCCCTGAACGCTTGCCGGGCAATGTTCAGGAAAATGCGGGCCCAATTCTCCGCAGCGAAATGTTGGTTTCGGACCGTCGCAGCCCGGTCAAGGTGTAGGGTGAGTCCCACCACCGAGTCCCCGTCGCCACTGTCACGCGAGCACTCAACGCCTACACAGCCGGTTAGCGGCACACTTGCCTGACAGCCCCTCCGTCGGCACGGCCTTTGCATACAGAAACCGCGTCAACCGGAGATAGCCATGATGCAATGTTTTGCGGACTTCGCTCCCAAGCAAGCGCTGCGCGGCAGTGCAGCCGTACTTGCTGCCACCCTACTCCTAACAGCATGCGGGACGGGGATCGCGGCATTCGCCGGACTGCTTCCGAAATCCGACGGGGTAGCGATCGCAGTGACCGCTACGCCGTTGGTCGAACTGCAGACCACGATGACGAATCTAATCGAACCCGGTTACGAGGACATTTCCGCAACTGCTGACTAAGCTCGCCCGCAAGCTCGGCGGTGCCGCGCCGCGCCGCGTGATATCACTGTCGGAACCGACTTCACCGTTCATCAGGCGTTGAACACGGTTCGTCTTCAACTCTGTTCTCTGCCATTAGCTATGCTTCTCTCTGTGTCTTGCGCACGACCCAATGATCGGTCCGACAGGTACCGTTACGTCACCAGCGGGTAGGCACGGTCGCATTGATTGCGTTCGAGCAATGCCCAACACCTGGCGGTCCACCGCGTACTGCACGAACATAGGAGCGAAACGTGGCAAATATTGACTTCGAGAACCTCTGGCAGTTGTTTCCAGTCATCGACGATATTCCCGAGACCGCCCGCCTCGCGGAGCCGATTCATCAGCGCGTCTCGCTCGTCGATGGAGAATTGAAGGCATGGGATGGCGCCTGCAAGAACGTGCAGTCCCCAGTTTGCGTGCGACAAGCCTCCGGCGACGCTGAACAGGTCGTAATTGGCAGTTATCCGGTCATGGGCGAGGTCGAGAGCGATGCCGCACTGAACGCAGCCGTGCGAGCCTACGATCACGGCCGCGGTGAATGGCCAACGATGACAGTCGCGCAGCGCATCGGCTGCATGCAAGACTTCATTCGTCTCATGGCGGCCAGGCGCCATGAGATTGTGAATCTGATCATGTGGGAAATCGGCAAGAGCCTTGCCGATTCGCAGAAGGAGTTCGACCGCACCATCAGCTATATGCATGACACTATCTCGGCGCTCAAGGAGCTAGACAATAACAACTCGCGCTTTGTCATCGCCGAGGGCACCATCGGCCAGATTCGCCGCACCCCGCTGGGCGTCGTACTGTGCATGGGGCCTTACAACTATCCGCTGAACGAAACGTTCGCGACGCTCATTCCCGCATTGCTGATGGGCAACACCGTCGTGTTCAAGCCACCCCAATATGGCACGCTGCTGTTCTTTCCACTGCTCGAGGCTTTCCGCTCTGCTTTCCCGAAAGGCGTCGTCAACACGATTTATGCACCGGGTGCGGTGGTGGTGCCACACATGCTCGCCTCAGGAAAGATCGACGTGCTTGCTCTGATCGGCTCAAGCAAGGTTGCAGACCACCTGAAAAAACAGCACCCAAAGTCGCATCGGCTACGCGCCGTTCTCGGCCTTGACGCAAAAAACGCCGCGATTGTGTTGGCTGACGCCGACATAGACCTCGCCGTGAAGGAATGTCTGCTCGGAACGCTGTCGTTCAATGGTCAACGGTGCACAGCGCTCAAGATATTGATGGTCCACCGTTCGATCGTCGATACGTTTCTTCAGCGCTTTAACGCAGCGCTCAAAAATCTCAAGGTGGGCATGCCGTGGGAACAGGGTGTGTCCATTACACCGCTGCCGGGCATGCATCGCACGGCCTACATGACCCAGGCAATTGACGATGCGAAAGCGAAAGGCGCGGCGGTCGTGAACGAAGGTGGAGGCGTGTTCTGCAAAACTCTTTTCTATCCGGCCGTGGTGTACCCCGTCAAGGAAGGGATGATGCTCTATCGTGAGGAGCAGTTCGGACCGATCATCCCAGTCGTGCCGTTCGATGACATTGATACACCACTCGAGTATGTCATCACTTCGGACCACGGTCAGCAGGTCAGCATTTTCGGCACCGACGCTGCCCAAATTGGCTCGCTGGTCGACCCGCTCGTCAATCAGGTGTGCCGCGTCAATCTCAACAGCCAGTGCCAGCGAGGCCCAGACGTCTTTCCGTTTGCCGGCCGCAAGGATTCTGCGGAAGGTACGCTATCGGTCACCGATGCGTTGCGCGCGTTCTCGATCCGCTCCATGGTCGCGGCCAGGGAGACCGATCTGAACAGGACGCTGCTCGATACGATGGTCACGAATCATCACTCGAAGTTCGTGAACACCGGTTTTATCTTTTAGCGGCTCGATGGGTATCGAGCTCGAGTCCCGGTGTGGAGATTCAGCGCGCGACGCCGTAAAGGTCAGCGCATCGCGCGCATGGTTGAGTGAGAGGGTCCATTCGTCAGTTGGGGCGATTTCGCGTGACGTCCGGCCAGTCGATGCCCGTAGAAAGCATGGGTTTAAAAGCGACGGGTATTTGCAACTTCCTATGGTGCTGCTTCATGCATCAACCCAACGTTCTTCCCTGGTTCAGGATGCGCGGAGCGGGTCACTGCGGGTCCGGATGAGCCAAGCCCGCTGCCTCGATAATCTGCTCGTATCGTTCCACGCCGACTACGGCTCGGTACTCCTGCATGCCGGATGAGCGCGTGCGACGTCCTGCAAATCGCACCGCAGACTTCCAGCTGCTCAGCGTGCACCATGGCCTGCCCCAAAGTCATGGCCACTTCGGTCTACTTATTGCAGCTGAACAGCGAGCAAGTCGTTGGCGAACGCGGGCCGGGCGGAGGCGAACTCCATCAGGTCGAGGAAGCCCTCGCTGACCGCAAACTCATGCAGCGCATCATCGCCGCTGTCAGCTTTGATGCGACCGTAGCTTTCGACCATTTTCAGGTCGGTAATCAAGTACATCATCTCAACCTCTTTCTGTCTGGGAATGCCCCGAGTTGTCACGCTCATACCTCGACGGAAAGAATGCGCCCCGTCGGGCCGTTGTCGTCTCATGCTTCGGTCCGAAGAGTACGTAGCGTGGCTTAATTCAAGCTTAAACAATGCCAACGATGAGAACGCCTCGCCGGAACGGAGACTCGGCAGCGCCCAATCGGAAAACCTCGCGGAATAGCATCAAATCCGTCGCGAAGCGGTTGAACACTGGACGGTCGTTTGGCGGGGAGAATAAAGTGCCCTCGGGTCACTGCGGTTCACAGCGAATATTGCTGCATCGCACTACACAACATGTCGGTTGGAACCGACCTTATCGTTGATCAGGCAGTGAAAGCAGTTTGAAGCGGACTTTGTTGCATCCCATTAGCCGCCGCGTCGGAAACGGACCGGCGTTGCGCATCTGTGGGGCATCATCGAATCCGAAGAGGAGAAGCGCGCGATCCGCGTCGGCGCGGAAAATGTGCCCGGCATCAAGCGGGTAGAGAGCTATCTGGAGTCGCCGAGGGTGATTCCGACGCTGTAGCCGGCGCACCGTGTACGTGCCGAACGTTCCCAGCTTGACTGCGGGCGGCGCGGTTTGGAGCCGCGCCGAGTTCGGCTGTTTCCTGATCACGATTTGAAGGTCGCCAATCGCGCAGCAAGTGGGACGAAGGATGCAATCGTCCCCGCTGCGCTTTGCGAGGAGATATTTGCCCGATGACGGAGCACGCGGCTGTTATTGAATGTCAGTCCGCAATCTCCGGCTCGACCAGCTTCGCCAGTTGCGCGAGCGACTCCTGCCAGCCGAGGTAACACATCTCGACCGGAATCATCTCGGGGATGCCTTCCTGCACGATATTCAGTTCGGTCCCGCACGACACCTGCCGCAACGAAACGGTCGTGTGCATCTGACCGGGCAGATTCGGGTCGTCGAAATGGTCCGAATAGCGGATCGTTTCGAACGGCACCAGTTCGATGTACTCGCCGCCGAACGAGTGCCCCTTGCCCGAGCCGAAGTTGTGAAACGACATCCTGTAGGTGCCGCCGACGCGCGCATCCATCTGATGCACGTCGCAGGTGAAGCCATACGGCGGTAGCCATTTCGCCATCGCGGCGGGTTCGAGGAACGCGCGATAGATACGCTCGGGCGTCGTGCGCAAAACACGGTGGAATTTGACGGTTCCGGTAGCCATGATGAGTATGCCTTTCACTGGATGGGTTGAACATACTGTCACGACGCGCCCGCGTTGCGGGAATCGACACGCACGAGACCAGGCAAAACCCGTAGACGGTTGACACTCGTTTAACAGGTGCATCCCCCTCTCGAACGTTTGTTACACCGCATTGCCCTTTCACTCGCGCCAACGGATACAGCAGCGTGCCCGCTCATTGCAAGCGGCTCGATCTTCGAATCGTCGCGCATTGCGTTCCATACGGACTGCGTTGCGGTCGAAGCGTCCCCGGTCGCCATAGCATCCCCGTCCTTTTTAGATGATCGATGATAGCAACGCGTGCCTTCTGTTCGCCTAAGATGGGTGGTTCCCGTCACAGCCACCAAGGAAGGTCATGAGCATCGACTCGACACATCAAACCGCCATCAAAGCTTTCGTGTTCGATGTCTTCGGAACCGTGGTTGACTGGCGAAGCGGCGTCGCGCGCGAAGCGCAACCGTTTCTGCAGCGGCACATGCCGAATCTCGACGCATTCGACTTCTCGGACGCATGGCGACGCGAGTATTCGCCCGCGATGGAAGAAGTGCGTAGCGGACGCAGACCGTATGTGCGTCTCGACGTGCTGCACCGGGAAAACCTCGTCAAAGTGTTGGCGCGTTTCGGCATCGCCAACGTTCCCGAGCCGGAGATCGATGAGTTGAACCAGGCCTGGCATCGGCTGGACCCCTGGCCCGATGCCGTCGACGCATTGCAGCGCCTGAAGGCGCGCTTCATCATCGCACCGCTATCCAACGGCAACATTCGCCTGATGGTGGACATGGCAAAGCGTGCCGGTCTGCCCTGGGATGCCATTCTAGGTGCCGAAGTCGTCCGCGCTTATAAGCCCTCGCCGCTGGTCTATAGCGAAACGGCGGAAATTCTCGGCATTGCGCCACGCGAATTATGCCTCGTGGCCGCACATAACAACGATCTCGCCGCTGCCCGGCGTGTCGGCTTGAGCACCGCGTTCGTGGTGCGACCAACCGAGCATGGCCCTCAACAGACGAGCGATCTGAAGGCGGACGAGGCGTGGGACTTCATCGTCGACGATCTGCACGAACTGGCGACGCAACTAGACTGCGCGCGCTGACGCAAACCCACGCAAGGCGACGTACTGCAACAGCATGATCGTCTTGCCGTCGACGATTTCCCCTGCGTCGACCGCTCGCAACGCGGCTTGCAACGGCAATTCGATCACCTCGAGATCTTCCCCTTCATCCTCGACGCCGCCGCCGTCGTTGACCCGCATCGACGCGTCGTACTCGCCGACATAGAAGTAGAGCTTTTCGGTTACGGATCCCGGGCTCATGTAGGCCTCGAAAATTTTGTGGACCTGACCCATGCGATACCCCGTTTCCTCCTCGACTTCGAGCCGGATGCGTTCTTCCGGCGAAGCGTTGTCGAGCAACCCGCCCGGCGCTTCGATCATCATGCCGTCGTGACCGTTCACGAACGCGGGCATGCGGAATTGTCGCGTGAGTATCACGTTGCCGGTGCGCGGACTGTGCAGCAGGATCGTCGCGCCGTTGCCGCGATCGTAGGTCTCGCGGTTCTGCCGCTGCCATGTGCCATCGCGACGCAGGAAGTCGAACGTCACCTTCTTCAGCGTGTACCAGTCGTCGGATAGCAAGGTCGTTCCGACGATGCGAACCCGGTCTTTCGTTGCGGTCATGGCGCCTCCTGTCGACCATGGACAATGATTCATGGTATCGTGCAACTTCGTGCAATTTCAAGATATTTCATGCAATGCAATGTTGACGACCCAACGCAAGAAAGCGATCCTCGACGAACTCGCGCGCAACGGGCAGGTCCTGGCAGGCGAGCTGAGCGCGGCGTTTGGCGTGTCGGAAGACACGATCCGCCGCGATCTACGCGAACTGGCCGCGGAGGGGCGCTTGCAGCGCGTCCACGGCGGCGCGTTGCCCGCGTCGGCGGCGCTCGCGTCATTCGAGCAGCGTCAGGACATAGAGACGCTCGCCAAGCGGCGCATCGCTCGGCGAGCGGTCGAACTGATCGCGCCGGGGCAAACCGTGATCGTCGACGGCGGCACCACGTCGGCGCTATTGGTCCAGGAGCTGCCGTCCGATTTGCACGCGACCATCGTCACGCATAGTCCGAGCGTCGCCACGGCGCTTGCCGCGCATCCTTGTGTCGAGGTGATCCTGATTGGCGGCCGGCTTTACAAACATTCGATCGTGGCCGTCGGCGCCGCGGCGATGGAAGGCATTTCGCGCATCCATGCCGACCTGTACTTCATGGGGGTGACCGGCGTGCATCCCAGCGCTGGGCTGAGCACCGGTGACTTCGAGGAAGCCGCGATCAAGCGCGCGCTCGCCGCACGGGCGGCGGAAACGGTCGTGCTCGCGTCGTCGTCGAAACTGAACGCCGCATCGCGGTTCGTGATCGGCGAGATCAAACTCGCGCAGACCATCGTGGTCGAGAAGAAGACCAGCGCGGAATTGACGAAGCCGATCGAAGCGGCTGGGGTGACTGTGGTGAGAGCGTAGAGGTGGCGCGCCCTGGATCACGCCGACGTCCTGGCTTTCGAGCAGGTACATGACGAAATCGCTGTCGTTGGCGATCACGCGTCCGTCGGGCGTACGCCGCCCGATCACACCCGCGCATGACGGATAAACATAGAATGCGCCGGTCGGACGAGGACAATAGAGTCCATCGATCGCATTCAGTCTATCCACCACGAGATCGCGCCGCTGCGATTTTTCGAAGCCGGAGTTTCATCCGCGCGCGCCCGCTTCCGAACAAAGATAAAACAGGCGACTTTTGAAGTGCTAGGATGACGCGCGCAACCCGGCCTGTTCCACGAAACGACACTGCCGGGTTGCCGACACGATGGTGAAATCGTTGCGTTGTGCAGCCTGATACTCAAGTACAGAGGAGACACTCAATGAAACTTTCGAAGCTGCTTATAAACGCGTTAGCGCTCTCGGCTCTCAGCTTTACCGCAGTCGCGGCTCATGCCGAAGATCTGCTCGACTCGGTCAAACAGGCCGGAGTCCTGAAGATCGGTCTCGAAGGCACCTATCCGCCGTTCGACTCGCGCAACAAGGACGGCGAGCTCGAAGGCTTCGACGTCGACGTCGCGAAAGCCGTGGCGGCGAAACTCGGCGTAAAGCCGGTATTCATTCCGACCGAGTGGAGCGGCATTATCGCTGCGCTGCAGAGCGGCAAATTCGACGTGATCATCAATCAGGTCACCATTACCCCGCAACGCAAACAGGTTCTTGATTTCAGCCAGCCGTACACGTACTCGGCCGCGCAGCTGATCCAACGGGCGGACGACAAGCGTGAGTTCAAATCGCTCGACGAATTCAAGGGCGACAAGAAGATCGGCGTGACGCTCGGCACCAACTACGACCAGATGGCGCGCGCGGTACCTGGCATCAACGTGCAAACTTATCCGGGTGCGCCCGAGAAACTGCGCGATCTCGCCGCCAGGCGTATCGATGCGACGATCGACGACCGGCTGATGCTGCCGTACATCATCAAGAACTCGCAGTTGCCGCTGCGTACGGGCGCGGTGCTGAAAGGCGCCGAGCAGGAAATGGGCATCCCGTTCCGCAAGGACAATCCGAAGTTCGCGAAAGCACTCGACGACGCGTTGACCCAAATGAAGCAGGACGGCACGCTCAAGAAGATCTCGATGCACTGGTTCGGCACGGACGTGACTCAGCCTATCGCGCAGTAATCTTCTCGTTGTTCTCGCGTACCCGCGCCGACCTGCAGGATGCTCGACGCAGGTACGTCGCTTGCTCGCTGAGCGGTTTCTGCCGCGGAATCGCTCGCGATCAACGCTTCCATTGCTTCGAATCACGAAGCAAGCGCGGATACGCCATTACGCGCATCTTCTCCCTCGTTCATCACGCTTCCTTCTTCATGCTGAATGCATGCACGCTCTGCTGCGCCGCAGTTGCCTGATGCTTCGAAAGCGTGCGATGCTTTCGGAGCCATTGATCCGGCCACCTCGTGTCGGACTCGCATGTCGCCGGGAGACGACCTCGAATGGCACGCGATGAGACCAGTGAAATGCCCACAACCTTGGAGGCATCATGAGCATTCAATCACTGTCTCGCAGCAGCGCCGCGTCAACCGCGCATCTCTTCCCCAGCTCAAAAGAGTACTTCGTGCCGCGGCGTTCGCCGATCACGCTCGGCGTCGCCTGCATCGCCTCGCTCGTCTTCGCATCCGCGAGCTGTCTCGCCGATACCCAGGTGGGCGCCACGCTGCCGCCGGCGCCCGACATTCTGTACGGCGATCTGTTCGTCGCCGTGCAAACCGCGCAGATCTTCCCCGACCAGAAGACGTTCGTCGACGCGACGCCGAATGGCAATCCCGCCGCGATCGTCCAGCTATACGAAACGCAGAAGAACCAGACCGGCTTTTCGCTGCAGAAATTCGTCAGCCAGTACTTCACGCCGCCGCCCGATCAGAGCATCACGCCGCCGCCGAACCAGAGTCTGCGCGAGCACATCGACTGGCTCTGGAACGGCCTCACGCGCACGACGACGAGCGCGCCCGACTACAGCTCGCTGATCCCGCTGCCCAAACCATACGTCGTGCCGGGCGGCCGCTTTCGCGAAGGCTACTACTGGGATACCTATTTCACGATGCTGGGGCTGCAGGAGTCCGGGCGTGAAGATCTCGTCGACGATATGCTCGACAACTTCGCGTACATGATCGACACGTTCGGCCACATACCGAACGGCAATCGCACGTACTATCTGAGCCGCTCGCAGCCGCCGTTCTACTCGTATATGGTGGAGCTCGCGGCGCAAAAGGAAGGCAACAAGGTTTATCAGAAGTACCTGCCTGTGCTACGCAAGGAGTACGCGTACTGGATGCAAGGCTCGTCGAGCACGCCGCGCGGCGGCGCTACGCGCAATGTGGTCGTGCTCAACGATGGCACCGTGCTGAACCGCTACTGGGACGATCTGGACACGCCGCGCGACGAGTCGTACCTCGAGGACGTGCAGACCGCGCAGGCGAGCGGCCGGCCGGCCAACCAGGTCTACCGCGATCTGCGCGCGACCGCCGAAAGCGGCTGGGATTTCAGCTCACGCTGGTTCGGCGACAACCAGACGCTCGCAACGGTGCGCACGACATCGATCATCCCGGTCGATCTGAACAGCCTGTTGTTCCATCTGGAGACGACGATCGCGCGCGGCTGCTCGGAGACACGCGACTTCCGTTGCGTCGCGCAGTTCATCGGCTACGCGGCGCGGCGCGCGGAAGGCATCAACCGCTATCTGTGGAATCGCAACGGCTACTACGGCGACTACGACTGGCAACTCGGCAAGTCGCGCGACAACCAGACACCGGCGATGCTGTATCCGCTGATGGCCGGCGTGGCATGGCCCGATCGCGCGTGGAAGACCGCCCGGACCGTGGAGAATGTGCTGCTCAAGCAGGGCGGCCTCACGACGTCGACCTATAACACCACGCAGCAATGGGACGCGCCGAACGGCTGGGCGCCGTTGCACTGGATCGCGATTCAGGGCCTCAAGCGCTACGGACGCGCCGACCTCGCGCAGCCGATCGGCACGCGCTTTCTCGCGGACGTCGAGAACGTCTACAACACGCAGCACAAGCTCGTCGAGAAGTACGTCGTCGAAGGCGCGGGCGAAGGCGGCGGCGGGGGTGGCGAGTATCCGCTGCAGGACGGCTTCGGGTGGACCAATGGCGTAACGTTGATGCTGCTCGATCTGTACGGCAATGGGCAGTGAGTCCCCGCGGCATCGTCAAGCGAGTGCCGTGCGGCTAGTCCCAGTGGAAGCAGAATGATCTGGCTCGCCAATATTGTTCTCGTGCTGCACGCGCTGATCGTGGTGTTTATCGTCGGCGGACTATTCGCCATCTGGATCGCCCACGGTTTGCGACTCCCGTGGGCGCGAAATCGCACATTCCGGACGGTACATGTTCTCGCCATCGGTATCGTGGCGACCCTTGCGGTGCTCAATGTGCCGTGCCCGTTAACCGTTCTGGAGGATCATCTGCGCACGGGAACTGTCGGTCCGCAAGGCTTCGTACAGCGCTGGGTCAGCGCCTGGCTGTATTACGACTTTCCGGGCTGGGTGTTCGTAGTCGCCTATGTCGCGTTCTTGCTGGCAGTGATTCTTACGTGGTACCGAATTCGGCCACGAGCGTGACGGGCGTACCGCCGCCCGGACGGAAATTCCCCAGCCTGCCCTTTTTAGTTCTATTGAGGACACATTTTCACCGGTTAAATTTACCATTGAGTTATTTTTATAAAACGCAATTAATTCCGACAGCATAGGCACGAAAATCCGCAGTTCCTCATCGCCATTCAATGCAATTCAAATAAATGCGCCAGCGTTTTTCTTCCCCCATGCGGCGGCGACCGCGCCAGCGCTCGATCACAAAGCGCTACCCCTCCATAAGATGCGACTTTATTCTGAATCGCATAATTGCCGCTTGATCCTTGACAAAACCGCATTTCGCATCCTATTTTCACTCTTGCTGTAAGCATCGGAAAGATTCAATTTTAAATTTCTCTTGAAATGTCGAGATAAATCGACAGGGAATTCCTTTATCCATTCAATCATTAATCAAAGAAAGCGGATGGAAATATTAATGAAAGTATTTTGAATTAATGCATTGCGAAAAGCTGTCCATGCAACCGCTGCGTGCCATCGAGTGCGATGCGGGTTATTCGATCTCCAATGCGCGCGACCGGCGAGAAGCGGCCTTTGTGTAGCGGTATCACTCACCAGGGAACGAGATGAAACCAGACAGAAGGAGTACCGACGATGGTCGCGTCCGTCGTCATGGCCGGCTAGCCGCGCTAAGCGCGCTGACACTCGGAATCGTTATCCTCGCCGGATGCGGCGGCAGCGACGGAGGTTCGTCGGCGTCGGCGGTACCAAGCGGCATGGCGCAGGTCGCCAATCAGGCGCAAGCGGCGTCGGCGCCGCAGACGCCATCCGCCAATCAGCCCTACACCGATCTCACCACCTATTCGACGAGCGCGACGTCCGGGATAGCTGCGTCGCTGGTCGCGGAGAAAGCGGCGATCATGCATTACCAATGGACGTCCGGCAGCACCACCGTCAACTACACGACGACCACCGGCCACCTGAGCGCAATGGATCTGACGAGCGGCGCACCCGAGGCGACGATGTCCTACGTGGCCTACACGGCGCCGAGCACGAATGGCAAACCGCGCCCTGTTACGTTCGTCTATAACGGCGGGCCGGGCTCTTCGTCGATCTGGCTGCGTCTCGGATCGTTCGCGCCGACGCGCGTCGCGACCACCGATCCGCTGCTGAACGGCACCAGCTGGCCGAACTACCCGCTTGTGAACAACACCGAGAGCCTGATCGACACGACCGATCTCGTGTTCATCGATCCGCCGGGCACGGGCCTCTCCGAAGCGATCCTGCCGAACACGAACCAGACCTACTGGAGCACCGATGCCGACGCGAACATCATGCGCGACTTCATCATCCGCTACCTGACGGTCAATTCACGCAGCAGCTCGCCGGTCTATCTGTACGGCGAATCGTACGGCACGCCTCGCACCGACATCCTCGCGCTCGCGCTCGAATCGGCCGGCGTGCATCTGACGGGGATCACGCTGCAGTCTTCGATCCTGAACTACTTCGCGGACGCGATCGAGGCGGTGGCAATCACAGGTTCGCCCGACCAGCTCGCGCTCGAAACCGATACGTTGAGCGGCTACATGCCTGGCTATGCCGAGGTCGCGGCGTACTACAACCAGGTATCGCCAGCGCCACTGAGTCAGGCGACCTACGCGCTTCGCAGCGAGGCGTTCGTGACCGCCAACTACAATCTGTTCAAGAATTATTCGCTGTACTGGACCTTGAGCCAGCTCGGCGCGCCCACCTACGCGGGACCGCCGAACTTCCCGCCGACGTGGCTGGAGAAGGTCTGGGACGCCGAATCCGGTCTCACGTTGCAGGCGATGCAGGGCTACTTCAACATCAATCCGTTCAACCTCACGCTGGTGCCAGGCTCGACGATAGGCCGCTACGATGGGCGCGTGTCGTTGCCCAACTCGGACTCGCGTCTGCAGAGCGACGGCGACCCGTCGGACATCCTGATCTCGCTGCCATTCACCAATGCGTTGGCGACACAGATGCCGGATTACCTCGGCTACACGGCGCCGAACGCGGCGTACATGCCGCTGAACGACGCGATCATCGAGGTGTGGGATTTCTCGCACGGCGGCCAGCCGCTGCCCGACACGATCCCCGATCTGCTCGGCGCACTAAAGCTGAATCCGCAACTGAAGGTGCTGGCGGAAAACGGCTACCACGATCTCGCCACGCCGTTCTTCAATACCGAGAAGCAGCTCGCGCGGCTCAAGACGGTCCAGGGTCTCAACCCGAATCTGCAGGTCAACTTCTTCCAGGGTGGACATATGATTTATCTGGATGATGTGGCGCGGCCGCAGATGAAGGCGGATCTCGCGGCCTTCTATGGCGGCACGCCGATAGCGGGCGCACTCACGCTCGCGACGCTGCCGCAGCCGTGGGCCGACGAAGCGCCAGCCGCTACGCCGACGAGCGAGGCGCTCGCCGCGGCCGCGCCCTGATCGATGGTGGTTTCGCTTCGCGCGAAACCCTCTGACTACTCTTTATGGCGAATGATCATGTCTTCAATCGATATCTTGCGACGTGCTCTGGCGTTGATCGTCCTCGGTGTGATCGTCGGCAGTGCGCATGCGTTGCCGCCCCAGCCGGTGGCGCCCGTGACGCTGCCCAACGGCGGACATGGCGTGGACGGTCCGTTCTTTCCTCATAACCGTGCCAACGCGGTCGCGCCGACCACCGGCTCGACGCTGCAGCAGCAGGCTCAGCAGCGCGTGGAGAACAGACTGGGCGCGAAATCGGTGCTCAGCAACGGCTCGTCGATCACCAAGGCCCAGGCGCAAAGCAATGGGCTCGGCTATATCGCCAGGCATTTTGACGAGATCGATACCGCGCATTCGGGCCGCGTGACGTTGAACGACGTTCGGCAGTATCTGCAGCAGCATCAGCAGTGAGAGTCCGGTAGTCCGGTAGTCCAGTGGTCCGGGATGACGACCGGCGGTGCGTCGCGATCGTGCGAAGCACCGCCGGCCGTATGAGGCTGCGCGCCGCGCCCGCGCGCGGCGGATCGCTGACGCTCACTTGCCCGTTGCCGCCTGGATCATCTTCCATCCATTGCCCGCCGGATCGCGAAAGCCCGCATCGACGCTGCCGAAACGATCCACCGGCTCCTGCGTGAATTCGACGCCGCGCGCCTTCAACTGCTCGTAGCTCGCGCGACAGTCGGCGACGGACAGCACCAAAGGCGGCATCGCCCCCTTCGCGACCATCGCGCGCAGCGTTTGCGCGGTCGCTTCATCGTGGACCGGCGGCCCCGGCGCGAACAGTCCCAACTGGAAAGACGGCTGTTCCGGGTGCTGGACCGTGAGCCAGCGGTAAGCACCGTTGCGCACGTCGGTGTGGACGCGAAAGCCGAGTTTGTCGACGTAGAACGAAAGCGCCGCATCCTGATCGTCGACGTACAAACCGACCACATTGATACCCTGATTCATGACTCCTCCCTCGCTGGTTGAGGGTTCGACTGTATCGCTGGCCACGCGGCGGCGCTTCTCCAAAACTGCGATCGGCAGGTTCGGGCGTTTGCCCGGCCTTCGGCACCTTGGCGCGAAGGGACGCAGCGCGCACGTCGATACCCTCATTCACGACGTCTCGCTGGTAGGAGGCTCGACAGTGTCGCTGACCACGCGGCGGCGCTTTTCCAGAACTGCGGTCGTCAGATCGGGGCGTTGCGCGGCCTTCAGCACGCAGGCGGGCACGCGATCGAGGTCAGCGGGATTGGCGCGTGCCTGCACGCGCATCTCGCTCGGGCTCAGGCCGGTAATGTCGCGAAAGACGCGGCCGAACGTGCCGAGGCTTTCCCAGCCGGTCGCGAACGCGATGTCCGTAATGCCGAGGTCGGTGTCACGCAGCAGCGTGGTGGCCTGTTCGATACGCCGCGTCAACAGATAACGGTGTGGCGGCACGCCGAAGGCCCGCTTGAACGAACGCGCGAAATGCGCCTCCGACACGCCGCTGACTTCGGCCAGCCGCCGCACCGGCCAGGCTTCGTGCGAGGCGGCATCGATGCGGTCTTTCGCACGCAGCAGGCGACGCAGCAGCGCCGGGTCTTCGAGTGCTTCGGCGCCGCCCGAGACGGGAGTCGGCTGGACTGCAGGGTCGTGTGAGCCGGGCATATGTTCGCGTTAGAGCCGATAGCCGATGCCCGGCCGCCGCCGCGGCAAGAACGATCGCGGCCATGAGGAGCGTCCAGGCAGGCTTTGTCATCGAGCGGCGGGCCTCGTGTTGATGGAAAGACGCACAGGCTGCGGCCCCTGGCCCTGGCCGCAACCCGAGGCCATTGTTGCACGGCTTTGCGTGAACCTCGCGTCAAAGGCCGCTCGAAAATTTTTCGATTTATTTAAAGAGATGGCAACGGTGCTGTGTACGATACCGCGAACAACACCGACGCGTTCGAGCCGGGTTCGGCCTCGAAGGCGGTCACGCAGGCGTTGAGGACCGGCAGCACCACGACTTCGTCGGCCGGCAAGATCGTGTTCGACGGCTACCTGAAGAACGTCGTGTTCGCCTACAACTACATCAGCAACGGCGACGACCGGCCAGACGTGGCCAGACTCTTCGCAGTAAGCAGCAAGCGTTAAACGCTGATGGCAACAGCGTGCGGCGACGGTAAGCCGCACGCGTCGAGATAGACGTGTTTCATTCGGCGGCCCGCGCGGACTATTCCGCACGGACCGTTTTCATTTCATGCGCCGGGTCGATCATATGTCCGCCACGGTGGGCGCTTCACGCGGCCTGTTCGGTCTTGCCGTAAGTGAGCCGGCCGTTTTTCGACAGCAGCACCGCGACCGGCCGCGTCATTTCGAACTCGGAGAAAATGATCGTCATGCTGGCGGTGATCGGCACCGCGAGAAAGGCGCCCGGCACGCCCCACAAGGCCGACCACACGGCCATGCTAGCGAGAATCGCGAACGGGCTCAGGTTCAGGGAGTTGCCCGTCAGATACGGATCGAGAATATTGCCGATCACGAAGTGAATCGCGGTCAGCGACACCAGCACGACCAGGATCGAATTCAGGTCGCCGAACTGCAGCACCGACATCAGCACCGGGAACACGATCGCGAGCACCGAGCCGATATATGGCACGTAGTTCAGCAGCGCGGTCAGTATCGCCCACAGCCCGGCGAACTCGAGGCCGACGCTGCGCATCGCGAGCCAGCAGATCCCGCCTAGCAGCACGCCGAGGAACGTCTTCAGCGCGAGATAGGCGCCAATGCGCCGGTTGATGTCGGTGACCACGCCCCGGATGCGCGCCGCGTTGGTCGAATTGGCGGTCATGTTCGTCAGCTTGTCGCCGAACGTCCGGCGCTCGACCAGCAGAAAACTCGCATACAGCACGATCACGAACAGGTCGATGATCACCGACGACAACGACGCCAGCATGCCGGTCACCATCGCCTGAATGTTCAACTGCGTGAGCATGTTCCGCCGCAGCGATTCCCACGTCGGCTCGCTTTCGAGGTGCAGCAGCGTCGAAATCTTGTGGATCATCAGCAGGACCGAGTCCTGGTAGCGCGGCGCGAGCGCGACGAGCGCGTCGTAGTTCTCGACGAGCATGTCGACCGCGAAGAAGATCGCGGCGCCGATCAGGAACATCGAGAGTCCGTAGCGCAACTGGACCGGCAGCCGCGGGCCGATCACCGGAATGCGTTGCAGCAGCCGCGTGAAGTCGACCACCACGTATACCGCGATCGCGCCGAACACGATCGGCACGAAAACCGCGCGCCCGATATACAGCACCCAGCCCACAATCAGCAGCAGCACCACTACATAGACGGACGCCTGCAATCTGTCGGTCATTGGTCAGTACTCCATGAATCCGCAAACAGGTGCGCCAGAGAGTCACCCCAAGGTCACCCGAGGACGAAGGCGATGGCCGGGCACGCGCCCGCCGTACGATCCCCTTGCCAGCGGGTCGCGCGAGGGACAGCACTGATCTTCGCACAGAACGATGACAGCTCACATAAAAAGCGCGCCAGATCGCTCCGCCGGCAAACTCCGGGCCGACACCTCGAAATGCGCCAGTAGAATGTCGCGAAACGTTGTGATGCGCCGGATTCGCTCATGAAACCCATCTGCTACGCTGCCCTAATCGGTTTCAATCTCCTGACGTCATCGGAAGCGAGCGCCTGCGTCACGCGGTGGCAGCGCACGGCCGAATCCACGCAGTGAAGCCGCGCCGCGCGTGCCCGTGCGATGTCCGCGCTATATCTGTGCGTGATGTCCGACTGCACGCATCCTCTCACCTCACGGCATGGGAGTACGAGATGCTGCAACGGCTAGGGTCGCGATTCATCGCAGTCGGTCTGATGTGGACTTTGTCCGCTTGTGGCGGTGGTGGGGGCGGCAGCGCCGCCGACCCGGGCAGCACCGGCTCGAACGGCGCGGCTGGCGCGACCACGCCAGCATCGAGTCCCGCGCCCGCGTCGAGTCCGACACCGGCATCTAGCCCGGCCCCCGCGTCGAGCCCGTCGAGCGCATCCGACGCGAGCGCCACGACACCGAAGCTCGCCGCCGCGACGCCGGTCATCGACGGCACGACACTCGGCGCCGCGATCTGGCCCGCGGGCGTCACGTCGTCGGGAGGAACCGGTCAGCCCGTCAGCGGACTGAACTGCGGGTTGCGCAGTACCGCGTACACGTACGCACATCTGTCGATCTACCAGAACGGACAACTGCTGACGCTGCCGCCAAACATCGGCATGGTCGAGCCAACCCTCACCACGCCGACTGGCTGCGCATATCCGGTGCACACGGTCGATTCGAGCGGCAAGATCCATATGGACGCGACGACCGGCGCGACCTATACGCTCGGCCAGTTCTTCTCGATCTGGGGCGAGACGCTGAGTGCGTCGAACGTGGCGGGTTTGACCGCCTCGCCAATCGCGATCTACGTGAACGACGGCGGCACGCTCACGCAATATACGGGCGACCCCGCGAGCCTCGTGCTGAAGCCGCACACCGAAATCACGGTCATGGTCGGCACGCCTGTCACACAAGTGCCCACCTATACCTGGACCGATCCGCCGCCGGTCGACCCGAACCCGATCACGCTCGTCTTCGGAGGCGTGGTCGGCTCGTCGTTCTGGCCGAACGGCACGACCTCGACGGGCGGCACCGGCACGCCGGTCGACGGCCTGACCTGCGCGCCGGACATGAGCGTGCTGTACCACGTGCACGCGCACCTCGCGATCATCAAGGACGGGCAGTGGCTCGCGTTGCCGATGAACGTCGGCATCCTGTCGCAATGCACGTATGAGATGCATACGCACGACAACACCGGCATCATCCATATCGAAGCGCCGAACCTCAAGACCTATACGCTCGGCGAGTTCTTCGATATCTGGGGCGAGCCGCTGACGAACACGAACGTCGCGGGCATCATGGGGGACGTGGTCGCGTATATCAACGACAACGGCGATTCGCGCCGCTATATGGGCGACTTGCGCAGTATCGAGCTGACGTCGTTGCGCGACATCACGCTGCAAATCGGTACGCCGCCGGTAAGCACGTTGGCGACGTATTCGTGGTACGAACCGCAGTGACGTCGGCCGGAGGCCGCGTCACTTCGCCATGGCGCGGCTTCAACGCGAAGTACCCGAATGCCCGATACCGCCCGGCCGGCGCGACACGATGCCCGCGACGGAGCGCGGCGCCGCGTTCGCGACCAGAATCATCGCCGCGCCGGCGAGACCGCTCGACACGTGCTTCAACGCATGGCCGGCGATCACGTGATGCGTCAGCTCCCATATCTGCCAATCGAGGCTTTCGAAAATCTTCGCGACCCCGTAGAAGACGATCACGAGCGTCCACGCGATGACGCCGTCCACCTTGCGCGTGAGCGTCAGGCCGACGATCAGCATGAGCCCGCCGAACTGAAGAATCGCGTAAGGCCACAGGCTGTTGAACACGAGCCAGTAGCCGACGGTGGCGGGCGACACGACCACCATGATCAGCATCTGCGCCCAGCCGATGCGCTGTCCGCTCCACGACGTCCATAGCATGGCGAGGATGCCGGCGAACACGATGGTCATCGGCAGACGGTCCCAGACGAGCGTCGCATCGTTCGGCGCCATGTGGTAGTAAGCCGAGCCGAACGCGGTGAAGAGCAGCCCGAGCGCGGCGACGACCATGCCGGGAAATTGCGCCGGCTGGTTGGACGCATGCCGCCTAACCCAGCCGAGACCAAGCATGCCGGCGATCAGAATGACGACGTTCGACAGCACGTCCGCCGCATGGTGCAGTGGCCCCAGCGAGCGTTGATCGGCGAAGTGGTGATACGAGGCCGGCTGCGCGAGCGGCCATATCATCTGCAGCACGGTGCCCACCACGAAAAGCAGCACGCTAGCAAGCAGCAAGCGGGAGATCTTCACGTTGCTCGACTCCACAGTGGGCGAAACGCTCGAAGACGCCGTGAACCGGACCCTTTATGACCCTTTGCGCTGACACGGAGCGGATCACGCTCGATTGCATGGAAACCATGCGGTCGACGCGCGGCCGGGTTGGCCCTCGTTCGAATTCGCGCAGCCTGCCCGTATCATCGGACAAAGCGCTTTGCGCAACAAGAGCGTCGGGCGGCGCACCGATGGGCATGCGCTCATAGTATTCTTCTCAACCAATGCAAGTTGCGTGCAAGCATGCGCGCGACACCGTCAGTACAGGCGGTCGAGCGAAGCTTTGTCGAGCAACGCCACGATGTTCCGATTCTGGAACCGGCCGGGTCGCGCGACCCAAGGGAAAACCTGGACTCCATGCAAGCGCAGATACACCCCCGCTCGTTCCCGCATCGCCGATGGAGAGGCGCGCTGTGCGCGCTGCTGTGCGCAAGCCTGCTGGCCGGCTGCGCGCCGTTACCGTCGCTCGAGGGTCGCAAGGAGTCGCGTGCGTTGTCGCCCGCGGTGGCCGCCAGCACGGATCTCGGTCGCGCGGTCGCGCCCGAGCTGGCCGCGCACGCGGGGCTGGCGGGCATTTATCCGCTGGCGGATGCGCATGTCGCGTTTGCCGCGCGCATGGACCTGATCCGTTCCGCGCAACGCACGCTCGACATCCAGTACTACATCTGGCGCGACGATCTGACCGGCACACTGCTGCTAGAACAGATCCACGAAGCGGCGGACCGGGGCGTGCGGGTGCGCCTGCTGCTCGACGATCTCGGCATCGCCTCCGCGCTCGACCCGACACTCGCGGCGCTCGACGCGCATCCGAACATCGAGGTGCGCCTGTTCAACCCGTTCGTCGTGCGCAGCCCGAAAATCCTCGGCTTCGTGACCGACTTCTCGCGCGCCAATCGGCGCATGCACAACAAGTCCCTGACCGCCGACGCCACCGCGACGATCCTCGGCGGCCGCAACATCGGCGACGAGTACTTCGATGCCACCGACGGCGTCGTCTTCGCCGACCTCGACGTACTCGCGGTCGGACCGGCCGCGACCGACGTCTCGCGCGATTTCGACCGCTACTGGGCAAGCGCGTCGGCGTATCCGGTCGGCAAGATCCTCGCGCACGAGAGCGTCGATGAGCTGGCCACGCTGGAGCGTAATGCGCAGGCGATCGAGCAGGATCCTGCCGCCGCTGAGTATAAGGAGGCGCTGCGCGGCCCGCGCGTCGTGCAGAACCTGCTCGACGACAAGCTGCCGCTCGACTGGGCCAAAACGAAGATGATCAGCGACGACCCCGCGAAAGGCCTGAACGACGCGCCGCCGGAAGCGCTGATTGCCCACCAGCTACACGAAGTGATGGGCCAGCCGACCAAGTCGCTCGACCTCGTCTCCCCGTACTTCGTGCCGGCAAACACGGGCACGCAGTATCTGAGCGGGCTCGCCGCTCAGGGCGTCGACGTGCGGGTGTTGACGAACGCGCTCGAAGCGACCGATGTCGTCGCCGTGCATTCGGGCTATATGAGGCGGCGCGTCGAGTTGCTGCAAAACGGCGTGCACCTGTATGAATTGCGGCGCGAGGCGGGCGCCACCTACAAGAAAGAACAGTCGCCGGGGCCGTTCGGCAGTTCCGGGTCGAGCTTGCATGCGAAGACTTTCATCGTGGACTCCCAGCGGGTCTTCGTCGGTTCGTTCAACTTCGATCCGCGCTCCGCGCATCTGAATACCGAGCTTGGACTCGTAATCGACAGCACCGAGCTCGCGACGCGGGTCGATCGCAAGTTTCTCGCGCTGCTGCCGACCGTCGCGTACGCGGTGCATCTCGACAAAAACGGCAAGCTGTACTGGATCGAAACCAACGGCGACGTTGAAACCCGCCACGACACCGAACCGAATACGACGTGGTACGCACGGCTCGGTGTCTGGATGCTGTCGATTATGCCAATTGAGTCGCTGCTATAGCTCGCAGTTCAGAATCGTCGCAAATCGCGATCTCGCAGTGGATCGGGCGTGCGCTGCGTCTCGCGCAACACACCGTTGGTGTCGAACGCGAAATTGAATAGCATATGGTGGATGTTGCTTTCGATATAACGATACGACCAGACTTCGCGTTGCGAGAGCCGGAAGAACTGCGTTTGCACGGGGCGGCCGAAATTGATCAGCACATCCTCGCGCGTCCATTTGCCGATTTCCGCGCGATTGAATTCGCTCAACTGCAAGACCTGACGCACGTTCACGATCTTGCCCGAAGCGTCGATATCGGCGGCGACGGTGGTCGAGCCCATCGGCTGGGTCGGCCACATCAGTCGGCGGCCGCCCCCCGGCAGGTCATAGACTTCGCGCGGCGGACCCATGCGGGCGACGATCGCCGCTTGATCCTGACCCGCCTGGAATTGCTGCCACGGTTGCGCGCAAGCCGCGAGCATCAACGCCGTCGCGCACGTGAGCGCGGCGCGGCGCAATGCCAGCGGCGCGCGCGCGGTTCGCGCGGCAGCGTTACGAACGTGGGCGAGGCGGGTAAGCAAGGGTTCCTCCCGTTACGTTCGATCGCACGATCCCTCACCGCGCAAAAGCCGAGGCGACACGGGCTGCGCGCCCGCTCGCCCATGGCTGCAGTCAGGTAACCGACGCTTACTGCACGAGCTTCGCGCGCAGACGCGAGTGCTCTTCCCCGGAAATCGAACCGGACGCTTTCAGCTTGTCGAGCTTCTCGATTTCGTCGGCGACACTGAAGCCCACCACACTGCGAAGATCTTCGCGCACCTGCTTGGCCCGCGCCTGATCGCGTTCCGCCATGCCGCGATGCTGTGTGAGCAGATACGCGAAGATGCCGATATACGGCAGGATGATGAGAAAGATCACCCACAGAACCTTGCCCCATCCGGACACGTCATGGCGGCGGAACAGGTCGCTCGACACCGTGATCAACAGCCAGAACCACAGGATAAAGATGAAGATGGAGAAAACGTCGGCCAGAAAATTCGGGAATGTGAAACCATCATTGAAGAAAAGCATTGTTGTTCTCCAGTCATTCCGGTTGCAATTGAAAGGCTTAACGGATTTCGACCTATGGTTGCTCCGCTATGGATGGCGCATACGATCAGCACGGCAGCGCCGAAAACCTACCATGACCGCATGTCGATTGCGCACGCGTATTCATACTGTATGAAAGACATCCACGAGTTTCAATGGCGCGTTTAAAGCCACAAACCTGCTGTTCGTCACGTCTTTCATTTGTGCTCCTCACTTCGGGCGCCGCAAATGCATGATGCGGACCTTTTTGTCTTTATAGCTTATCCCGATCGTGTAACGCGAGCAATTTTTAAGGATTCCGTTTGATTGACGATTTCTGGTGGTGTGGCGATCATGCCGCGTGGCATTGAACATGCATAAGTGAAAATGATGTCAAAAACCAGCGCTTTTGCGCGGCTGCATGGATGCTTCGCAAACGTCTCTTTTGGCATTTTTTTTGCCGACCGAACCACGAGCGCTTCAACAGATGCCGCGGCCGGATCGGTCACCTCGATCGTCATATGCGTGAGCGCGCTTTTTGCTGCAAACGCATCGAGCCACTGCCGGGCGAGGCGCGGCAGCACGTGCTGTTCGATGAAGCCGATCAAAAGACGCGCACCGGTCTCCTTCACGAAGCAGCGACCGACGATGTAGTCGACCACCTCCGCCGCATAACTCAGCGCGATGCGGTTGTTGTCCGCCATCCGCCGAACGACTCGATCGAGATGCAAACGCACGATCCGCGCGAGCGAATCCGAGCCCAGCGGACGATATGGCACCAGCGTCACGCGTCCGAGGAAGGCGGCCGGAAACGCCGTCAGCAATTCCGTCGAAAGCGCGGAACGCAGACTGTCGAAGTCCGGCGCAAGCATTTTCGTCCGCGCAGAGACTCGCGGTCAGATCGGAGCCGACGTTGCTGGTCATCAGGATGGTCGTATTGCGGAAATCGATATAGCGACCATCGCCGTCTTCCATGTAGCCCTTGTCCTGCACCTGGTAGAACATTTCGTGCACGTCGCCGTGCGCCTTTTCAATCTCGTCGAGCAACACGACCGGGTACGGACGTCGGCGCACCGCTTCGGTCAGCACGCCGCCATCGCCCTGCTCGCCGCCATAGAGCGCCTCCGCCAATGCGAGCGCAGTTTCCGTCTTGCCGACGCCGGACGGCCCCGCGAGCAGGAAGACGCCAAGTGGCTTGCGCGGGTCCGCGAGCCCGGCGCGCGCCGTCTGCACGCGCTCGCCGATCTGCTGCAACGCGTCGTGCTGGCCGATCACGCGCGCGGTGAGCGTGGCGGGCAGCACCTGAACGGCGCTGACCTCATCGGTGATCATGCGTCCGACTGGAATACCGGTCCAGTCAGAGACGCATTCGCCAGGCCGCGATCATGTGAGCCGTGCAGCGCGCGAGCGGCAACCTACCTTCGTGAGCACCGTCGTCCGCACCGGCCATTGCCCGCGTCGCAGGGCAACCGGCGAGAGGCCAGACTATGTGTAGGCACGCCCACAAGCGAGCCTTAAGCCGAAAAATGATTGCGCACCAGATCGACGAACGCGACCAGCCCGGTAAGCAAAACTACAATGAACAGCCAGCGTTCCAGCAGCGTAAACACAGGCCGTTTCCCCTTGCGACGCTCGGCGATGTAAAACCACACGGTCGCCGCCGTATAAAGCACGGTCGACATCAACAGATAATGCAGGCCGCCCGCGTACACGAGAAAGAGCGCGTAGCCGCAGCCCAGCAGCGCGAGCATGAAATCGATGCGCCGTGACCACGGCTGCCCCGCATACGATTCGCCGCTCGCTGCGAGCTTCAACCCATAGCCGGCGACGAGCAGATACGGGATCAGGCTCATCGATGTCGTGAACTCCTTGGCCAGCGTGAACGCTTCTTTCGAAAACAGCGTCACGATCAGAAAAGCCTGAATCACGAGGCTCGTCATCCACAGTGCGGCGACCGGTACGTGGTTGCGGTTTTCTCGCCCGAGAAACGCGGGCATCGTGCGGCTCTTGCCCGCCGCGTGCAGAATTTCGGCGGCGAGCAACGTCCATGCAAGATAAGAACCGAGTACCGATATCAACAGGCCGAGCTTGACCACGACCGCGCCCCAGGCGCCGACCGCGGCGCTCAGCACGCCAGCCATCGACGGATTTCTCAGCGTGCCCAACTGCTCCAGCGGCAACACGCCATACGACAACGACGTAACCATGACCATCAACGCAAGCACGCAGAGAAAGCCGAGTACGGTCGCGACCCCGACGTCGCGCCGTTCGCGTGCATGCCGTGAATAGACACTCGCGCCTTCGACGCCGAGAAACACGAATACCGTGCCCAACATGGTCTTGCGCACCTCGCCGAACAGACCGGTCGCCGACGGCTCGGGAATGGTCCACAGGTTCGCGACGAACAACTGCCACTTGACACCCGATAGCACGAGCACCGCGAACAGTCCAAGCGCGAACAACTTGGCGGCGGTCATCGACGCATTCACTACCGACGAGCCCTTCACGCCGCGCAGTATCAGAAAGTGAAACACCCAGATCATCAGCGAGGAACTGACGATCGCGCTAAACGTATTGCCAGCGCCGAATGAAGGCGCAACGACCGCGAGCGCGGACTTGATCAGCACGAGATAGGCCACGTTGCCGAGACAGCTGGCGCACCAGTAGCCGAACGCCGACAGAAATCCCGTGTAGCGTCCAAACCCGACGCGCGCATACGTGTAGACGCCAGCGTCGAGTTCCGGCTTGCGCCATGCGAGCCGTTGAAAGATCAGCGCGAGTATCAGCATGCCGGAGCCGGTGATGGTCCAGCTGATCAACGAACCGACTACGCCGGTATATTTGCCGAGCGCCTGCGGCAACGAAAAGACGCCGACCCCGACCATCGAGCCGATCACCATCGCCATCAGGCCCGGCGCTGAAAGTCTGACGCGCTTGTCCATGGCTGCGATCGCTCTCCCGCGAACACGTTCCGATCGAGCCGCGCTCGTGCGACTACGATGATCGACCGCTCAGATGACGATCGTGCCGGTCGCGAGGCCGATCAGCGCGCCAAGCGCGCCGCAGGCCGCGACGGCAAAGATGACCCACTCGACTTTCGAAAACACCCGCTGGCCGCGCTCGCGTTTGGCCACCACATACAGCACCGTACCGGGCGCATAAAGCAGCGCCGATAGCATCAGGAACTTCAGGCCGCCCGCGAACAGCAGAAAGGCCGTATACAACGTCGCGAACATCGCGACGAAATACTCGTTGCGCAACGCGCCGCTCAAGGTGCCGCCATTCTGTCCACTATCGTAACGCGCGGCCTTGATGCCGTATGCGGCCACGAGAAAATAAGGAATCAGCGCCATCGAACTCGTGAGATTGAGCATCAGCGCAAACGCATCGGTCGACCAGTACGTGCTGATTACGAAACACTGCACCACGGTACTCGTGAGCCAGATCGCGGCGACCGGCAGCTTGCGCTCGTTTTGTCGCGCGAAGATACGCGGCATCGTCTCGAGACGCGCGGCGGCGAACAGCACCTCGGCACAGATCAGCGACCATGCGAGGTACGCGCCGAGGATCGAAATGATCAGACCGGCGCTGACGAACACGACACCGAATGGGCCGAGCAGCGCGCCGAGCACCGCGGCCATCGACGGCTGGCGCATCACCGCGATATCGGCGCGCGGCAAGGTCGCGTAAGGCAGCAGCGTCACCAGCACCAGCAGACACAGCACGGCGACGAAGCCGGTGATCGTCGCGGCGCCGACGTCCGAGCGCTTTTTCGCATAGCGCGAGTACACGCTCGCCCCTTCGATACCGACGAACACGAAGACGGTGACGAGCATCGTCGCGCGAACCTGCGAGAACAAGCCCTTGCCGATCTGATCGCTGCGTTCCCATAGATTCGCGCGAAACATGTCCGCGCGAAACAACGCGATCAGCATCACGATGAACAGGACGATTGGAACCAACTTCGCGACCGTGACGATCGTGTTGATCGTCGTGGCCTGCTGGACGCCGCGCAGCATCACCAGATGAAACAGCCAGATGCCCACCGACGACACGATGATCGCGGTCGCCGTATTGCCGTTGCCGAAGGCCGGCACGAAAGCGCCAAGCGTCGATTTGATCAGCACCCAGTACGACACGTTGCCGAAGCAGCCGGCCATCCAGTAGCCGAATGCGGATAGAAAGCCCGCATAATCGCCGTAGCCCGCTCGCGCGTATGCGAACACGCCCGCATCGAGTTCGGGCCGTCGCTGCGCGAGCGCCTGAAAGACGCGCGCCAGCGCATACATGCCGATGCCCGCCACGCACCATGCAATGACCGCGCCGAACGGTCCGGTCGCGCGCGCGAAATTGCGCGGCAACGAGAAAATCCCTGCGCCCACCATTGAGCCGACGACCATCGCGGTCAATGCGGGCAACGACAGTTTCGTCTCGACCTGGGTTGCCATCGTCCACCCTTCAGAAAAGCTGATTTCTTCCAGAAAGGGACTTACGCGGAGCAGGTACGCGTGCATTGCGCATCTCCTGTCAGTCCTCCCCGACTGAAGCCAACGGCCTTGCGGGTCCCGGACCGCACTCCTCCTGGTCGTTCACTGTGCGGCCGGCGCCGGTGCGCTCGCGGTGGCGGGCGCGGGTTCCGTCGGCGCTCGTGTATTCGAGGCCACTGGTGGATTGGCCAACCAGCCGCCTCCCAACGCCCTGAACAGCGCGAACTGTGCCTGCAGTTCGCCGACCTCTTCCCTCGCCTGCGACGACTGGCTTTCGAGCAGCGCAACCCGCACCTGATCGATATCGACGCGGCCGGTATCGCCGAGTTCGTAGCGACGTCGCACCTGGCTCAACTGCGTGGTGCGACGCGTGACTTCTTCATTGCGTGCCTTGAACAACTCGTCCTGCCGGTTCAAACGCGCCAGCGCACGGTCGACGTCATAGAACGCGCCGAGCGCGGTCTTTTCGTAGTTCAACATGGCCTGCTGCGCCTGCGCATCCGACGACTCCACCTGCGAGCGGCGCGCGCCAAAGTCGATCAGCGGCAGCGCCATCGCCGCGCCGAATAGCCAGAACGTGCTGGCCCCGAGGCTTTGACCCGCGATCTCCCAACCATTGCGTGCAAGCAAACCGCTCAACGACATGGTCGGCCAGTAGTTGAGCCGCGCGACATCCGACTGCCTGAGCGCCGCATTCACGCGTGCCTGCGCCGCGATCAGATCCGGGCGCCGCATCAGCAGGTCAACCGGCTGGCCGGGCTCGATATGCGGCAGCGCGGTCATCAGCGTGTCGCTTTCATCGAGAATCCCCGCGAATTCCGCGGGCTGCACGCCGCATAGATTCTGCAAATTGAGTCGTGCCTGCGCGATGCCGTTCTCCACGTCCTGCAAACGCGCATCGACCTGCGCGCGGCCAGCGCGCGCTGCTTCGATGTCCGTACTCAGCACTAGACCCGCGTCAAAGCTCTTCTCGGCGATGTTGACGAAGTCGTCCGCGATCGCGCGGCTCTGCAGCAAAATCGCGCGCTGACGCAGCAGCCCGCGATAGGTGACGTACAGATCCGCGACACCCGACACCACGCTCAGGCGTACCGCCTCCGCGTCGCCCGCGGCCGCGCGTGCCTGTTCGCGTGCCGCCGAGAGCCTTGCGCGTCCCTGACCGAACAGGTCGATCTCCCATTGCGCCTGCAAGCCGACACGCCAGAACTGCGCATCGGTATTGTTGATGCCGAGGAATTCCGCGAATTCGAGCTGCGTCTCGGCGCCGTGGTACTTCGCAGCGCTCACGCGAGCACCGACCGACGGCAGCAGTTGCGAGCGGGCCAGGCGGATGCCGGCCTGCACCTGATCGACGCGTGCGTAAGCGGTCGCGATGTCGAAGTTGTGCGCGAGCGCGAGATCGATCAGTTTGTTCAGCGTCGGGTCGTTGTACTGGGTCCACCATGCTGCGAGCTGCTGCTCGGACATCGGTGTCGCCACGCCCGGCTGCGCCTCCGAATACTGCGGCGGAAACGCGGCGGGCTTTTGCAGCTGCAATGATCCCGTACAACCGGCTTCGAGCAGCAAGGCCGCGATGGCGAGAAGATAAGGGCGCGCGCGGATCATTTTGCTTCCGGGTGTCGACCCGTCTCCCATTCCGCCTGCCTGATCGAGAACAGCATCGCATACAGCGCCGGCACGGCGACCAACGTCAGCACGGTGGCAAAAACGAGGCCCGCCATAATCGTGATCGCCATGTCCTTGAAGAAAGGATCCCACAACAACGGCGCCATGCCGAGCGCCGTCGTACCGCCCCCCAGTATCACCGGCCGCAGACGGTTCATCGCGCCGTGGGTCACCGCCTGCATGCGCGGCACGCCCGCGGCGATCTGCGAATCCATCTCTTCGACGAGCACCACGCCGTTCTTGATCAGCATACCGATCAGACTCAATAGACCGAGCAACGCCATGAAGCCGAACGCGCCGCGAAACAGCAGCAGACCGAGCGTGACGCCGACGATCGACATCGGCACGACGAGCAGCACGACGAGCGCCGGCTTCAGGCGTCCGAACATCATCAGCACGAGCAGCGCCATGCCGATGAAGCCGAGCGGCAGTTGACGGAACAGGCTCTGCTGCGCGCGCGTCGACGATTCGTGCTCGCCGCCCCATTCGAAGCTATAGCCCGGTGGCAGCTTGATGTTCTCGACGCTGGAGCGTATGCGGTTGAACGCGTCGACACTGTTCTGCCCATAGATCGGGTTGGCCGAAACCGTCAGCGTGCGAATCCGGTTTTCGCGCGCGATCTGGCCTTCCTCGGTACCGACCGTGAAGCCGTTGACCACGTCGCCGAGCGGCACGTAACGGCGCAGCCCCGCGCTGAACACCTGCAGGTCCTGCAGACCCGCGACGCCACGCGTGTAGTCGGGCGAATGCAGCACGATCGGCAGTAGCTGATCGCCTTCGCGATAGATGCCCGCCCGCAGGCCTTCGCTTGCATAAGCCATCGTGTCGCTAACCTGACGGCGCGTCACACCGAGCGAGCGCGCCCGCGATTCGTCGAATTCCGGCCGCACGATGCTGATCGGGTTCTCCCAGTCGTCGCGAATCGCGATGATGCGGCCGTCCGCCTTCAGCACATTCTGTGCTTCTTGAGACAAGCGGCGCAGCACGGCCGGATCGGGTCCCGAGAAGCGTGCCTGAATGGCCGCGCCGCCGCCGGGACCGAACTTCGGCCGCGTGACCGTCCAATGCTGTTCTGGGAAGCGCTTCTTCAGGTCCGCTTCGATGTCCGGAATCATGTCGTCGATCAGGCTCTGGTCCTTCGCGCCGACGATGAACTGCGCGTACGACGGATTGCGCGTTTCCGGATCGTAGACGAGGGAGAACCGCGTCGCGCCCGAGCCAATATACGTCTGCACGTTGGTGACGTCCGCATGCTTGAGCAGCACCTTCTCCACCTCGCGGCTCTTTTCGACGACCGCGCGAATATCGGCGCCGCGCGGCAAACGCATGTCGACATAGAAGATCGGCGTGGTGGACGCGGGGAAGAAGCTCCGCTCGACGAAACGGAACGCCCACCCGGCCAGCACGGTCAGCGCGACGAGGCCGATGACCACGAACACGCGCTGTCGGGTGACCCATGACAACAGCTCGCCGTAACGCTTGTACAGCTTCGAGTTGAACGGGTCGTCATCGATGATGTCCGCGGGCTTGAAAAGATACGTGCCGAACAGCGGTGTCAGGGCGATGGCGATCACCCAGCTGAATAGCAGCGAAATCGCAGCGACGGCGAACAACGACGCACAGAATTCGCCGACCGCATCCGGCGACAGGCCGATGCCCGAGAAAGCCAGAATCCCCACAATGGTCGACGCGAGCAGAAGCCATTGGCTTTGTTTGAGAATCTCGGTCGCCGCCTGGAGATGCGACATGCCTCGTTGAACCTTCACGAGCATCCCCTCGACCACCACGATGCTGTTGTCGGTCAGCATGCCCATCACGATGATCAGCGCGCCGAGTGAGATACGTTGCAGCTCGATGCCTGCCGCGTACATGACCAGCAGCGTGCCGAGGATCGACAAGAACAGCTCGACGCCCAGCACGACACCCGCGCGCCAGCCGAGCGCAATGCCCAGCGCGACACCGACGATCGCCACGGACAGGAACACGTCGAAGATAAAGCCGCGCACGCTCTCGTCGACGACCTGCGGCTGATCGTAAAGCGAGTGCAGCTCGATGCCGATCGGGCGGTCACGCTCGAGTTCGGCGAGCCTTGCCTTGAGCTCCTCGCCGACCCTCACCACGTTGACGCGCGGCCGCGCGCTGATACCGATCGTAACCGCGGGCTGGCCGTTATAGTGAATGACCTGGCTCGGAATCGTCGCGTAGCCGTGGCTTACGCGCGCGATGTCGCCGAGCAGCAGCGGGCCGGGCGTATTGTTGACAGGCAGCGAACGAATGGCCTGCAGTGAATCGAGCGAGCCGGACGGCGCAATCCGCAACGACAGGTCGCCGACACGTTCGCGGCCCGCGGGCCGAACCTCGTTCTGCACGAACAGCGTCTGCGCAAGATCGTCGGTGGACAGATTGTTGGCGATCAGTTGCGACTGGTCGACGTCGACCGAGATCTGCTCCTGCTGCTCACCGGCGATCACGATGTCGGACACGTCGCCGAGTGTCAGCAGTTGGCGGCGCAGTTCGCGCGCGTACTCATACAGTTGCGCCTGCGTGTAGCCCTCGCCGGTCAGCGCGTAGAACATCCCGTAGACGTCGCCGAAACGGTCGAGCACGAGTGACGGTCCCGCGCCCGGCGGAAGCCGGGGCTGTGCATCCGATACCGACTTGCGCACCTCGTCCCACACCTGCGGCAATTGCGCCGACGTGTACTGGTCGCGAATCTCGACGCGGACTTCAGAGTAGCCCGGTGTCGAACGCGAGGTCAGCTTGTCGACCTGCGGCATCTGCTGGATCGCGCTTTCGAGCCGGTCCGTCACTTCCTGCTCGACCTCGTGCGCACTCGCGCCCGGATACAGCGTCACGACGACCGCAGTCTTGATCGTGAACTTCGGGTCTTCGAGCCGCCCTATGTTGTAGTACGCGAAGATGCCGCCCAACAGCGAGATGAGCGTCAGAACCCACGCGATCAGCGGCTTTTCGATAAGGGGGCGCGCGAGGTTCATTGAGGCGCATCCATTGGACGGACGGCCATTCCCTCTTTCATGAACTGCGAGCCGCCGGCCACCACGCGGTCGCCCGCCGCAACCGCCCCCGCGACGACCACATCGTCATTGCGAATTTCGCGCACGCTGACCGGCACCGCATGCACACGGCCGGACGCGGCGTCGTAGCGCCACAGACTGCGCTGACCGTCCGCGCCGATCGACACCGCGGCGATCGGAATCGCGAAGTACCCTTTGTTGTCGTTTTGCGCGACCTGACGCGCCGTGTCGGAAATCTGTACGCGCAGCGCCATGCCGGGGAACAGCATCGCGCTTTGCGGTCCTTCGATCGAGAACACGAGCCGGTAGGCCGCCGAAGTCGGCGAGCTCTGCGTGGTCCGTTCGCGAAACACGAGCGGGAAGCGGTTCTGCGGCCGCTCGGGCAGCCACGCCTCGGCTCTCAGCGTCTTGTCGACGAATAGCCGTTCGGCAATGCTCTGAGGCAAATCGACGCCGACATCGACACGGCCGATGTTTTCCAGATTGAACGCGGGCGCCCCAGCCTGCACGACCTGCTGGATCTCGATGTTGCGGCGAGCGATCCGGCCGTCGAATGGCGCGACGAGCTGGGTATTGCGTAAGTCGCGGCTCGCCATGTCGCGTGCCGCGCGTGCGGCATCGGTGGAAGCCGACAACTGCTCATAGGCAGCCTGAGACAGAATCCCGTCCTTGCGCAATACCGCCTGGCGCTTCAGGTTGTCGCTCAGCTGCTGATACTGCGCGTTCGCGCGTTGCAGTTGCAGCCTGTAGGGTTCCTCGTCGATCCGCGCGATCAGTTGCCCGCGTTTCACCGACGCGCCTTCGAGCACCGCGATCTGCACGACGCGGCCCGATACTTCGAAGGCGAGCGGCGAGATGCTGGTCTGCTCTACCCGCCCGGTAAAAATGCGAATGGCGGAAGCGTCGGCCGGTTCGACCCTGGTGAGCTGCACGGCTGGCCTCGTATCGCCACTCTGTGTTTCGGTCTGCCGCTGGCAGCCTGACAGTGAAACGACAAGCGCGCAGGTCAACGCGCACGACACTGCGCTGGTCAGTGCGATTCCGGCTGATCGGCGAGGCCGCGGTGCATCGGAGCGGTTTGCATTCATGACGTTCTCGGCTGACTGCTGGCGCAACCCATGTCGTAAGCCCGGCGGCAACGTAGTTCACGGCCCAGCGAATACGAGACCCTACAGGTTGCTCAGCAATTCATAGGGGCCCATAACAGTGGACCGATGGGTGCATCCGCTTCGACTTCCACGGCCAGGTCAGACTCGAGGAACAGCGGCATCCCTTCTGTCGGACCGGCAACGTCGTTCAAACCAGTCTATCGGCGACAATGGTGTTGTGGCCGTCCAGACTACAGCTGCAACCTATTTGTCGTCATTCCGGCTCCGTTCATCAGGCATCCTGTCTAACTTCCAAACTGCTTCGCCACGCCGAAAAAAGACTGAGGAAATTGACGAGTCCGCCCTGTATGGAATGCACGACGATTCCGCATAACCTGAAGACGAATGAATATGCGGGCGGATTGCAGCGTTGAATCAGATCCCTTCGATTGAACCTTGCTGCAAAATTATTAAAGTTCCCAAACAATTCGCTGTCAAGAGCCTCACCGGCGCAGCGCGATCGTATCGATTGCTTACCTTAAGCGGTATATCAAAGCCGTCATAGGCGTTCATGACTTCGCGCAGTTCACTAGTGGTTTGCCCGTGTCATGCGTGCGTCATTGCCCCTTTCAGTTCGTCACAGGCATCATGGCCGAACAATGCGCAAGCCGTCAATCGATTCGCGACTTGCTACGGTCATACCGACTCGTTCTATGGTTGCTTCGGCTTCTGTTGATGAAATATAAGCATGGCTATTCTGCTGTACTAGTCACGAAATGCCATGGGGAAAAATGCTATAGGTTTCAAGGAATTTTTGTTTCGCCGATGGAGCAGCCGTGTTTGTTAGATCGGAATATTTTCTCATTGAAGCCAAGGCGCGCTGTGAGGGACGGCCCTCTCGCACGAACCGGTTCGACGCATCATGACGCGCTCGCTCGCATCGTGGACATCGCGGTGCGCGGCACTCGCGCTGCTCACCAGCGGTCTTCTGTGCGGTTGCGCGATGGTGACCGTCAGCTCGCAAGGCCCGGAGCAAGACATCGTGATGCGCCGCGGCGACATTCTGTCGACCGGCCGTCTGAGCGCCGCGACGCGAGACACGCTGCACATCGCGGCACTCGATGGGAACACCTGCCAACGTGAGCCGCCCGATTGCATCAATACGATCTCGACCGTCAGCGGAATCAATACCGACCGGCGATTGTCGAGCCTCGCCGAACTGTCGTTGCAGATGGCCATCACCAACACGCCGGTCAACGCCAGCGATTGGAGCGACGCGCAATTCGATCTGTGGCTCAGGGCCGCGCGCTTCGCGTATGCGTTTCTGTTCCTCGGTGAACGCACTGCTGGCGGACGTGCATTCGAAGATCGCCAGACCCAGGTCCGTGACAACTACAACTACGCGGTGCAGGAGCTTGCCCACGCGCTGTTTCTGCGTGGCGCGCTTGCTACCGATGCCGGCAACGGCGTGCCGGGCACGCAGTACATCGCAGGCTGGTCCATTCATCTCGACCTGAGCCGAACCCGGCTACCCGAAGGCGTGCGCGAACCGCGCGAAGTCATCCCGACGTCGCGGCTGTCGTTCGCAGGGATACGTAGCATTTATCGACGCGATGGTTTGGGGGCGGAACTCGTTGCTGTGATGAACGTGCCGCCGCCTGAAGATGACGTCGATGCGGGTGGCGATGCGGGTGGCGATGCCAGCGCCGACACGCGTGTGTCCACCGGCGTCGATGGTCGCGCGAGCGCACCGTTCAACCCCGGCGTGTAGTCAGAAGCCGCGGGACGGCCAAGGCCGGCGTCGCGCTGTTTGCGCGAGATGCCGTCGCCGAACGTCACCGCGTTGATCTGGTTCAGCCAGGGCACGCTCGAACAGGTGCTTACCTCGCATGAGGTCGTGCTGTCCGTCTATGATCCGTATCGCGAAGGCAGTGTCGAGCGACACGGCCAGACTGTGCCACTTTCGGCCAACTTCAGCGCGGGCTACGGCATCTGGCTCGCGCGCTCGGGCTTCGCCGGGCAATCGTTGCGCACGCTGTTTGGAAGCGCACACGGTATCGATACGCCTCGCATCTACATGACGCAACCGTTCGATCCCAATCGACGGATCATTCTGATGCTGCACGGCCTCGCGAGCAGCCCCGAGGCATGGGTCAACGTCGCCAACGATATTCAGGGCGATGAAGTGCTTCGCCAGCATTTCCAGGTGTGGCAGGTGTACTACCCGACCAACGTGCCGATTCTGGTCAACCTCGCGCGCTTCCGCCGCGCCACGCAACAGACGCTCGTGCACTTCGATCCAGACGGTACGGCGCCGGCGTCGCATGGCATGGTGTTGATTGGTCATAGCATGGGCGGCGTTCTGGCGCGGCTGCTTGTGTCGACTTCCGGCGACGCGCTTTGGGCAACGTTCGAGGACAAGTACGTGCCCGAGGGCACCGATATCGATCGCGAGGACGAGCGGCTGAATCGGCTACTGAACTTCACGCCGATGCCGCAAGTCGAGCGCGCCATATTTATCGCGGCCCCCCATCGAGGCACACCGTTCGCGAGCAACCGGCTGTCGCGCTGGGCAGCCAACCTAGTGCGTCTGCCGCTCGCCCTGCTCAACGAGATCGAGGAAGTGATGCAGACGGCGACGAACATCGAACCGCAGGGACGGACCTTCCATGTGCCTAACAGCATCGAACATCTGCGCGAAACCGATCCGTTGATTCGCGCGACGTCGCAGTTGCCGATCAGCGCCGAGGTTTGCTTCCATTCGATCATCGCGCGGCGCCGCGAAAACGGGCCGCTCGAAGATTCCGACGATGGCGTGGTCCCTTATCGCAGCGCGCATCTCGTGGGCGCGCTGTCGGAGAAGGTGATTGTTGCTGGACACGGTGTGCAGGAGACGCCGCGGGCGATCCTCGAGATTCGGCGCATCTTTTGCGTGAGGATATTGCGCAGATCGATCAGCGCGGGGAGGTTTGCGGGGAGGCTGGGGATACGAAGTGATCGCGGAGGGGCCAGCTGTCTTTTGCGGCGGCTCGGACTTGACGAGGTTGCTGTTGCAGGGCTCTGTTCGAATCACTGGTACAGCGCTCCGAATCAAGCCAGCGTGACCGAGGCAGGCGTGGAAGACCGTTCGAAATTCTTTCGCTACAAATTACGTATTGAATGTTACGGATTGGCGGGGCGCGTGTGTTCATTGTGGCGTGTTGTCGCCGTTTGGCGGGAGCGATGGGGTATTGTGCACCAATTTGTCTGATTGGCGTGAAACAATGGCGTGCATTGTTGAAAAAATGCTTTTAAAACAATAGGTTATCTGGTATTAAAGACGTTTCGTTATGTTTCACGCCGTCTCGGATGGCTAGATCGGTCGAAGAATCGAAGGTTCTCGCTCGTATCGGCTAAGAGTCACTCGTTTTTCGATATTTAGTTCGCAAAAGTTGACTACGTGTTGGGTCCCTATGTTGTTAGGTTGGCGACGCGCGACTGCTGTATCGGTTGAAATTCAAATTGGCCACACGCGAGGCGACTGACAGTCGGTCGCACTGCGGATCATGTGATTCGCGATCGTCTTGCCAATCGATATCACAAGGCGGGACGGGAGAGACTCTTTACGTCCGCGAGATTTGCGCGCTTGCCCTAACCTATCCTGCCGACCATCGTCCGACAGATTTCTTGCGGATGATCTGAGAGCAGCGATGTTGATTTCGCGCTGAACGAGTGGACTGACGCAGGCCCATCCGGGTGGCGTGACATACGATCGGACGGAGATCATTCGTTGCGGTCGAATCACCCATTACTCCGGTGCTTGCCCAAAAATGATCGGCGCGGTCGCGATGCATACCTTCGAATTCGTCTATCTGGATGTCTACCCTGCGGGTAGGTAGATCGGTAGGCCTGACGACCGACATCGACTATCTTTAGAGTGTCCTCTCTTGACGACGGTGGGATGTTGGCTCAACGCGATTACAGCCAATTTATCGCGGCCGGCAGGCGTTCGCGATTGACTTTCTGGTCGTCGATCAAGATGCTGGATCCAGCAACGAGATCTGATTTCAGGACGAGCTTGCGCCGTGGCGAACACCGTTTTCGGAATGGCGACTGCTTGGTTTCAGAGTACGCGCGATACAAGTTTCAGCAGCGCTTAACGCGACGTTCCAGTAATAACTGGCTCCCGCCGCACGTTGACGCATGTTGTCTGTTCGCTGAGGCTAGCCCCATTCACAGCCTTCCTTTGCGCGTTTGTTCATGCCGCTTTCATCGCTAATCGTACGGAACGGCTTTTCCGGCAGAACGACTGCTGACTTTGCGGTCGATGAGCGATGGCCTCAACGCTGCGCGTTCATTGCCTGAGGTACACCGGGAGTGTGAAGCATCCGTGCGAGACGTCGACGATCTTCGCCGAGGTTTGCTGCGGCCGGCAGCGCCATCATGATCACAGCTGTTCAGGGACAACCATGTTCAATGCACGTCGCGCACGAAGGGCAGCGGCCTTTCTCATTGGGAAGATTGGGACCGACGACAGCGGAGTCGAGTCGTCTCAACCCAACGCGCTGATGCGGCGTTGGGTTGAGAATGATTGTGGATGGTCTGCCGGGAGTCTACGTTTAGGATAGAAGGCTGGCCCTACATCCCGTCCGTAATATGTCGGCTGTGCGATTTTGTATGTGCTGCGGGCAATGCGACCGTCAGCGAGGCAGCCGGACACAGGTTAATGGATGCATCAGAAATCCCCAGTCATTGGCGGTCTCGCTCAAGGCGAGCGGCTGACCCGCAACGGGTGCTTGCGAGATCGCTCGCGAACGCAACACTGCGCAAATCGCTCCACAGGTCGTGCAAGGCACGAAGGATGTGCGTTCGCGTGGACGCGGCACGCTTTCATCGGCATCGGGGTGGGTCGTCAAGAGTGTCTAGAGTCTAGACACCGGATGGTGCAAGGGTTGGGCTGCTGAGTGAATGTCTAGACTCTAGACACTCCTCGATTTGGACTGATTTGATTGGTCAAAAAAAGCCCGCACTAAGCGGGCCTTTTAAGACTACAACCGAGCCACCGATTAGCTCGTCTTCGGCTGCGATTGGAACATCTGTCCGATCAACTGTCGTATCTGAACTTCTTGCGCCTCGGTGATCACCCCGGTCTTGATCTTGATCGTGAAGTTACTCACATCCTTGGTGATGCTCCCAGCGTGCTCTCGTCCGGCGAAAAATTTCTCGATGCTGCGTCCGCTGGTACCACCCGACGTCGTCTGCCGGGTCGCCAGGGCGGTGATTGCCGCCGCGACCTTGCCCTGATCTATTTCGCCTCTCACCAACAGAGGCCAAATTTCGCGAGCGGCTTTAACGCCATCCTCGCCATGCTTTTTGATAGCCGCTGCAATTGCTTGCGCCGCAGTCCCCCCCAATAGTCGCGGTTGAATATCGAGATCTTTCTTGATGAAGTCCGGAAGATTGTCGAACGACAAGAACTGATACAGACCTGCCCGCGACAATCCCATCGCTTCCGCCAGTCGCTTGCGATTCGGGAACTCTGCTTCCGATCGACGAATTGCCACGCCGATTTCATAGTCAGCAAGGTCGTCGCGGCTAATGTTTTCGACCATTGCGAGCACGGCCATATCCGAGTCCGAGCAATCCGCGACCACGGCCTTGATCGTATCCAGCCCCAACATCTTGTGCGCACGCCAGCGTCGTTCGCCGGCGACGATCTGATAGTCGTCCGCAACACGACGGACCACGATCGGCTGCATCAGTCCAACTTCCCGGATCGACTCCGCAAGCTCGGCTAACTTTGCTTCGTTGAACACGCGACGCGGCTGCCAAGGGTTCGGCAAGATGCCCGCAACCGCCAGTTGCGATGAGACGCCAGTCGATTCCAGTTCCTGCACGCGAAGTTGCGCAACGGCCAGCGCGCCGGCAAGGCCGGGCGCCGTTTGCGTGCGGTTGCTGCGCTTCACCTCGTCCTCGTTGATCGACGAAGTTTTGCGAATGCCGGACGTCTTGGCCAGCAACTGTTCTCGCATATTGCTCATTGCGCGTTCCTCCATTTTTCCGAATAGATCTCGTCGATCCAGCGACAGTAGTCGACGAGAGGTTGCCGCACGCGTTGCAGCGACTTGGCCGCGCTGTGATTGCTGCTGATGTCGAAGACGGTCGAGAACGCCAACGCCCCGGTGCTCATCACCGAGCTCGCCGGTACCTCGATCGAATGCAGCCAGTTTTCGTACGCGCTTTGCGCCCACGCGCGCACGATCGGCGCCGACGAGTTCCGCCCATAATCGACCCGCGACAACACCAGCGACACGAAGTCGTACTTCTTGTCCGTCTCGAATTTGATAAAGCTCTTGGACACGTCCGAGAAAAGTCGCCAGAACGACAGCGAGCTGATGAAGTCCAGGTTTTCCGGCACCATCGGCATCACCATGGCATCCGCGGCCATCAGCGCGTTCAGATTGAGGTACGACAGCGACGGCGACGTATCCATGAGAATGTAGTCGTACTTCTTGCGCAGCGGCTCGAGCCCTTGACGAAGCACGGTCCAGAAGCGAAAACCCGGCCGCATCTTTTGCATCGCCGGCAGATGGAACTCTGCTCCAATCAGTTCCGTGTGCGCAGGAATCACGTCGATGCCATCCCAGTACGTCGACTGGACCCGGCCCTCGAGTCCGCCTTCGATGTCCTGGTCGTAGACGTACGGCAATACCGTATCTTCAGGCGTCACGTCTTTTTCCGCATACAGTCCACACAGTTCCGAAAGCGACGCCTGCGGGTCGAGATCAAGCACCAACACTTTGCGTCCCCGCAGCGACAGCCCTTGGGCGAGGCACATCGTCGTCGTCGTCTTGGCGGAGCCACCTTTGAGCTGCGCGGTGATAATGATCTTCCCGTCTGGCTCCTTCAGGCGCGTGACCAGTGGAGTCTGGTAGATGTCGGAAATCTTTTGTACCCAGATCCGCGCCTCTTCCAGCGTGAAGGTCCGGGTACGGCCCGTGCCTGCCGCCGTGCCCGAAGGCAGTTCTCCGTCGCCTTTTGTCGCGAGATACTGAACCTGCGAGTGTGAGACGTTGCACATCTCGGCAATCTCGCCAGTTTTGAAAACGGGAGCCGTTTTTCGAGGACGCGGTGCCAGAATCGTGTCACGCAGCTCATTAGTGAAAATGGTGACTTTTTCTGCGAACTCACTGATCTGCTCAAAGTGAACGGTTCGGTCTACGGCAGGAAGTTGGCTCGTTCTGACCATTCTGAGGTTTTTCCATAAAATTCCAGAAACCTCAGAATACAGGAAATACTTGAAAATAGCTTTTTAAATTACTGTTTTTATGCGGATTTTCTGCAAATTTCTGTATTTCCAGACCGTTTGCGGTTGCGGAACCGCCGTGGAAACTTAAGGAGCCCCGAAACACCGTGTCCTCGAAGGCACAAATGACCTCACCTTTCTCGCATTCTGGGTACCCGAGTCGGCACTTCCTGCTCAAGACTTAAGCACTTGGTGAGGTCATTTGTGCACTTTCTCATTTCCTGAAAGACCGGTCAGGCAATGTTCTGCACAACCGACCTCACCATTATCAGCTTTTCGCCACCGCCCGCCGAGCGCTCCCCTGATTTAGGACGCAAATGCACAATCAACCTCACCTACGGAAGCGGCAATACGCCGGAGCCAGGCCGTCAGCCAGAGGTTCAGCTCATCGCCACGAGTTGCCAATCACTGTAGCAGCACAACCAACCTCACCTTGACTGCAGCCCTACGCAGACCCGTTCAACGTCTCGCACAATCAACATCACCATGCTGCATCGCGCAATCCTACGCCGCATTTATTGTGAAGCCGAGTTGGTAGGTTTTTTTAAAACCGAGAGCAAACCCACAAACCAACGCAACCAAACACTATTCAATCCATTCAAGCACTTAAGTCCGAAAAGGTGAGGTGTGTTGTGTTGAAGGTGAGGTTCGCTGTGCTCCGAGGTGGGGTTCTTTGTGCAGCAAGGTGAGATCGATTCCCCACCAAGGTGCGGTTCAATGTGTCTGCCATTGCGTCGAATCGCGAAGGTGAGGTGGGTTGTGCGTTTGGTGGGAACGGGGTTGAAAGGGCCGTCGCATAAGGCCTTGCGGCGCGAAAGCTCGCCCGCAAGGTGAGGTTCTTTGTGAACATGGTGAGGTTCTGTGTGCCGATCCGCGGAATGCACGCCGAAACGGCCTCCGCCGCGGTCGTCCAATGGTGAGGTTCTGTGTGTTGACAGCTCACCACCGCATGCTTACAGTCCCAGGAGCGAAAAAGTGGATGAAGAACATGGCCGCGGACAATCCGGAAGAGGGCAGGTCGAAAGCGACGTCACGCCAGATGGCGCTCGCGCTGTTCGAAGACATGTTCGATCAGGGATTGCGCATCAACGAGTCCAATCGCGAGATCGGTTATCAGCGCAACGATTTCTTCACCGAAATCGTCAATATGGGGCTGCCGGCGCGGCGCTTTCTCGACGCCGCGTACTTCATCGTCGCGCAGGAGCCCGAGCAGCGCGATCAGTACGACGTCGAACTCAACTACTTCAAGTGGCTGATGCGTTACGACAGCCGCAACCTGAAGCATTTGCGCACGATCGCCGACGAAGCGCAGAACGCGAAAGTTCGCGTGACGAATACGCCCGCGGACCGCGAGCCCAACGAAGACGATCTGTGGGTGCAGGTTCAGTTGATCGGCATGGTCGGCTTTCATCGCGGACGTATGCGTTTCGACGTCCATCCGCGGCTCGTGCCGCATATCCGCGATCCGCAGAAATCGCATTGGCTGAGCTTGCGCATTTCCACCGCGTTCACGCGCAGTCTCGCGCGCGCGATCTACGACAAAGTTTTGCCCAACGTGCCCGCGGGACGCACCGACTGGATCCAGCTCGAGGAAATGCGCAACTGGCCCGGCAAAATGGGCGCGAATGCCGCCATTTTCAAATACTTCAAGCGCGATTGGCTCGAGCCGGCGGTGCGCGAGATCAACGAAGTGTCGGACGTCGAGATATCCTACGAGACGCGGACTGCAACCACGACGTCGAAGAAAATCGACCGCATCCGCTTCCTGCTCAAGCGCAAGGACACAGCCGACGCGGTACTCGCGAGCCTCGCCGACGCGAGCCATCTGTACAAGATTCTCACCCACGAATTCGGGCTCTCGACCAAGCAGTTCAGCGAGATTTCGGAGAACCGCGAACTCTGGACCGACGAACGCATCCAGCAGGCCGTCGAATACACGCGCTTCAGGATCAAGCGCGGCCAGGTCAAGAGGAGCCCCGCGGGCTACCTGATGCGCGCGCTACGCGACAACTGGAAGATCTCCGACGCCGAGCGCACGATGGTCGACGTACAGGCCAAACTGCTCGCCGACGAAGCGCAGGAACAGGCGGTTAAGACCGAAACGAGAAAGACCGTGGCGCACAGCATCGCGACGCGCGAAGAAGAAGTGCGTGCGCGCATGAACGAGGATTCGCGCAAGGGCCGCGACCATTTCAACGCCGCCGATGCGAAGACGCGCAAGGAACTGATGCATGCGTGGACGACGTCGCGCGAAGGCAAGCTGATGCTGCGTCGGATGAAGCTCGAACCGTCGACGGTCACCGAAGATGCGATTTTCGCAAATACCGAGCTGGTATGGTATCTGGGGCAGTTCGTGTTCGGCCGGATGAATGCGGCGCGCGCGGCGGCGTGAAGTGAGCCGGAAATCGGCTGCAAAGCAGCCCAAACTGAGCCGACGGGCAAATAGAAAGGGGTCTTGCACTGACGGATAACAACGTCAGTGCAAGACCCCTTGATACTTCAGAACTCTCAGAACGACCCGAACAGCGAGCCAAGCACGATCACCACCACCAGCGCGAGTAACGCGCCGAGAATCCCGACGATCACGATGTCGCGATAGCTTTCGCGGTGGTTCGACCCACACACGGCAAGCAGCGTCACGACCGCGCCGTTATGCGGCAGGCTGTCGAGTGTGCCAGAGGAAATCACTGCGACCCGATGCAGCAGCGCCGGGTCGATGCCATATTGCGCAGCCAGTTGCAGATAGGTGCTGCCGAGCGCGTCGAGCGCAATGGTGAGACCGCCCGAGGCCGAGCCGGTCAGCGCCGCGAGCAGATTGGTGGCGACCGCGAGCGATACGAGCGGACCACCGCCGATACCCAGCACCCATTCGCGCACGAGCGCGAACGCTGGTAGCGCGGCGATCACCGCGCCATAGCCGACCAGACTGCCGACGTTGAGCACCGGCAGCACCGATGCATTCGCGCCCGCGTCGATCGTCTCGCGCAGCGCTACCAGGCGATGCCGATTGAGCAGCACGAGCACGACGATCGCGACGGTGAGCGCCACGCACACGCCCCACACACCGCCGACCGCCGCAAGCGACGTCTCGCCCCAACGGACCTCGGCCAGATAGTCGGCGTCGATGCGCGGCAGCACGATCACGTTCATCAAGAAGTTCGTCAGCACGACGAGCACGAGCGGCGCGAGCGCGACGCCGAACGAAGGCAGACTCTCGCTGACATGCCCGCGCTTCGCTTCCTCCGGATCGAAACTCTGCGATACGCTTGCGCGCTCGCGCACGAGGCTGTCGCTGGCCGGCGCCCTGGCGGATTTCACCACCGCCTTCAGTCCGTCGAATCCTTCATTGGCCGCCTTCGCGCGCGATTGCTGCAAGGACAACCACCAGATCCCGAACACCACCATCACGATACTCGCGATGATGCCAAGCCCAGGCGCCGCAAACGGCGTCGTACCAAAGAACGGCATCGGGATCGCGTTCTGGATAGCCGGTGTGCCGGGCAGCGCGGACATCGTGAACGTCGACGTGCCGAGCGCGATCGCGGCCGGCATCAGACGGCGCGGAATATTGGCGGCCTGGAAGAGGGCGGTGGCCATCGGCGCGAGCACGAAGAACGCCACGAAGAGGCTGACGCCGCCATAGGTGACGAGCGCGCCACCGATCACGACCGCGAGAATCGCCCGATTCGCGCCAAGCTTCTCCGTCATGTAACTGGCGATCGCCTTCACGGAGCCGCTGTCTTCCATCAGCTTGCCGAACAGCGCGCCGAGCAGGAACAACGGAAAGAACTGCGCGAGAAAGCGCGCGGCGCTGAGCATGAAGGTCTGGGTCCAATGCGCGAGAATCGGTTCGCCCGAAATCGCGGCGGCCAGCATCGCGGCGAACGGCGCGAGCAGCAGCACGGTCCAGCCGCGGTACGCGAAGCCGATCAGCAGCGCGAGACTCGCGAGCATGCCGAAAAGCCCTAGACCGATCGCGAGCGGTGACAGGGTGATGACTTCCATGGTCAGACTCCGTCGAGCAACGCGTCGAGATCCAGCGAGGAGCGCACGCCGATCGAATCGCCGTGCTCGGCGAGGAACGCGTCGGCGGCACGCCGGCCTTCGTCGCGCAGCATCGTCAGAAAGCTCCACTCGGCGTTCAGCTTCGACGAGTAGCCGAGTTCGGTCATCAGCTCGCTCGCGATCCGATGGATGCGCATCGCCGCCCAATGGCGGCCTTCGTCGCTGCCGGGGTCCGCCGCGCGGCGCAGCAGCGCGATCATGCGCAGCTCTTTCAGCAGCGGCGCGTTGAAGGCAACTTCGTTCAGGCGACTGATGATGTCGCGCGCGGTGCGCGGGGTTTCGTCCCGCACGACGGGATTGACCTGGATCAGCAGCGTGTCGCTCGACGTGCATTCGCGTACCAGCGGCGTCATGGTCGGATTACCGGCATAGCCGCCGTCCCAGTAGTCCTCACCGTCGATCTGCACGGCCTGAAACAGCGTGGGCAGGCAGCCGGAGGCGAGCAGCACGTCAGGCGTCAGGTCGCCATTGCGAAACACACGCGCCTGGCCCGTGCGCACGCGCGTCGCGGTGATGAACAGCTTGATCGGCGCGTCGCGCAGATGCGCGAAATCGATCGAGTCCTGCAGAATCTTCGCCAGCGGATGTACACCGCGCGGGTTCAGGTCGTATGGAGAAAACACGCGCGCCGCGAGGTCCATCGCGATGAAGAGCGGCGAGTAGTCGAGCGTCCAGCGGCCCATCAACACGTCGAACGGGGTACGGCGAAACGGGCTGTACACCGATGCTTCGAATACTCGCCGCCAGAAGGCTTCGAGCGCGGCGCGCGCGCCAGCCGCGCCGTCTGCCTGATAGCCGCTCACCAGCACCGCGGCGTTCATCGCGCCAGCCGATGTACCCGATATTCCTTCGATCCGCAGCCACGACTCTTCGAGCAAACGGTCGAGGACGCCCCATGTAAAAGCACCGTGCGATCCGCCGCCTTGCAATGCGAGGTCGATAAGGGCGGGTTCGCGGCGGGCGGGTTGGTTTTTTGTTGCAGCCAAGACGACTCCTGTAGTGAGGAGTGCTCCATTTCGCGAACTGACGCCGCATGCACGGCGGACGAATGAACTGCTGGCCAATGCTGTGAACTACCGAATGAAGTGAGGCGTGTTTCAAAGGCGAAACATCGCACTGCACCATCGGTATTGGAAGTGGCCAGTGACTAAAAGTCAAGCGTATTCAACTTGATTCACAGAGCTTGCCAGCAATCGGCTCGTGGCCGTCATCGCCCGCTTGCTGGCCACGCGCGATGGTGCCTGGCCATGCCGGCTATTCAAGCGGAAGATAGAAAACCCGGTTGGTCACGCCGAGGTCAAAAACAGCGTGTAGGGAGGCCGGCCGGCGCGCCACGTTGCGCCGCTTACATAATCATGGATAGGCGGAGTATCTTTACACGGTTGAGCGCGATAATGCGGTGGCAATCAAGCAACCTGCGGTATCCGTTTGCGCGTGCCGCTTAAATGCTAATTCGCGTGTATATCTTCGCTGTTTCGCCTTGTGCTAATCGCCGCGGCTTATTGCAATGTAATGTATCGTCTCGGCGGCCGGATACATTACGACATAATTCGACTGATGAAGCGGGCTATAAAGCAGGCATCGTCAAATCACGGAGAGCATCATGAACGCCGGGTTGCTGCAAGGGTCCTGTCACTGCGGGGCCGTCAAGTTCGAAGTTCGCACCGAAATCGTTCCGGCCGGTCGTTGCAACTGCAGCCTGTGCCGCCGCAAGGGCGCGCTGATGACGCCGCTCTTTCCCGCCAGTCAGTTAAAGATTCTGAGTGGCGAGGATTCACTGACGCTCTACCAATTCAACACGAAGGTCGCGAAACACTACTTCTGCAAGCATTGCGGCATCTATCCTTTTCATCAGACGCGCAAGGATCCGCAGCAATGGCGCGTCAATATTGGCTGCCTCGACGGGGTCGATCCTTACGCGCTCGAAGCCGGCGTGGCCGATGGCGCGAGTCTTTCCGTGCTGGAGGACGCATGAAACGCCTGTTCGCCATCGCTGTGTTCGTGGCGGGCGGCTTCGCGGCCGAACTCGCGCATCCGTTGCAGTGTGCATTGATCCAGTCGAGCGGCGTGCAACTCAAACGCCGCAGCAGATAATCCGTCGATGGAAACCTCCGACCACGTACTGATCGTCGATGACGATCGCGGTATCCGTGAACTGCTCGCGGGATACCTCGAGAAAAACGGCGTGCGCGTCTCGCTCGCGGCCAATGGCCGCCAGATGCGCGCCGCGCTCGAGAATGGCGCGCCCGACCTGATCGTGCTCGACCTGATGCTGCCCGGCGAAGACGGCCTCGTGCTGTGCCGTGAGTTGCGCGCGGGCAAGTTCCGCACGGTGCCGATCCTGATGCTGACGGCGCGCAGCGAGGAAGCGGACCGGATCGTCGGCCTCGAAATGGGCGCCGACGATTACCTGACCAAACCGTTCGCCGCACGCGAGTTGCTCGCGCGAATCCGTTCGGTGCTGCGCCGCGCGCGCATGCTGCCGCCCGGCATGGAGGTGACGGAGTCGGCGCCGATGCTGTGCTTCGGCGACTGGCGGCTCGACACGACCGCGCGCCATCTGCTCGACGCGGACGGAACCGAGGTGGCGTTGAGCGGCGCGGAGTACCGTCTGTTGCGCGTGTTTCTCGATCATCCGCAGCGCGTGCTCACGCGCGATCAGTTGCTGAATCTCACCCAGGGACGCCAGGCCGATCCGTTCGACCGCTCGATCGATCTGATGGTGAGCCGCCTGCGTCAACGCCTGCGGGACGGCGCGCGCGAGCCGCGCTACATCAAGACGCTGCGCAGCGAGGGCTATGTGTTTTCAGCGGCCGTGACCGCGATCGGAGATCCGGAATGAACGCATCTCCATCACCGTCGTTGCTGCGCTGGCCGCATTGGCCGCGCACGCTGTTCGCGCGGCTCGCGGTGATTTTGTTCGTCGGGCTCGCGCTCGCGCAGGCGCTGTCGTTCTGGCTCACGATGACCGAGCGCGACCAGACGATGACCAACATCATGATGGGCTACATCGAGCGCGAAGTGGCGAGCTCGGTCGCGCTGCTCGATCATCTGCCGCCCGACGAGCGCGCCCAGTGGCTGCCGCGGCTCGCGCGGCGCAGCTATGAGTTCATGCTCGGCCCGGGCATGCCAGGCGCCCCGGTCGACGCGAACCTGTCGGCGCGCGTCGCGCAGTCGATCGGCGATGGCATCGGCACGCGTTATCCATTGACCGTCAATGCAGTGCCGGGCGATCGCGAGCGTCTGCAGGTGCACCTGAAACTGAGCGACGGCACGCCGCTCACCATCGACCTGCGGCCGATGCCCGGCGCCCCGTTGTCGCGCTGGCTGCCGCTCGTGCTGACGCTGCAGCTGCTCGTGCTCGCGGCCTGCTGCTGGCTGGCGGTACGGCTCGCGACGCGCCCGCTCAATCAGCTCGCAGTCGCGGCCGACACGCTCGGCCCCGACCTGAAGGCCGAGCGTCTGCCCGAAGCCGGTCCGTCTGAAGTGGCGCGCGCCGCGCGCGCGTTCAACGCGATGCAGGACCGGATCGCCACGTACATGACCGAGCGCATGCAGATTCTCGCGGCGATTTCGCACGATTTGCAGACGCCGATCACGCGCATGCGTCTGCGTGTCGACACGATGGACAACGACAGCGAGGCCGCAAAGCTGCGCCAGGATCTGCGGGAAATGGAGGCGCTGGTCAAGGAAGGGGTCACCTATGCGCGCACGATGCATGGCACGACCGAGGTGCCGCGCCGCATCGATCCCGATGCGCTGTTCGACAGCCTGGTCTGCGATTACGTCGACGCGGGTCAGCAAGTGTCACTGCAGGGCCACTTCGGCCAGTCGCTGACGATGCGTCCGCAGGCGTTGAAGCGCATCGTCGGCAATCTGGTCGACAACGCGCTGAGGTACGGCGGCGCCGCGCAGATCGATATCGGGGCGTTGCACGATGGCGAGGCTACCGTGTCGGTGCTCGATCGCGGTCCCGGCATTCCAGCCGAGTCGCTGGAGACGGTGTTCGAGCCGTTCGTGCGGCTCGAAGGGTCGCGCAATCGTCAAACGGGCGGCACGGGGCTGGGGCTCGCGATCGCGCGGCAACTCGCGCTCGCGATGGACGCGACGCTTACGCTGCACAACCGCGTCGGCGGCGGTCTCGAAGCGCGGCTGACGTTGAGGAAGTTGCACGAGTCATAGTTGGACGTCTTGCGGCGCGGCCACGCGGGCGATTCCGTCAGAAAAATTCACAAAGCCCGCCATTACGAAATCGCCATCGGGTTTGCACTATTAATGACCCCCGCGCGCCATTTCGAGCTGTGGCTCTGGTGCTTCTCAGTAGTTCTGAACGACCACCGGTTCAGCTCGCTTCAGCGATTCCCCATCATTTGAGAAAACCGCGGCGGTGATGCGGCAGGTCGCATCATTGTTAAATCATCGATATTCAGTGCGACTTATCGATGCGAGCGATTCAGATGCGTGGTGAATTGCTAATTCGCGCATTCAACCAGATTCGGCAACGCAGCATCGATGGATTCGATCGCATAGCGAGCCACAGTCCGTTACCTTGTCTTCGATAAATTGACAAACGCCAACGGACAGACCATTCTTTTCGTGTGGTGGTTGCAGAGTAGCACGGCTGATCAACAGCAAGATTGGCCGAGAGACACGTTTCGTTCGAATCTGATTAAAGATCCTTGTTAAAAAGGTAACTAAAAGGAATCCGAATGGCGTCCACTCCACAAAAGCTGTCAAAAATGCAACTCACCGGGATGGTGGTGGGCGGCATGGTCGGAGCCGGGATCTTTTCCCTGCCGCGCACTTTTGCCAATGCCACCGGTCCGTTGGGTGCCGTGATTGCCTGGCTGATTGCGGGCACGGGCATGTATATGCTGGCGCGCGTATTTCAGGCGCTGGCCGAACGAAAACCCGAACTGGACGCCGGCGTGTTTGCGTATGCGAAAGCGGGCTTTGGCGACTATCCGGGTTTTCTCTCCGCATTTGGCTATTGGATCGGTAGCTGTATCGGCAACGTTTCTTACTGGGTGCTGATCAAGTCGACACTCGGTGCGTTTTTTCCCGTGTTCGGTGACGGCAATACGGTCGTCGCTATCGTCGTTGCATCGATCGGCATCTGGCTATTTCATTTCATGATCCTGAAGGGCGTGCAGCAGGCGGCCTTCATCAACAGTATCGTCACGGTCGCCAAGGTCATTCCGATTCTGGTGTTCATCTTGATCCTGATCTTCGGCTTCCGGTTGGACCTGTTCCAGGCCAACCTCTATGGCGGTGGACTCGAAGGCAATATCCTCGAGCAGGTGCGGACCACGATGCTGGTCACGGTGTTCGTGTTCATCGGTATCGAAGGGGCGAGCGTTTATTCCCGTTATGCGAAGAAGCGCTCCGATGTCGGACAGTCGACGATTCTCGGCTTCGTCGTCGTGACCTCGCTGATGGTGCTCGTGACGATGCTGCCTTACGCCGTGCTTCAGCGCGTGGACATCGCGGCCATGCGGCAACCGTCGATGGCGGCGGTGCTCGAAGCGGTGGTCGGTCATTGGGGCGCGGTTTTCGTCAGCATAGGCCTGCTGATTTCGGTACTGGGCGCTTATCTCGCCTGGTCGCTGATCTGCGCCGAAGTCTTGTTCACGGCGGCAAAGACTGAAGACATGCCCGCCGTATTCGCGAGGGAAAACGCTAACAAGGTACCTGCCAATGCATTGTGGCTGACCAACATCGTGGTGCAGCTGCTCGTCATCAGCACCTACTTCTCGCGCGATGCGTTCGCGCTGATGCTGAATCTGACGAGCGCGATGTCGTTGATTCCGTACCTCTTCGTCGCGGCGTTCGGCTGCATGAACGCGAATCGCGGCGATGGTTACGACGCGCGCGCCGACGAGCGCCGGCGTGACTTGATCATGGCCGCAATCGCCTCGATCTATACGGTCTTCATGATCTGGGCGGGTGGCCTGAAATTCATTCTGCTTTCCGCCGTCCTGTATGCCCCAGGAACGGCGCTTTATATTTGGGCTCGGCGCGAGCAGAACAAGAATGTCTTCATCGCTTCCGACTGGATCATTTTTATCGTTGCGATCATTGGCGCGATCATCGGCATCTATGGCCTCGTAACCGGAAGGATCGAGATTTAGTTTTAGTGAAATCCGATTGAACAGAGCGGGCCAACATTGGCATTCAGGAGATCATCATGGCGAACACGGACGCGAAAGCGGGTGAATTGGGTGTCTACTCGGAAGTCGGGCAGCTGCGCAAAGTGATGGTCTGCGCACCGGGGCTCGCGCATCAGCGTCTTACCCCGAGCAATTGCGATGAACTGCTGTTCGACGACGTACTGTGGGTCGAGAACGCGAAGCGCGACCACTTCGACTTCGTCACGAAGATGCGCGACCGCGGCGTCGAAGTGGTGGAGATGCACAATCTGCTCGCCGAAACGGTCGCGGTGCCCGAAGGCAAGAAGTGGATTCTCGACAACCAGGTGGTGCCGAATCAGGTCGGCCTCGGCTTTATCGATGAATTGAGAAGCTATCTGGAAGGGCTCGACAATCGCAAGCTGGCCGAAACGCTGATTGGCGGGCTATCCACTCACGACTTCCCGGAAGCGCACGGCGGCAAGGCGCTGGAGGTCGCGAAAGAAGCGGCGGGCGGCACCGAATATCTGCTGCCGCCGCTGCCGAACACGCTGTACACGCGCGACACGACGTGCTGGATCTATGGGGGCGTCACGCTGAATGCGCTGTACTGGCCGGCCCGCCACGAGGAGACGATCCTGACCACGGCGATCTACAAGTTCCACCCCGATTTCGCGGCCAAGGTCAACGTCTGGTGGGGCGACCCGACTCAGGACCACGGTCTCGCCACGCTGGAAGGCGGCGATGTGATGCCGATCGGCAAGGGTGTCGTGCTGATCGGCATGAGCGAGCGCACCTCGCGGCAGGCCATCAGTCAACTGGCGGCAACGCTGTTCAAGAAGGGCGCGGCCGAGCGCGTGATCGTCGCGGCGATGCCGAAGATTCGCGCGGCAATGCACCTCGATACCGTGTTCACGTTCGCCGATCGCGATTGCGTGCTGGTCGCCCCGGACTTCATGGCGAAGACGCGCACCTATTCGTATCGGCCGAGCAGCCATCCGAGCGGCGTCGAATTGCACGCCGAAAACAAGCCGTTCACCGACGTCGTCGCCGAGGCGCTCGGGCTGAAGCATCTGCGCGTGGTCGAGGCGGGCGGCAGCGACTATCAACGCGAGCGCACGCAGTGGGATAGCGGTGCGAACCTCGTGTGCGCGTCCCCGGGCGTCGTCTATGCATACGACCGCAACACGTACACGAACACGCTGTTGCGCAAGCAGGGCATCGAGGTGATTACGATCGTCGGTGCGGAGCTGGGCCGTGGACGTGGCGGCGGTCACTGCATGACCTGCCCGATCATCCGCGATGCGGTCGACTATTGATCAGTCAAGCGAATCAATCTGGCCGGTGACTGGCAAAGTGTCGCCCGCTCGCTGAAGTGGCGAGCGGGCGACAGCGCGGCGCGCGTCCGCCGCCGCCAGGAAGGCGCGATCCGTCCAGACGATCGACGCGACGAATCGAATCGCCCCGCTAATCGCCGGGTTGACGCACGCGCTAGTGGTGGGCATGTCCGGCTTGAAGTCGAACTTCCTTTTACTATACTTTTTAACGACTTCGCGCCTGAATTATCGAATTTGATATCTCGCGATTTGCAAAGATTACATTCGATACACCAGCAATCGCTGCAATGAAGTTCGAGTTAATGAATCTGCGAGTAGCTGGACGATCACTTTTCACGTCAATCGCGTGAATGCTCGGGGCTTTCTACCACCGCACGGAGGTTCGAACATGAATAATCGCTTTGTTGCGCAACTCGTCGCCTTGTCATTTGCCGGTATGTCCGCGCTCGCGATTGCGGCTGGGCCGCCCAAGGACGAGGGTGGCGGCCAGATGGCCGGTACGGGCCGTCAGCAGGTGATGCCGTCGATTCCGCACCGTGACTGGCATAAAGGTCAACGTGTGCCGGCCGAATATCGCAACTACAACTTCATGATGGACGACTGGCGTGGACACGGCCTCAATGCGCCGCCGCGCGGGCATAAATGGCTGGGTGTCAATGGCGACTATGTGCTCGTAACGACGAACAACTGGACCATTGCAAACATTGTCCCCGGAACGCAGTAATACTTCCTCGTGGTGCCCGGGCTATCCGGCGACCCAGTTTTAGCGCCGGAACCTGGGCCATTCATCGACACGACATGATTTCGTCATTTTCGCGTCGATTTAATGCTGCGTGTCGTATAGCCGGTCGGGAACGAACAATGCAGTCACGCCGCTCAAAAAGAACACCGCGCCGACCACCAAAAAGCCGAGACCGATCGAGAACTGCGTCGCGATGAAACCGATGACAATCGGCGCCGCCCCCGAACAGAAGCGCCCGAGATTATACGAGCCGCCCACCGCGGTGCCGCGCACCGGCGTCGCAAAACTCTCCGACATGAACGTGCCGATCGTGCCGAGCGGCACGCCGTACAGAAAGCCGAAGAAAAGCATCAGCGTGGAAATGTTGTCGCGGGTATGCCAGAAAATGATCACGGGCAGAAAGAGTGCCGCACCGATGCAGCCCAGCACGTACACGCCGCGCCGGCTCCAGCGGTCACCGAGCCAGCCCGCGAAGATCTTGCCGATGAAGGCGACCATGTATGTGCCGATCATATAGCCGGTCAGCGAGCTGAACTTGATGTGCAATTCCTTCTCGAGATACGTCGGCAGCCAGTTGTTCAGGCCGTAAAAACCGGAGAGCACGAAGACTGACGCGAAGGTCCACAGGATGAATATCGTGCGCGCCTGGCGGTCGCGGAAAATCTGCGCGTAGCGATTGTCGACGAGCCGCGTTTTGCTCGCACGGTCGGCAGCCCGGCTAGCGAGCCATGCCGCCGGTTCGGGCACCGCGAACTTGATCGCGAATGCGAGCAGCACCGGCACGGCAGACACGTAGTACAGCGTGCGCCAGCCGTACTGCGGCAGGATCCAGTTGCTGAGGGCGATCACGACGATATAGCCGGCCGAAATGCCGGTTTGCAGCATGCCGAGTACCAGCGAGCGCCGTTCGGTCGGCACATATTCGGCCACGAGCGTGGTGACCAGCACCATGCAGCCAATGCCGAGCGAACTGATAAAGCGCACCGCCGCGAATTCGACGAAGCTGTGCGTGAACCCGAGCATCCCCGCGCCGAGCGAGAACAGCGCGAGCGCCCATGCGATGACCCGCACGCGGCCGAGACGATCGCTCAACCAGCCGCCGACGATGCCGCCGATCGCCATGCCGAGCAAGGTCAGGCTGCCGAGCGCGCCCGCTTCGACATTGGTCAGCCCGAAATCGTCCTTGATGCGCGACAGGGTGAGGCCGTACATCATCACGTCGGCGCCATCGGCGATCAGCGCGAGGTAGCCGAGCACGAAGACCAGCACCCAGCGGCCTTGCGAGACGGCGGGATGGGTCACCGCTCGATAGTTTTGCAGGTCGGATGGTGTTTTCATGAACGGGCGGCGCAAGCGGGGGACGCCGTATTCTGCTTGAGCAGAGCGGGGGCAAGGAAGGCGCCGATCAGGAGGCCTATGCTTTCATGACGGCTGGTGTACCAGCCTTCCTTGTGGGTCAGGTTCATCGTACCGATGCACACGCCATCATAGGCGATCGGAATGTTCAGGATCGAGCCGAGACCGATAGCCGTCATCACCGCATGATCGTCGAAGACCTCGCGAATGCCTTGCGACGTGGCCGCACGAAACGGCTTCCGATCCTGAAGTATCTGTCGCGCCCACGCGGTGCCTTGCTTCTTTTTGCGGCCACCCAGTGGGTAGACGTCCGGCATGTTCGTGTAGACCCGCTCGACCTCATGACGCCGCGCATCGTAGGACATGATCGTGAACAGGCTTAGGCCTATCGCCTTTGCCGCCACCGCGTGAACCGCGCGGAACAGCTCGAGAGGTTGGTTCTTCAGGCGCATCGCCAGCGCGAGACGCTCGAGGTCTGCGATATCCAGCATCTGCGTTTCGTGCGGTGCGGGTTCGGTCAGGTTGCCTTTCATCATTTGCATCGCGTTTGCATCGGAAAGTGTGAAAAGTCGCAGTGCGTTCAGCCGTGCATGCGGGTGGAGTTCAGCTGGCCTCGCGCGTCGCGAGCCGGTTCGAGTTCGCTCGCCTCGATATCTTCGAGCGAGCGGTTGCGCGTTTCGATGCCGAGGAAGAACACCACGCATGCGCCGATCACCAGCACCGTCGTGGTCATCGCGAATACACCGGGGAAACCGGACAGCGGATAAACGAGGCCGACGAGGATCGGCGCGCTGACCGAGCCGATGCGGCCGAACGATGACGACGAGCCCGTGCCCGTCGTGCGTATCGCGGTCGGAAACACTTCCGGCGTGTAAGCGTAGACGCCGGCGAATGCGCCGTTCATGAAAAACGACAGCGCGATGCCCGCCGTCATGATCTGTATGCCGGTGTGAGAAAACGCGAGCGTGATCGCGGCGATGCCGCCGAGCAGCATGTAGGAAGCGACCACCGCCTTACGCCCGATCTTCTCGTTGAGCCACGCCGCCGAGAAGTAGCCGGGAATCTGCGCGCCATAGATTGCAATCGAATAGCCGAAGCTCTTCGTCATCGTCAGCCCTTCCTTGACGAGCAGGCTCGGGATCCACGAGAAGAACGAGTAGTACGCGAACGCGACCGAGAACCACATCAGCCAGCTGACCGCGGTCGTGCGCGCGAGTCGCGGCGACCACAGCGTGAGCACGTTGCGCCACGCGTTGCCGCGCGCCGGCGTCGAGGCCGGCGTGGGCACCGCGTGTAGCGCGTGGTTCGCAGTCACGGGCGCAAGCGCAATGCCGCGCTCGACGAACGCCGCTTCGATGCGGCCGACGATGCCGTTCGCTTCGGCCGCGCGGCCCTGGCTTTCGAGCCAGCGCGGCGATTCGGGCAGCGTCCGGCGCCACCACAGCAGCATCACGACGGGCAGCGACGTGATCACGGCCAGATAGCGCCAGCCGTCGGCGAAGTTGCGCACGACCGCGAAGCCGAGAATCGACGAGGTCAGATAGCCGAACGACATGAAGCCGACCAGCGCGCCGCAGAAAATGCCGCGATAGCGGCGCGGCACGAACTCGGCGAGAAACGGCGCGATCACGACCGTCTCCGCGCCCGAACCGAAGCCGGCGACGACGCGCAGCGCGAAGAACGTGTGCCAGTCGTGCGCGGTCGCGCTCGCGAGCGACGCGACGCAATAGATGGCGAGCGCGCTCATCATGATGCGGCGCCGGCCGATCACGTCGGCGAGCACACCCGACAGGAACGCGCCGAAAAAGTAGCCGATATAGGTGCTGCTCGCGACGAGCCCAGTCTCAGCGCTCGTCAATTGCCACAGTTTACTGACGACCGGCAGCAGGAACGCGAGCGACGACGAATCGAGCCCGTCGAACATGTACCCGAGCCCGCCGATCAGCAGCAGTCTGCGGTGAAAGCTCGACAGGGGAAGTCTTTCAAGACGGGCGGCGACGGCGGACACGGCAACTTCTCCTGAAGGAAATGGCGCGGCGACGCCGCGCGTTCTGCGCTGATGGATGCTTCGGGCCGCTTATCGGCCGATTGCGTAGGCCTGCATCTGACGCGGTGTAGCGGCGCCTCGCATCAAACCGTTGCGGATCGCGACCGCGCAGACCCGGCCGAGCGCCCACGGTTCCGCGACGGTGAGGTCGTGGCCCCGCGCGCGCAGTTCGTCGAGCGTGCTGTCCGGAAAGCGCGACTCGGCCGACATCTTGCCGAGCTGCATCGCGCGCGGATAGAACGAGCCGGGGAAGTGCGCGGTCTGGAACGAGGGCGCATCGGCGGCGGCCTGGAAGTTCATGCCACCATGCACGTGCTTGAGAAACAGCTGCAGCGACCACTGATCCTGCTGGTCGCCACCCGGCGTGCCGAAGGCCGCGTACGGTTTGCCGTCGCGCGTGACGAGCGTCGGCGATAGCGTGGTGCGCGGCCGGCGGCCCGGGCCGAGTGACGAAGGCAGTCCTTCTTCCATCCAGAACATCTGCGCGCGCGTGGTGACGTTGAAGCCAAGACCCGGCACCGCCGGCGACGCCTGCAGCCACCCGCCCGACGGCGTAGCCGACACCATGTTGCCCCAGCGGTCGACCACGTCGAGATGCACGGTATCGCCGCGCAATTCGGGCAGCGGCGCGAAAGTCGGCTCACCCTGGCCAAAGCCGCCGGCCTGCTCGCGCCCGGCATTCGCGACGATGCGCGCGGCGCGTTGCTCGCTGTCGCCGAGCAGCCCGGGGCGGAACTCGAACGACGCGCGGCGCGGGTCGATGAGGCGGCGCCGCTCGTTGTTGTACGCGTCGCTGAGCAGCGCGTCCATCGGCACATGCGAAAACGCCGGGTCGCCGTAGAACACTTCGCGATCGGCGAATGCGAGCTTCGAGCACTCGATCACCGTGTGCACGAAATCGGGCCCGAGGGGGGCCATCGCGCCGAGATCGAAACCCTTCAGCAGCGCGAGCTGTTGCAGGAACATCGGGCCTTGGCCCCACGGGCCGGTTTTGTGCACGCGCATGCCCGCGTAGTCGTAAGACACCGGGTCTTCGTAGGTTGGCTCCCAGCGCGCGAGATCGCCCGCATCGAGCAGACCGCTGTTGCGCAGGCCCGACGTGTCGAGCACGGCGGTCGAACGGAAGTACTGGTCGATCGCGTCGGCGACGAAGCCGCGATAGAAGACATCACGCGCGCGTTCGCACTGCTCGGCGCGATCGCTGCGCGTATTCGCCTCGCGCAGGATGCGCTTGTAGGTTTCGGCGATCACGGGATTCGCGAACAACTGGTTCGGCATCGGCGCCTCGCCGTTGCGCAGCCATTGCTCGGCCGAGGTCGTCCATTCGGTGCGGAAGAAGTCCTGAATCGCGAGAATCGACGATGCCATGCGTGGCAGCACCGGATAGCCGTTTTCCGCGTAGCCGATCGCATAGCTCAGCACTTCTTCGAGCGGCAACTGGCCATAGTCGCGCAGCAGCGCCATCCACGCGCCGAATGCGCCCGGCACGACCGCAGGCAGCAGGCCCGTGCCCGGCACCACGTCGAGCCCCATCTTGCGCATCCGCTCGATGGTCATGCGCGCGGGCGTCACGCCTTGTCCGCACAGCACGCGCACGCGGTCTTCGCGCGAGCTGTAGAACACCACCGGCAACTCGCCACCCGGACCGTTCAGATGCGGCTCGACGATCTGCAGGACGAAGCCGGCCGCGGCGGCGGCGTCGAACGCATTGCCGCCTTTTTCGAGGACCGCCATCGCCGATGCGCTCGCGAGCCAGTGCGTCGAGGCCACCATGCCGAAGGTGCCGATCAGTTCTGGACGGGTTGTAAACGACATGCGCGACTCCTTGGCGACGACGATCCGAACGGAAGAACCAATATTGAATGGTTCAATTGGAGAAAATGAAAGCGTAAAACTAACGAAGCCGGGTTGCACCCGGTGTTAACCATCAAAACGCGACCCAGTGTAGCGGATCAAAAATCGGCGGGTGCTGCTATGTCATGCCGCCGCGATTCTGGTATCGTAGGAACCAATACAAATTGGTTCGGTTGACAACATGGACAAACCGGTATTGGATGCGCTGCTCGACTACATCGCCGACCGTCAGTTGAAGGACGGCGACGCGCTGCCGCCCGAACGAAAGCTCGCCGAGGAGCTGGACGTGAGCCGTCGCGAGCTGCGCGCGGCGCTGGCTTCGCTCGAGGCGTCCGGCCGCGTGTGGCGTGGCGTCGGCCGCGGCACCTATCTGGGCGCGCGGCCGCTGAAGTTTGCGCCGACGCTGCGCGGCTTGCGCGCCGGCACCAGTCCCGCGGATATCGCCGAAATGCGGCTGCTGTTCGAGCCGGCGCTGGCCGCGCTGGCCGCGACGAAAGCGAGTGGCGACGATCTGCAGGAGCTGGAGAAATGCGCACGCAAAAATGCCGCCGCGAAAAATGACGACGAGTGGCAGCAATGGGATCATCGCTTTCATTTGCTGATCGGACGTGCCACGCGTAATCCCGCGTTGATTGCGTTGATGGAGGTGATCAACGGTATGCGGGTGAAGCCGGAGGTGCGCGAGAAAACGTCCGCGCAGGAGACGCGGCAGTTTTTCGCGCAACAGCATCAGGCGATCGTCAATGCGCTGAAAGCGCGCGATGCGGATGCGGCCGCGCAATGCATGCGCGAGCATCTGCTGAGCGTGCAGTGGCGTGCGTCGGCGAAGACCGATGGAGCGGCGGCGCGGCGTGCGTGAGGTTGCCGCGGTGCCGCGCGTCGATCAGGCTAGCGGAGCTTTACTGCGCAAGCTTCCGGTTCAGCCGGCGCATGCCGTCGAAGACCGCATCGGCCACGTCCAGCGGAAAGTCGGCGGGCAGTTGCGACGAGACTGTGTCGATCACCGTCTCCGTTTGCGCGGTCAACCGATCGATCAGCGTATCGACGTCCGCGGCGGAAAAACCGACGCGCTGTCCTTCGGCCACCCAGTGCCGGCGCTGGATCTGATTGAGCAGGTAGTGGACGTTCTTGCCGCGAACCGCCATCGCCAGTTTCACTTTTTGCGCCGCGAGACGCCCCGCGCCGCTGCCGATGATCGGATGCGCGGACAGCACGTCATAAAGCGGCGTGGATTCGTAGCGATTGCCGGGCAGATGCGCAATGCTGAAGTTCTTCGCGTGGCCATCGGTCGCGGCGAGCAGCCAGAAAACCAGCTGCGTCGCGAAGAAGTTGCGCCGGTCCGTCGTCGCGCGTGTGGACCTCGCGAGTATCTCCATGATCGCCTCGATGCCCGGACCGCCGTCGGACTCGTACTTGTGCAGCGCCGACGTGCCAGTGGCCTGGCACATGTCCTCTTGCGGCAGACGCACGATCCACGTGGCGTCGCTCGACAAACGGCGATCGAAGCGCTCGACGATCAATACCTTCTGCTCATCGAATCGCGCGATTTCGCAACGCGCGACGGGGAGCCCGTAGGCCGCGACGATCTGCGAGCACAGCCATTCGTTTTCCACCGACGTGCGCATATCGGCGCGCATGTTGCCGACGAGCCCGAGCGGCAGCTTGAAGATGTGCGTGGTCGGCGTGCTGCCTTCGGGCAGCAGCCAGCGATTGCGATGACGGAGCAGCGCGGTTTTTTCCTGCGCGCCGGCGATCGACAGACGCAGGTCTTCGAGCGGATCGTGCTGCCCGAGCGGCGCCGCCGTCGTCGTGCCGCGCAGCAACGCCGCGACGTCGCTGTCGCTGAGTTCGCGACCGTGGATGCTCGTCAGATCGCTCGGTTCTTCGTCAGGAGGCAGCAGTTGCAGCGCGCCGACGCAGTCGCGTCCGAGCGCGGTGAGCAACGCAAACGGCGCGGCGCTGCCGGTCCGGTAGCGCGCGGCGATGCGGCGCCGGATCGGTTCGCTGTCGGGCAGCAGGTTGTCGAAATAGTCGGCGACGATCTGGCCGCGATATGCCTGATTGCCCGGTGTGAACGGCAGCGACAGCGATAGCGGACGTCCTTGCGGATCGTCGATCCATTCGTCGGCATAGCTCAGGCGTTCGCCGCTGCGTGTCGTTTCCCAGGCGCCGACCCGCAGGCCGTTCATCCACAGATTCAGACGGTTCGGTGTGCTGCGCGCCATGCTTACCAGTCCTCCCGTTTCTTGCTGATGCTGGCCGCTTTGGTTGTCTTGGCGGGTTTGACCGCTTTGAGCTTTTGCGCCGACGGTCCCAGTTTGAGCGGCACGCGCGTGGCGCGTTTAGCGTTGCGTTTTGCCTCGGCCGGCGCTCCGGCGACCGGCGTTCCGCTCCCGGCGCGGCGGGAGCGGTTCGGCGCCGGCGCGGCGTCTTCCACGGCCACGCTTTGCGTCGATCCGCTCTGCGCGAGCTTCAGATCGACCTGCAAGACCCGCAACACCCTGAAGAGCCGTTCGACGCTGACGGTCGCCGGATTCGCTTCGAGTTGCGCGTAGGTCTGTTGCGTGACCCCGAGATGCGCGGCCATCGCGGCCTGAGTGAGGCCGGCGGCCTTCCTGAAGCCCTGCAGGATCGGTCTGAGCTGGCTCAGTGTCTTGATGGCGTAGTCCACGGTCGGTCTCCGGTTCGGCTGCGGCGGCGTAACAGGCCAAAACCTGTAAATAACAGATACAGTCTATACTATGTATTTAGCAAATACAAGCTAGAGACTGTTAATGACGAGTACGACCACATTTGAAACGGCGTCCCGTCACGCTACTCACCACGCAACTAACGGTCAACCGCGCACCACCAACCCCTTCGCTGCTGCGCAGCCACTCCGCCGCAGGCAACCTGTGGTCGACCGAAAATAAAGATGATGGACAAACGCATCCATAAAATCGCATCTGTTTCACTGTTGGTAAATCGTTTTCGATTGACGATCTAATCAGGAAGCCGAACATTCAGGCCAAACAAAAGCTGTTTTCGCATTGCGTGGCGAGAACACTGAATGGCCGTCGATAATGAATCGCTAGCAATATCACGGGCGCTCAATCGAGCGCAGGATAACTGATGAGTGTTGACGCGCATTGCATCGTATCCTTTCGCTCGCCGAATGAAATTTGACACAAATGTCACGCGCCGCGCATCGAGCGGAAACGGGCTTGGAAATTACAGAAAAGGCTGTAGACTCTATAGCGTGTCTTACGCGGCGAGGCCAACACGAGTCAATCGTTGCGCGCACACAGCATGTGTGCAAATCACTCCAATCCGCCACGAGATTTTCTGCCATCAAGGTGTCTATTCGCTGATACGACCCAACGCCAATAGAACCCGAACTGGCGAACCACGCCGACCGGTGAACCTGAAAGGAGATTCGACGAGACATACAGACCATTCTTCCAAATAGTGCGATCGACGCCGCCGGATGCGGTCGCCGGCGGGCCGCTGGAGAACATAACTTCTTTGGAGTATGTGATGGCAAGCAAACCACAATGGCGAACGCTGTTATCTCTGACTTTTCTATCGCTGGCAATGATGGGCAACGTCGCGCGTGCGGAGAGCATTCCAATTGTCACAGGCCAGCAATGGATGCAGTCGACCGATGAGCAGAAGAAAGCGTATCTGGTCGGCATCTCGAATGTGATCGACGTCGAGCGCGCCTATGCCGGCAAAACGGCGAACAGCAATGACATCGCGCAGCGCTTCGGCAAGGGCATGCAAGGCCAGACACTCGACAGCGTGCGTCAAGGCCTCGACGGCTACTACGCCGCCAATCCCACGATGATCCAACACCCGGTGATCGAGACCCTCTGGTTCCAGATGGTCGTGCCCGGCCTGAAGAAAAATCAATGAGGAGAACGATCATGAAACGACTTGGGTGGATCGTCAGTATTGGCGCACTGGCCGCGATGATCGGTTGCACGGACATGAGCCCGCAGACGCAGGGAACGGTGAGCGGCGCGGCACTTGGCGCGGGCGCCGGTGCGGGCATCGCGGCGATCTCCGGCGGCGATGCGTGGACCGGCGCGATCATCGGCGGCGCGGCGGGCGGCGTGGCCGGCAATATCCGCGGCCGTCAGTAATTACCGGCGAACAGGCAAGGCTGGGGCGCGACCTGGGTCACGTCCCGGTTTCGTTACTGAAGCGCAAGCCCGATTAGGCCTTGATCAGGCATTCCACGGCCGTCGAGTGAAGCGATTTCCGAGGCGTCGCTGAAGGACCGTTCTTCCATGGGGCACCTCTCCCTTCCCCGCGACGCCGTATGCATTCCGTGCCATTTTCCTCACGTCGAATGTCAAGTAACGAAGCGAACGGGGGCGAATTCATTCGCGCTCGCGACATCGCGCATCCCCACTTCGTCATGAAAATCATCCGTTCATACACGAGCCGCTGTCGACGTCGCGTTGCCCGCCCGGCCGACAAAGTTTGAACCGGTGATTAAAAGCCCTTAGGATATCCACACCGGAAGCCGCCGCGATGGCGGCATGCGCATACCACGCAGAGAGCAGCCTGCGCGCGGTGCAACCTTCATCTCATCAAGAGAACACGAATGCTGCACACGTCACTGAAGGTAATAAAGATAAGTGCATGGGTTCTGGTGCTGCTGGCGGTGCTCGCATTGGGACTACGCGCGTGGTATTCGCAGCGCGGGCCGGAGCTGTCGGTATGGCACACCTATGTGCCGCGCGAAATGACCGTCGAGGAAATGGACACCGCCGACTGGAACGCATACATCAAGGCGGAAAATCGGATTTTCGACGACGTGCGCGTCAATGTCGTCGAAAAGCTGCGGCCGTCCGAGCGCATTCCGGCGAACCGCTATTACGAGGGCTCGCCGATTTTTCCGTGGCATTTCGCCGAAAACTGGAATCACTCGTACATTCTCGAGCCGTCTGGGCCACCCGTCGGCGCGGTCGTGCTGCTGCACGGCATGACGGATGCGCCGTACAGCATGCGGCATATCGCGCGTCGATATCGTGATCGCGGTTTCGTCGCAATCGGCATCCGCTTACCAGGACATGGCACGGTGCCGGCGGGGCTCGTCGACGTGCACTGGCAGGACTGGACCGCGGCCACTCGGCTCGCGGTGCGTGAAGCGCGCCGTCGCGTGGGGCCGGACAAGCCGATCGAGCTGGTCGGGTTTTCGAACGGCGGCGCGCTGGCCCTGCAATATGCGCTCGACGCGATCGAGAATCCCGCGCTCGCGCGTCCGACGCGCGTCGTGCTGATCTCGCCGATGATCGGCGTCACGCGTTACGCACGCTTTGCCGGTCTCGCCGGATTGCCCGCGGTGCTGCCGGCCTTCGCGCGCGCCGCGTGGCTCGGCATCGTGCCCGAGTTCAACCCGTTCAAGTACAACTCGTTTCCCGTGAATGGCGCGCGACAGTCCTTTCTCCTCACGAGCGTGATTCAGGAACAGATTGTGCGGCTCGAGCGCGAGAACCGGCTCGATAAGTTGCCGCCAATCCTGACGTTTCAGTCGGTGACGGATTTCACGGTCAGCACGCCGGCGGTGATGTCGGCGCTCTACGACAAGCTGCCGGAGAACGGCAGCGAGGTCGTGCTGTTCGACGTGAACCGCAGCGTGCGCTTCAGGACCTTCCTGCGCTCCGCGTCGTACACGGCGCTCTCGCGCCTACTACGCATCGGTCCGCAGAACTATCGCACGACGGTGATCGCCAACGTGTCGCCGGATTCAGCGCATATTGTCGAGCGCAGCGTTTATGCGGGCGAAGTGCAAACGCGAGTCAAGCCGCTGGATATCGACTATCCGCAGGATATTTTCTCGTTGTCGCACGTCGCGATTCCATTCCCGATCACCGACGCGCTGTACGGCATCGCGCCGGACGATTCGGAGAACTTCAACGAGAACCTCGGCACGCTCGCGCCGCGCGGCGAACGCGGCACACTGATTTTGACGCTCGATTCGATGATCCGCATCGCGTCGAATCCGTTCTTCCCGTATCTGCTGCAGCGTATCGACGAAGGCATCGGCAAGATGCCGCCGCCGGTCGTCAAGTTACCGCCGCGCACGCATGAAACCGCCGACGGTCCGCCCGACGATTTCGCCGAAAATCTGAATGCGCTCGAGCAGGTTGGCTCGGACGAGCCTTGAAATCGCGATGTTTTGAATCAAGCTGACGGCAATTGCACTGCCACCCTTGAGAGATGTGACCAGACGGCCCGCACCTACCGCGGGCCGCCTGCTTTTCGGCTCGAAGATCGACGTTACGGCTGATACGACGAATCGACGATCGTCCACAGCGCCGCTTTCGGCTGCAGGTTCGCATCGAACGGCAGCGGCAGGTTGTTGCGCGGCACCGGCGTTGACGTCAGCCACGTGTGCTTGTCCGAATAGCCCCAGAACGTGATCGCCTTGATGCTCGGCTCCTGCTCGAACAGAGCGAACACGGCGCGATAACGCTCGGCCTGCGCGCGCATGATGTCGTTCGGCACTGTATGCCCGAGGTCCGGCAGACATGCATGCGGATCGCTCCAGCATTCACCGGGATCGGCATAGAGGCTCACGTCGAGCTCGGTCACCTGGTTTTCGAGGCCGAGCGCGGCGACGTCGTCGAACGCCTGCTTGATGTTCGGCAGCGGCGGCCAATTTACGCTGATATGCATCTGATGCCCGACACCGTCGATCGGCACGCCCTGCGCGCGCAAATCGCGAATCACCGCGAGCAGCTTTGCGCGCTTGCGCGGATCGTCGGTGTTGTACTCGTTGATGTAGAGCTTCACGTTCGGGTCCGCCGCGCGCGCCGCGCGGAAGGCGATCGCGATGTAGTCCTTGCCGAGCGTCCGATACCACGGACTGTCTTCGCGATACACCTGATGCGGATCGTCGCTGATCACTTCGTTGACTACGTCCCACGCGTAGACCTTGCCTCGGAAGTGTGTGACGACGTCGGTTACATATCGATCGAGCCGCTTCGCGACGATGTCGTGATAGAGCGGATCTTTCGGATCGCCGGCGAAGAACCAGTCCGGCGCCTCGGTCCAGTCGCCGGCCTTGAAGTGCCACAAGAGCGTGTGCCCGCGCACCGCAATGCCGTGCGCTTGCGCGAACGCGACGATCCTGTCAGCCGGTTCGAAGTTGTACTTGCCTTCCGCGACGCCGATCGTGCCCGGCTTCATCTTGTTCTCGGCGGTCAGGCTCGAGAACTGGGCGGCGACGAGCGCTGCGTCGGCGGGACTGTCGATTGAACCAGGTTCAATCGCCGCGCCGACCTTGAAGTGCGCGGCCATCACACTGCGCAATGGCGGCAGCGCTTCAGCGGGCGCCGCGGCGAGCGGCTGGCCGTCATGAGCGACGGCCGCCTGGTTGTGCGCGCAGCCTGCGGTCCATGCGAGCGCGCAAACGGCGACGGCTGCGCAGAGCATGCGCGTCGAAGTCCTCAAAGGACGCACTCCTGGTCTCCTTGTGACGGAATGCCGGTTCGGATGTCTTCTCTAACTATGTCTATCGTTACCGGTAACAGTGGAGATGTTAAGCAGCCTCTGTCAGCCCCGCTATGAGGGATTTACCTGACATATCGACGAGACATGGATGGTGAATCAGCGTCGAGTCGACCGGCTTGACACGGCGTGGGTTGAAAGCGCTTTCAGATGGGGATCGCACAGACCAGACGCGCGGCTAACGGCGCGAAACAGGGCGCCAGTCACTGAATCCCAACTGGCGAGACAGGAAAACCGAATCAGTTCAACGCGCGGGTCTGCTTCAATCGTCGTCCGCGCAGCGATTCGGTTTAATTTCAATGCCCGTTCAGCGAGCCAGCGTCGGGCGAGAGCCGGTTGTCCACCGAGGTGACACCCGGAACCGACATCGCACTCTGCTCGGCACGCGCGACATGGTCCCGCTCGGGCACCCATCCGAGCAGCGTGATCTGCCCCGAGTGGGCAAAGACGAACACATGTGACATCCCGACGCCGCTGCGCGCCTCCGCGACCCGCACGCTATGGGCGAGTTGTTGGTCGGTGGCCTGCGAATCCTGGGCATGGGCCGCCGGCGCTATTGCGCTTGAAATCAGCAGCGCGAGTGTAGAAACAAGGGCTGTTTTCACGATACCTCCTTACTAGTGCCACGGTGTGCCGGCAGATTCCGCCGGCAAGTCTTCCGGTCAGACTCAACGCGAGGCCTCGGAAGTGCATTGGACAAAATCCTCGCTGCACTGCTTGCGTCGCGGTTATCGCGATGGCGCGTCGAGGTTTTGCCAGGCGGGGCGATGGGCGGTCGTGCCGTCGCCCGCAGAAAAGTTTGCAAGGGCAGCGTGTTCGAGCGGGACGTCGCATGCGCGGCGTGGCGGGGGAACAGCGAGAGCCGGGGATGGAAGCTGGTTGGAGCGTTCGTATTGGAGCGCGAGAGCCAGACGGATGCGCTGACAATCCCGCACTCAACCTGCTACGCGGCTGAGCCCGGCTCGTTGCCCGACATCGTATGCATTGATGATAGTCGCTAATGTCCACCACTGCTGGCGGCTCCTGCGCCAGTTCGTCAAGCCCAAACCGGCAATGCAAGCGAGGCGGCTCGTTGCATCTTCGCAACGTCAAGCGCGAAATTTTGCTTGCATTCGAGCGCGTTTTCCTTGTTAAGCAAGCGCTGAGCGACGCGCGAGACCGATTCGCGCATGGTTTCGGTGCATGAGTTCAAACGGATTTCCGACGCTTGTGACCATCACGTAATGGTCACAAAGCAGGGCGCTACTGCGGGATCGTCCGGCGCGCAACTGTTATCGATAACAGCGTTTTCCCTGAGCAGTTAGTTTGATGCGCGGCGCAAGGCCATCCCTATAATCGCCTCGAAATGTGAAGCGAATAAGTAGCGAACATTTCGGCAAGAGGGGAAACGTGTGAGAACGCGTGCGTCCTGTGCGGCTTGGAGACGCCAAAATATATATATAGGATATCTAAATGAAGAAGAAGCTTATTGCTGTGTCGGTGATGGCAGCCGCGACGACGGTGGCCCATGCGCAGAGCAGCGTCACCTTGTACGGCCGTATCGACAACGGCATCCAGTTTGAAACCGGCCTCCCAGGCGGCCACGCGTGGTCAGCCCAAAGCGGCGACTGGGGTTGCTCGTGGTTCGGCCTGCAGGGCGCCGAAGACATCGGCGGCGGCACGAAGACGGTCTTCCAGCTCGAAGGACAGCTCAACACGATGACCGGTGCATCGGCGGGCAATCTGTTCGGCCGTCACGCAACGGTGGGCCTGACGAACGACCACTGGGGTTTGTTCAAGATCGGTAACCTCGGCGCCGGCGAACTTTCGCAGGACAGCTGGGGCACCGACCCGCAGGTGATGCAGCGCTACGCGATCTCGACACTGGTGCGCGGTCGCAACTGGGCGAGCACCAGCAACGGCGCGGAGTACAACTCGCCGGTGCTGTTCGGCGGCCTCGTGCTGAAGGGCCAGTATTCGCTGACCAACAACACGAGCTGGAACTCGGCGCCTGTCAACTCGGCTGGCGTGCCGACCGGCCAGGGTCGTACGAACGCGGTCGAAGGTGTGTACACGTGGGGCAACGGCGACGTCCGCGTGATCTATGACGAAGTGCGCGGCGCCAACGGCTCGTTCAACAACGTCTACTCTGCTTCGCGGATGGCCCTTGTCGGCGGCACGTACGTGCTCGGTCCTGTCAAGCTGTACGCGGGCTACCAGCACCTGAGCGCGCCTGACGCGACCAACGCGAGCGTGGGTGTAACCGATGCGTCGCAGCCTCTCGGCGTGAGCGCGCCGACCAGTGTGAACCACGAATGGGTCGGCGCTGCATGGCAGGTCACGTCGCCCACGCTGTTGACGGCTGCGGTCTACCACGCGAACGCGAACAACGGCAACGGCAATGGAACGCTGTTCACGCTCGCCGCGACGTACGCGCTGTCGAAGCGCACGTTCCTGTACACGGAAGCCGGCTACGTGCACAACAGCTCGACGTCGAACCTGAACCTCGGCAACGGGCCGTACGGCAACAACAACTTCGATGCGGTGACGGGCACGTCGTCGAACAGCAACCCGAACTATGGTCATAGCCAGACCGGCGTCTTCGCCGGGATCATGACCTCGTTCTGAGTTGAGGTTGCCTGATCAGCAATCGCAGTGATCTCTTTGTTTCAAGGACTGTTTATTTCTCTTTCATAGAGAGGCCGGTGCGACGCCTCCTCCACCCTCGTCGCATCGGCTGCTTTTTCTTTTTTTCGAATTCATCACCGGACGTACTGCGTTTCTTCGTATCTGAAAGCGCTTCCATCACAGGATTCAGGCAGAACACATGACCCACGACGGCTCCAACGACAAACCCGGCGCGCCCAAGGTATCCGACGTACCCGCTGCGCCCAACGTGACGCTCGAAGCCATCGCGCGCGCGGCCGGTGTTTCTCCGAGCACCGTATCGCGGATCCTGAACGGTTCTGCGCGCGTGCTTCCCGCCAAGCAGCAGGCGGTGGAAGCGGCGATCGCGCGTTTCAACTATCGGCCGAACGTGCTCGCGCGCAGTCTCGCGAGCGGGCGGACCGAAACGATCGGCGTATTGACGCAGGCGGTGTCGAGCCCGTTTTACGCCGAGTGGCTGCGCGGCATCGAGGAGTCGTTGTACGAGCCGGGCTTTACGCCGATATTCGTGAGCAGCCGCTGGAACATCGACGACGAAAAGGCGCGCCTCGAGCAGTTCATCGCGCGGCGCGTGGATGGAATCATCTTGCTGCACGCGCAACTCGATGAGTCGACGTTGACCGACTACTCGCGGCACGCGCCAATGCTCGTACTCGGCCGCTCGGTACAAAACAGCGCGACGCTCGCTGGCCTGCCGATCGACAACATGCAGGGCGCACGCGACGCGACCCATCATCTGATCGAGCAAGGCCATCGCGAGATCGCCTTCATCGCCGGGCCGGCAAGTCACGAGGATGCAATCGAGCGCCTCGTCGGCTACCGGACCGCGCTCGAGGAAGCGGGCATCGGCTTCGATGCCGATCTCGTCGAGCAGGGCGATTACCTCGAAACGGGCGGCGTCGCCGCGATGGAGCGCCTGATGGCGCGCCATCCATCGTTCAGCGCGGTGTTCTGCGCAAATGATCAAACCGCGTACGGCGCGCGCCTCGCGATGTTCCGCCGCGGCGTGCGGGTGCCGGACGACGTGTCGCTGGTCGGCTTCGACGATTTGCCGACATCGTCGTACATGACGCCGCCTTTGACGACGGTCCGCCAGCCGACTTACGAAATCGGCCGTCTCGCCGCACAGGGCATCGTGCAGATGATCCGCAAGCAGTCGATCGCGCTAAGCCCGATTCCGCTCACGCTCGTGACGCGTGAAACCACGCGGCGAATCACGCCGCCGGTAAAACGGGGCGATACGCGTACCTAGCGGCTGTTTTTTTGGCCTCAACGTGAAAGCGCTTTCAGGTATCGGCAGTCAAGCAGAAATTCAGCAGCGCATTCAGCATCAGGCAAAGCAGCACCAAAGACAACAGGGGAAGTAGGTCGCAGCAACCGTGTATTCATTGAATGCAATTCAAACAGGGTTCTCTAGGAGACGAGTAATGACATTCCGCTTTTCAGGCTCTGCCGCCGCCGTTCTGCTCAGCCTGGCCGCAGTCGGCGCGCACGCCAACACCACGTTGACGGTCGCGGTCTTTCCGAAGCTGGATCAGGAAATCAAGGACGCGCTTCCCGCGTGGAAGAAGCTGCATCCGGACGTCGACATCAAGGTCTCGTCGCTCGCGATCGCCGATCACCACAACGCAATGACCACCGCACTCGCGACGAGCTCCAATCTGCCCGACGTGATGGCGGTCGAGGTCGGCTTTATCGGCCGCTTCGCCGCGGGCGGCGGTCTCGAGGATCTGTCGAAGGCGCCGTATAGCGCGGGCCAGTACAAGAGCCAGTTCATCAACTACACGTTCGCGCAGGCGACCACACAGGACGGCACGATCGTCGGCATGCCGGCCGATATCGGTCCAGGCACGCTGTTCTATCGCAAGGACCTTCTCGACAAGGCGGGCGTGACCGAAGCCGACCTGACGAAGTCGTGGGACTCGTACCTGGCGGCCGGCGCAAAGATCAAGAAGGCGACGGGTGCGTACCTGATGGCATCGTCGCGCGATATCGAGGACATCTACATTCGCGCCGACCTGAAGGAAGGCGATGGCGTGTACTTCGACAAGGCCGGCAATCCGGTCGTCACGTCGCCGCGTTTCGTGAAGGCGTTCGAGCTCGCGAAGAAAGCACGCGACCTCGGTCTCGACGCGAAGATCACGCCCTGGTCGAACGAATGGGCCGAAAGCTTCAAGCGCGGGACCGTCTCGACGCAGATGATGGGCGCGTGGCTCGGTGGCCACCTGTCGTCGTGGATCGCCCCGGACACGAAGGGTCTGTGGCGCGCGGCCAATCTGCCGAACAACGCGTACGCATCGTTCGGCGGCACGTTCTACTCGATTCCGGCGAAAGCGACGCAAAAGCCGATGTCGTGGGAATTCATCAGGTTCCTGACGACGCGCCAGGACACGCAGCTCGCATCGTTCCGTTCGATCGACGCATTCCCCGCGTTGCTCGCCGCGCAGAACGACACGTTTTTCGCGGAGCCGGTCGCATTCCTCGGCAACGAGAAAGCGCGTCTGATCTGGCGTGACGCAGCCTCCCACATCCCGGCGATCCAGCGTAGCAAGTACGACCAGGTCGCCGAGGAAGCGGTGCATTCGGCGCTCGACAAGGTCGTCGACGACGGTGCAGACGTGCATACGGCGCTGCAGGAAGCGCAGGACCAGATCGCGCATCGGGTCCGCCGTTAAGCGGTATCGATGCAAGGTCGCGGCACGCTGCGTGCCGCGACCGAAGTGTGTCGCAGTGCGCTGCAAGTCTGCTGCAAACAGCGTGGCCGGTCATCGATCCCGGCTACGCCCGACTGGACGGAACTATTGATGAACACCCCGCTGCCCACGACCACAGAGGTCGCCCGCGATGCGCGCGCGAGCGACGTGCTGAGCTCGAGCGCGCCGTTCGCCGCGCCGCGCAGAACTTCGCGGCTCGATCCGGTGAAAGTCGCACCCTACCTGTTTCTCGGGCCATTTTTCCTGCTGTTCGCGCTATTCATGGCGTTCCCGCTGCTGTTTTCGCTGTACCTGTCGTTCCAGAGCTGGGACGCGACGGCGGGGCTCGCGAGCATGAAGTGGGTGGGTCTGTCGAACTTCACGTTCACGCTGACCGACCCGTGGTACTGGAAGTCGCTGTACAACACCGCGTCGATGGCGATCATGTCCGGCGTGCCGCAGCATCTGGTGGCGCTGCCGCTCGCATTCTTTCTGCAAACCGCGTTTCGCCGCTGGCGCAACCTGGTGGTCGGCCTGTACTTCCTGCCGTTCATCACGTCGAGCGTCGCGATCGCGCTGATCTTCTCGTCGCTGTATTCGACCGACTTCGGCATGATCAACCTCGCGATCGCCGAGCTCGGCAAGCTGCCCGGCCTGCACTGGATCGTCCCTGCGCATCCGATCGAGTGGCTGTATAACCCGAAGAACGTCAAGCCGGCGGTGTCGGTGGTGATCTTCTGGCGCTATGTCGGCTGGAACACGGTGCTGTATCTGTCGGCGCTGCAAACCATTCCGAAGGACCTTTACGAGGCCGCGCGCATCGACGGCGCGAACGGCTGGCAACAGTTCACCCGCATCACGATTCCGCTGATCAAGCCGATGATTTTCTTCGCGGTCACGCTGTCGATCATCGGTGGGCTGCAACTGTTCGAAGAGCCGTTCATCCTGCTGCCGAACGAAGGCATGGGTACCAGCCAGTCCGGTCTGACCACGGCCGTCTATATGTATCGCACCGCATTCCACGACGGCGATTTCGGCACCGCGAGTTCGATCGCGTGGCTGCTGTTCATTTCGATCGGCGCGTTGATGTGGTTGAACACGCGGATATTTCACCGCAGCGGCATGAACGAGGAGACACAGCGATGAAATCGTCGAGCAACAAGGGCCGTTATATCGGCTACGCGATCGTGGCGGCCGGCGCGCTGCTGATGTTCTCGCCGTTCTACTTCATGTTCGTGTTCGCGACGCACACGAGTTCCGAAATTTTCTCGATGCCGCCCCCGCTGTGGTTCGGCAGCGCGTTTCTCGACAACATGGCCTCGCTGATGCGGCACATTCCGTTCTGGCGCAATCTCGGCTGGAGCTTCTATACGGCCACGATGCAAACCGTGCTGACGCTGCTCGTCACGTCGATGGCCGGCTACGCGTTCGCGATGTACGAATTCCGCTTCAAGAAGACGCTGTTCGCGATCGCGCTGACCGCGATGCTGGTGCCGCCGTTCCTCGGCATGATTCCGACCTTCATGACGATGAACCTGCTCGGCTGGATCGATCAGCCGCGCGCGCTGTACGTACCTGGCGCGGCCGCCGCGCTCGGCGTGTTCCTGATGCGCCAGTACGTCGCGGCGGCGATTCCGTCCGAGCTGATCGAGGCGGCGCGCATCGACGGCTGCGGTGAATTCCGCATCTACTGGAGCATCGTGATGCCGCTGCTGGGACCGGCGCTGGGCACGCTTGGACTGATCAGCTTCATTCAGGCGTGGAACAACTTTCTGTCGGCGCTCGTCGTGCTGCGTTCGCCGTCGATGTACACGCTGCCGCTCGCTCTGCGCATTCTGCAAAGTCCGACCAATTCGGATTGGGGCGCGGTGATGGCGGGCTCCGCGGTCGCGGTGCTGCCTTTGCTGGTGCTGTTCGCATTCACCTCGCGGCGTTTGATCGACGGTCTGACGACCGGCGCGGTCAAGGCTTGAGATTCTTTCTTTCGTTTTTCACGCCCTCGCGGGCGTGACCATTCAGGACAACATCATCTATGTCGGCGTATCGATTCAACGAAGACTTCGTCTGGGGCGTGGCCACGAGTTCCTACCAGATCGAAGGCGCAGCGCATGAGGACGGCCGCGGCCCGTCGATCTGGGACACGTTCTGCAACGTGCCGGGCAAGGTCGTGAACGGCGAGAACGGCGATGTCGCATGTGATCACTATCACCTGGTCGAGGAAGATCTCGACCTGATGGCCGAACTCGGCGTCAACGCTTATCGCTTTTCGATCGCCTGGCCGCGCGTGCAGCCGACTGGCCGCGGCGCGTTCAACGACAAGGGCCTCGCGTTTTACGAGCGCCTCGTCGACGGTTTGCTAGAGCGCGACATCCAGCCGTTCGCAACGCTGTATCACTGGGACCTGCCGTTGTCGCTGCAGCACACGCAAAACGGCTGGGAAAGCCGCGACACCGCTTATCGCTTCGCGGACTACGCGCGCAAGATCGGCAGCGTGCTCGGCGATCGCGTTGCATCGATCGCGACGCACAACGAACCTTGGTGCACCGCGTGGCTCGGCAATGCAACCGGCTATTTCGCACCGGGCAACGCCGATCTGAAGAAGGCCGCGCATGTCGCGCACCATCTGCTGCTGTCGCACGGTCTCGCGTTGCAGGCACTGCGCGCCGATGGCGTGAAGGCGCCGCTCGGCATCGTGCTGAACCAGTCGCCGGCGCATGGCGCGACGGATGCGCCCGAAGATCAGGCCGCCGCGTCGCTCGAATACGCGAAGTTCGTGCGCTGGTACATGGACCCGCTGTTCAAGGGCGAGTATCCGGCCGAGGCGCTGGAATGGTATGGCGCGAACGGTCCGCAAGACGTGATCCGGAGCGGCGATTTCGACGTGATCGGCACGCCGATGGACTTCCTCGGCGTCAACTACTACACGCGGATCTTCGCGAGCGCATCGGGCGAGAAGCGTCCGCCGGGCGCGCTCGGCTTCACCGACATGGATTGGGAAGTCTATCCGCAAGGTCTCACCGAATTGCTGACGCGCATCAACGCCGACTACAAGCTGCCGCCGATCTACATCACCGAGAACGGCTGCGCGGCGAAAGACGTGCTCGATAACGGCCACGTGCACGACGCCGAGCGCGTGCGCTTCTACGACCTGCATCTCGCCGCCTTGTCGGACGCGGTGAAACAAGGCGTCGACGTGGCGGGCTATTTCGCCTGGAGCCTGATGGACAACTTCGAATGGGCGTCGGGCTACGACAAGCGCTTCGGCATGGTCTACGTCGACTACGCGAGCCAGGAGCGCACGCTGAAGGACAGCGCGTTGTGGTATCGCGACGTGATCGCGCAACACGCCGGCGTCGCGGCCGTGCGCTGAGGCGCACGCCCGGCGGCGGGCGCATCGAACCTCGCGTGGCGCGACAGTAGTGCGGCAGTGGGATAGCGTCACGCGGGGTCTGCAAGAAGGATTGAGGAGGAGGCATCAAATGGGCGAACTCGTATTGCGCAACGTCACGAAGACGTATGGCGAAGGACCGCAGGTGATCCAGGGCATCGACCTGCACATCCCGGACGGCCAGTTCACGGTGTTCGTGGGACCGTCGGGCTGCGGCAAGTCGACGATGCTGCGCATGATCGCGGGGCTCGAGTCGGTGACTGGCGGCGACATTCTGATCGACGGCGTACGCGTCAACGATCTGCAGCCCACGGACCGCGGCATCTCGATGGTGTTCCAGAGCTACGCGCTCTACCCGCACATGACGGTCGCGGAAAACACGGGCTTTTCGCTGAAGCTGTCGGGCAAGTCGAAAAAGGAAGTGCGCGAGGCGGTGGGCCGTGTCGCCGAGATCCTGCAGATCACACATCTGCTGGAGCGCAAGCCGAAGGCGCTGTCGGGCGGCCAGCGCCAGCGCGTCGCGATCGGACGGGCGATCGTGCGCAAGCCGCGCGTGTTCCTGTTCGACGAACCGCTGTCGAATCTCGACGCTGCGCTGCGCGTGCAGATGCGTATCGAACTCGCGAAGCTGCATCGCGAACTCGGCACGACGATGATCTACGTCACGCACGATCAGGTCGAGGCGATGACGCTCGGCCAACAGATCGTCGTGTTCAACAAAGGCCGCATCGAGCAGACCGGCGCGCCGCTCGATCTGTATGAGCGGCCGGCGAACCGCTTCGTCGGCGGCTTCATCGGCTCGCCGCAGATGAACATGCTGACCGCGACGCTGGTGTCGCGAAGCGATGCGCAAACCGTCGTGGCGCTCGCCGGCGCGAGCCAGCGCATCGTGCTGCCCGGCCGGCTGGTGCAGCCGGTCAGTGGCGAGTTGACGCTCGGGGTGCGCGCCGAGCATCTGGGCATCGGCTCGCTCGACGAAGGTCTCGCCGCGCGTGTCGAACTGGTCGAGCATCTCGGCGACGTTTCGATCCTGCATGCTCGACTCGATGGCATGGCGCACGCGATCGCGCTGAAGCTCGACAAGAAGGACGCGCAGCACGCGGTCGGCGCGCGTGTCGGGATCAAGGTGGCGTCGTCGTCGGTCACGCTGTTCGATGCGAACGGCGCGGCGGTGAGCCTCGCGCGACCCGAAGTCGGCCAGGACGTCGGCGCGGTGGTTTGACAGGCCGATGTCGACGAGTGAGCAACGGTACACCGATGGCGGATAGTGCAATGGAGAAAAATGTAGCGAACCAAGATGGCGAGGCCGCGGCTAACAATCCGTCCGGGCACCGGTCTGACCGGTCGTCTGGTGAAACCGCTGCTGGCGCGGACCGCGGGCAACCGGCTATCGAACGCGAGCCGCAGCAGCGCGGCAGACTGAAGAAGCCGCGCGAATCGCTGCATGCGTGGATCGTGCATTTCGATGCGGAGCCTTCATCGGGCCTCCCTGCATCGAACGACGAAAAGTGACGCGAGCACGGATAATTTTATCCAGTTCACGCAAAATATTACGTTTTAATTTCTAGACCTTGCATCTAACTTTCCCTTAGCCGGGCGTGCTTCAGAGCGTTGGTCCGGGGAGGCGGATAGTGGTTTGGAGCTTAGGTAAACTCCGCATGGCGGCGGCGAATGTCCGCCATTAACATCCGCTAACGTTAAGGGTAACGTTCGGTACGTTTGCATCTATTCGAAGAGCTACAAAACGGCGCAAAACATTCAAACCCAAGACGGGGCGCGCGGCTATCCGGCACGACCCGGTATGGCCAGAGCGGTCTGTGTAAAACCAATTGATTAGGTGAAAGTGCAGCGGTTGCGCGCAGGAATTGGCGCGACCGTTGCAGGCTGTGTCGCGGCTACGGTAGTTGTCGCCGCGAGTTGGATTGGAGCTTGAGGGAGCTCCTGGCAGTAGGCTGGGAAGCAACGACTGAGAGCAAGGTTGATAAAGAATGTCGGGCCACGCATCGCGGGTGTTCGCCTGCGGGCGCACCGCCCGATACAAAAAATACCGTTGGATTATTGCTGGGTGGAGAGCGTCATGGAAAAGCGAGTATCTAAAGCCATTTTCAAGTCCCGGGCCTGCGAGCTGTTCCGTCAGGTCGAGGCATTGGGCGAAACCGTGGTCGTCACCGACCGCGGGCAGCCCACCATCGAAATCCGGCCGTATCGCAGCAAGCAGGAAAACCCGCTCGAGCTGCTGCGCGCGTCGATTACGCATTTCAACCTGAAGCACGCGCTGCAGCCTGTCACTGCCGAGCAGGACGAGTAATGATCACGCTCGACACGCTTGCGCTCGTGTGCTGGCTCGGCAGGCAGAAAGCGCTGAGCCAGGCCGCGCACGATGCGATCGATCGGGAGCTCGCCGGCGGCGAGATCCTGATTTCGGCAATCAGTGCGTTCGAAATCGCGGAGTTCGTGAAGGTCGGCAGTCTCGGGCTGTCGATGGACGCGCGCAGCTGGATGTCGACGTTTCTGTCGCTCGACGGCGTGCGGATGATTCCGGTCAACACCGAGATCGCGTTTCGCGCGGCCACGCTGCCGCCAACGCTCGCCTTGCATCAACGCCTGATCGTCGCGACCGCGCGCACGCATGGCGGCGCGCTCGTGACTTCGGATGCGAAGGTGCGCGCGTCGACTTACGTCGAAACGATCTGGTGACGGACGCGGCGCTGTCTGGCGCGGACGGGGCCGGTGGAATCGCGCACCACCAGTTCCGCCGGCAGCGTGATGCGCTGCGAAGCGGCGTCGATCCCGGCGATCTGCGCGAGCAGCGTGTTGACCGCCGAGCGCGCCATTTGCTGGAACGGTTGGCGGATCGTGGTGAGCGCCGGGTGAAACTGCTCGGACATCGGGATGTCGTCGAAGCCGATCACCGAGATGTCGTCCGGCACGCGCAGACCCGCTTCGCGGATCGCGGCGATCACGCCGAACGCGCTCTGGTCGTTGGCCGTGAAGATCGCGGTGGGCGGCTCGGCGAGGTTCAGCAGGTCGAACGTGACGTCGAACGCCATCATTTGCGAGAGGTCGCCCGCGGCGACCAGCGCGTCTTCGCGTGGCAGGCCGAGGCGAGCCAGCGTGTCGTGATAGCCGCGTTGCCGGTCGCGCACGCCTTCGATCGTTTCGTCGCCGGCCAGAAACGCGATGCGCTTGTGACCGAGCTCGGCGAGGTGCTCGACCGCGAGACAGGCGCCGCCGTAGTTGTCGACCGACACCGACGGGAAGCCCGTCAGCGTGCCGCGCTGATCGACGACGACGACCGGTACCTTCGCGGTGGCGAGCGCCTCGAGGCACAGCGACTCGCGCGGAAGAATGGCGAGGATACCGTCGGAGAATTGCTGAATGAGCCCGAGCAGGTCGTGATGCGTATGACGATCTTCGTCGAACACCGTGTAGACCAGCATCTCGCAGCCCGCGCCACGCGCCGCGCGGCCCGCGCCGAGAATCAGTTCGCTGGAGAATTGCGTGTCGAGTGTCGGCGTGATGATGCCGATGATGCCGTTGCGGCCGCCCGACAGTTTCTGCGCGGTGCGGTTGACGACGTAACCGATATCCGACGCGATTCTCAGTACTTCGTCGCGGGTTTCGCGCGACACGCCGGGACGGCCGTTGAGAGCGCGCGACGCGGTCATCTGCGACACCCCGGCAAGCTTGGCAACGTGCTCAAGCGTTGGGGTCTGTCTTGCCATGCGGGTCGAAGGTGTGCGAGAGGTCATTGGATGGGTCGACTCGCTAATCGCGTTAGCGATACCGTTTATGTAGTCGTTATTCTAGCAGAACCCTATATATTTCAGCTTTCCCACGATCGGTCAATCTTATGCGGCAGTTGCGTCGCAGTCCGCCGGGACCAGGTAAAATCCCGCATAGCCTTCCTTCACGCATCGATCTAACATTGACTAACGTTAAGGCTAACGTTAACGTTTCGGCGATTTCTTATAAATCCAGAAGAGGGGACACACCCATGGCGTACCCGGCTTTGTTTAAAGCGCGGCCCATCATCGGCGCGACGGCGCTGCTGTTTTCGTTGTCTGCAGTTGTTTCGAACGCCGTAGCGGCGGACTCCAAAACGATCACGGTATGGGACCAGCAGACCAATGCGTCGTCGAGCAAGATCATTCGCGACGCGTCGGATCGATTCGAAAAGGCGGTTCCGGGCTACAAGGTCGAGAATTCGCACGTCCTGAACGAGGCGTACAAGACCAAGCTGAAGGTCGCTTTCGGCGCGAACCAGCCGCCGTGCGTGTTCGAGAACTGGGGCGGCGGCGGGCTGCACGAGTACGTGAAATCCGGCCAGATCGCCGACCTCACGCCGTACCTGGAGAAAGATCCGGCGTACCGCAGCCGCTTCATGCGATCGTCTTGGAATGTCACGACGTTCGACGGCAAGACCTACGGTGTCGCCGCCGAAAACGCGGCGGCCGCGGTGATCTTCTACAACAAGGAAGTCTTCAAGAAGTACGGCATCACGCCGCCGAAGACGTGGGATGAACTGATGCACGTCGTTGAAGTGCTGAAGTCGCACAACGTTGCAGCGTTCTCGCTCGCGAACAAGAACAAGTGGACCGGTTCGATGTACTACATGTACCTCGTCGACCGTATCGGCGGTCCGCAAGTCGTGAAGGACGCGATCGAAGGCAAGGGCAAGGGCTTCGAAGATCCGGCGTTCGTCGAAGCCGGCAAGCGCATTCAGGAACTCGTGAAGGCTGGCGCGTTCGCACCGGGCATAAACGGTCTCGATTACGACTCGGGCGCCTCGCGCCGCCTGCTGTACACGGGCAAGGCTGCCATGGAGCTGATGGGCGCCTGGGAAGCTTCGACGATCGCGAACGAAAATCCGACCTTCTCGAAGGATCTGGACTTCTTCGCGTTCCCGAGCGTGCCGGGTGGCAAGGGTGATCCGCGCGATCTGATCGGCACGGTCGGCGATGGCTTCCTCAGCATCTCGGCCGAGTGCAAGACGCCGGACGCAGCGTTCAAGCTGATCCAGGCACTGACCGACGAGCAGGCGATGCAGGCTCGCGCGTCGGATGACCACAAGCTTCCGCCGGTCAATAACGTCAAGATCGACGATCCGTTCACGCAGCGTCTGCAGCAAATGCTTGCCGCGGCCCCGAGCGTGCAGCTCTGGTACGACCAGGCACTGCCGCCGGCCCTCGGTGAAATGCACAAGGACACGACGCAAGCACTGTTCGGTCTGTCGCTGACGCCTGAGGCTGCTGCGCAGCAAATGGAAGCCGCTTCGAAGAAGGGCGGCTGATCTCCAGTCTTAAAGAAAAGTCCGACCGGCACCGCGAGGTGCCGGTCGGCATACAAGCCCGTGAATATCGCACTTTCCGCTACACCCGAACGCCGGCTGAGATTTTCATCGCAAACGCTCGTCACGGTTGTGTTTCTTGCGCCGTCGCTGCTGCTGCTGGCCGTGTTCCTGCTTTATCCGCTCGTCTCCAGCCTGCGGCTGTCGCTGCTCGACTGGAACGGCCTCGGCAACACTGCCCGTTATATCGGGCTCGCGAACTGGGCGCGGCTCGCGCACGACATGGTGTTCTGGCAATCGCTGAAGAACAACGTGATTCTTGCTGTCGCGTCGATCGTCGTCCAGCTTCCGATCGCGCTCGCGCTCGCCGTGCTTCTGGAGAAGGCCGGTCGTGGCTCGCGCTTGCTCAAGGTTCTCTATTTCCTGCCGCTGCTGATGTCGAGCGTGGCGATCGGCGTGCTGTTCAAGCAAATCTACGATCCGAATTTCGGTCCGGTCAACGTCGCGCTGCAGGCATTCGGGCTTGATGGCCTCGCGAAGGACTGGCTGGGCGATCCGCATTTTTCGCTAGGTGCGACCATCGCCGTGATCATCTGGCAGAACGCGCCTTTCTACATGATTCTGTTCCTCGCCGGCCTCTCGTCGATGCCGGCCGAGGTCAACGAGGCTGCGCTCCTCGACGGCGCATCCGAGTGGACCATTTTCTGGCGCATCAAGCTGCCGCACCTGCAAGGCACGGTGCGCACCGCTGTGCTGCTGTCGGTGCTCGGCTCGCTGCGTTACTTCGACCTCGTCTTCGTCATGACCGGTGGCGGCCCCGAAGGCTCGTCCGAGGTGATGGCCACCTACATGTATCGCACGGTGTTCAGTTCGTTCCAACTCGGCTACGGCAGCACCATCGGCTCGGCGATGTTCCTTATCGTCATCACGGTGGCGGCGGTGTCGATGTACTTCACCCGCCGTTATGCAACCGAGGTCTGAACCATGAACAAGAAACTACGCTTCCCCCGCGTGGGGGTTCCTCTGCTGGCGCTGATCTGGCTGGCCGTCACGACGATTCCGTTTCTCTTCATGGTCGCATCGAGTTTCAAGAGCCAGGAAGAGACCTTCGCGACGTCAGTGTGGGCGCCGCCGAGCCACCTGTATTGGGGTAACTACGCGGCTGTGCTGCAGGGGCCGTTCTTCACTTATGTCCGTAACAGCGTGTTCACGGTGGGCGTGTCGGTGCTGCTGATCGTCATCATCAGTGCGATGGCGGCCTACGTGTTTGCGCGCTTGCGCTTCTCGCTGAACAAGACGCTGTTCGCTCTGGTGGTCGCCGGTATGATCGTGCCGCTGCATGCGACGCTCGTGCCGATCTATCTACTCACGCGCAACCTCGGCCTTTACGACACCGCGTTCGCGCTGCTCGGCCCTTATGTGGCCCTCAGTCTGCCGGTGTCGATCTTCATCCTGACCGAGTTCATGCGCCAGATTCCGCGCGAACTCGAAGAAGCGGCGCAGCTCGACGGCTGCAGTCCGTTCCGCATCTTCTGGCGTATTTTCTTCCCGCTTTCGGCACCGGGGCTCGCCACTGTGACGATCTTCAACGGCATTGGTCTGTGGAACGAGTTCATCTTCGCGTACATGCTCACGTCGACGGCCGAGCACCGTACGCTGCCGCTCGCGATTTGGGACTTCATGGGGCAATACGCGTCGAACATACCCTCGATGCTGGCCGTCCTCGTGCTCACGTCGCTGCCGCTGATTGTTGCCTACGCGTTCGGTCAGGAGCGCGTGATCAAGGGGATGATGGCTGGCTCGCTGAAGGGCTGATCCGCATCGCACACCACCTCGAATCGTGCGGGCTAAAGTGGCCCGCACACCGAACTTCGCATAAACGATATGGCAAGCATCTCTCTCACTAACGTACAGAAGTCCTATACGAGCGGTAACTCGGTGATCCGCGACGCCAACCTCGAAGTCGGCAAGGACGAATTCTGCGTGTTCCTCGGGCCGTCGGGCTGCGGCAAGTCCACGCTGCTGCGCATGATCGCCGGTCTCGAATCGATCACCGACGGCGAACTGCGCATCGACGGTCAACTGATGAACAACGTCGAACCCGCGAAGCGCCAGGTCGCGATGGTGTTCCAGAACTATGCGCTCTATCCGCATATGAGCGTGTACGAGAACATGGCATTCGGCCTGCGTCAGGCGAAGGTCGATAAGGCCACCATCGACAAGAAGGTGCGCAGCGCCGCTGCCGCGCTGCAACTCGACAGCTACCTCGAACGCCGCCCCGCTGCGCTGTCCGGCGGCCAGCGCCAGCGCGTGGCGATCGGACGCGCAATCGTGCGCGAGCCGGGCGTGTTCCTGTTCGACGAGCCGCTGTCGAATCTCGACGCCGCGCTGCGCGTGCAGACGCGTACCGAAATCGCCCGTTTGCATCGCGAGTTCAACCGCGCGAGCGCGGTGTACGTCACGCACGACCAGATCGAAGCGATGGCGCTCGCCGACAAGATCGTGTTGCTGCACGCCGGCGCGGACATGGAAAAACACGGCAGCATCGCGCAGATCGGCGCGCCGCTCGATCTGTACCACCGGCCGAAGAGCCGCTTCGTCGCTGGCTTCATCGGTTCGCCGAAGATGAACTTCATGCCGGCCACGGTGCTCGCGGTCGACGACAAGGGCATTCAGGTCGAGCTGACCACTGGCGAGCGCGTGCGCGCCGAGGTCGACGGCCGCAGGCAGCGCGTCGGTTCGCAGGTCACGCTCGGCATCCGGCCGGAGCATCTTGCCCTGCCGTCGGCGCAGCCCGGCGTGCAGACAATCCGCTGCGCCGTGCGCCTGGTCGAACGGATGGGCGAGCACAGCTACGTGCATGTGGACGGTGGCGTGCGCGACGGCAACACGATGATCGCCAAGCTGCCCGGCGACGGTGGCGTGACGCACGACGAGCGCGTCGAACTGGCGTTCGCACCGCACGCGTGCCACGTGTTCGACGACAAGGATTTCGCGCTGCCGCGTCTGCACTGATCCGCTTGCGATCGCGGTCCCATTGCATCGCGTCGCTAGACGCAACGAACGACCCGTAGTCGATCAAGCACGGCGAATTCGAGTCGCGGCTGCGTTCGATCGATTAGCAGGACTGCGAAGTCTGGAAAGGTATCTGAAATAGAAGGCAATGGCATCCGGGCTGAAGCAACGCCATGCCGCACGCTTGTCAGAAACAACGGATTTGTCGGCGCTTCATGCGCTTCGTACACCACGATAAAAAAAGGAGTTTTCGATGTTGCTTCGCCAAAGTGAGGTCCCGCTCTACCGCAATCCAGCGGCAGCCGTGGAAGAGCGCGTGGCCGATCTGCTCGCGCGCATGACACTCGACGAAAAGATCGCGCAGCTTCACGCCGCGTGGCTGAAGCTGTCGGCCGATGGCAATCACAAGGCGCGTAGCATCGATTTCGCGCAGAGCGCCAACCAGATAACGGTCGACGAGATCCTGCAGCATGGCCTCGGCCAGATCACGCGTCCGCTCGGCACGCATACGGTCGATCCGAAAGAAGGCGTACGCGCGCTCAACGAGCTGCAGCGCAAGATGGTCGAAGACACGCGCCTCGGCATTCCGGTGATGTCACACGAGGAATGCCTCGTCGGGCTCATGATCAAGGACGCGACGCTGTTCCCGTCGCCATTGAACTATGCGGCGACGTGGAATCCGCAACTGGTCGGCGAAGTGGGCACGATCATCGGCGAGCAGGCACGCTCGATCGGCTGTCATCAGGGGCTCGCGCCGGTGCTCGACGTGTCGCGCGACCCGCGTTGGGGCCGCACCGAGGAGACGCTCGGCGAAGACCCGTATCTGGTTGGCGTGCTCGCGTGTCATTACGTGAAGGGCCTGCAGGGCGAACAGCGCGACCTGCTCGCGACGCTCAAGCATTTCGTCGGTCATTCGGCGAGCGAAGGCGGCCGCAATCATGCACCGGTGCATGTCGGTCCGCGTGAGCTCAACGACGTGTTCATGCTGCCTTTCGAAATGGCCGTGAAGCTTGCGAACGCGGGCTCGGTGATGCCCGCCTATCACGACGTCGACGGCGTACCCTGTCACGGCGATCGCGCGCTGCTGCACGACACGCTGCGAGAGAAATGGGGCTTCGACGGTCTCGTCGTGGCCGATTACGCGGGCGTCGACCTGCTGTTCAGCCATCATGCGGTGGCGCGCGACAGCGCGTCGGCCGCGGCCCTCGCGTTCAACTCCGGCCTCGACGTCGAGCTGCCGGGTCACGAGTGCGCGGTGCATCTCAAGGAAGCGCTCGAGCGCAACGAGATCAGCGAAGCGACGATCGACACCGCCGTCTCGCGCGTGCTGCGTGTGAAATTCCAGCTCGGCCTGTTCGAGAATCCGTACGTCGATCCCGAACGCGTCGACGTGAAAAGCGCGACCGCGGGCGATACCGCGTATCAGGTCGCGCTCGAATCGGCGGTGCTTCTGCGCAATCAGGGCGACGTGCTGCCGCTCGACGCGCACGGCTCGGAAAAGATCGCGGTGATCGGCCCGACCGCCGACGATCCGCTCGCGCTGCTCGCCGGCTACAGCTTCCCGGTGCACCTGATCAACAGCGGCGAGCAGTCCATTGCTTCGATCGCGACGCCGCTGCGTTCGCTGCGCGCGTTGCTCGGCGACGAGCGCGTCATTCACGCGCAGGGTTGCGACATCATCAAGGAGCGCCGCGCGGGCGCGCCGGTGTTCCCGGGCGACGTGTCGCTCGATCTGACCGGCGACGCGCATTGCGACGAGCTGATCAGCAAGGACACCGACGGCATCGCGGCCGCGCTCGAAGCTGCGCGGCAAGCGGGCGTCGCGCTGGTGTTCGTCGGCGATCTGGCGGGGCTGTTCCAGTCCGGCACGGTCGGCGAAGGGTCCGATACCGACAGCCTCGACCTGCCGGGTGTGCAGCAGGCGTTGCTGCAGGCAGTGGTCGATAGCGGCACGCCGACGGTCGTCGTGATGACGGGCGGCCGTCCGTACAATCTCGGCGGCCTCGAAGACCGCATCGCCGCGCAGATCATGGCGTTCGCGCCGGGCGAGCGTGGCGCCGAGGCGCTGGCCGATCTACTGGTGGGCCGCGCCAATTTCAGCGGCCGTCTGCCGCTGTCGGTGCCGAAGAGCGCGGGCGCCGTGCCGTACGTGTATAACCATCGTCTGAAGAGCGCGGGAACGCCGATTGCATACCATTTCGGCTGCCGCTATCCGTTCGGTTTCGGTCTCGGCTATACGCAGTTCCGTTACGGCGATCTCGCGCTCGCGCACAGCGAAGTGCCGATCGAAAGCGGTACGATCGAGTTGAGCTTCACGGTCGACAACATCGGCGCGCGCGACGGCACCGAGATCGTGCAGATCTACGTGCGCGACCGGCACGCGTCGGTCGCGCGGCCGGTTCGCGAGCTGAAGGCGTTTGCGCGCGTGCCGCTCGCGGCCGCTGCGTCGGTGCGTGTGCGCGTGAAACTGCCGGTCGACATGCTGAACTTCACCGACGCGTGCGGCGAGCGTATCGTCGAGCCTGGTGACTTCGATCTGCTGGTCGGCAGCTCGAGCCGCGACATTCATCTGAGCGGCACGGTCGCCGTCGCGGGCTCCGCGACGAGAACGCTCGAACGCAACTGGCGCATGCTGAGCGAGGTCGAGATCGTGGCCTGAGCGGCGGGTCAGGGCGGCGAGCGCCTACCTGTGTGTGGTCCTACTCGTAACAAGTGGAAAATCTGATGTCGTACGCAACCTATCCAAGTCTGTCGGACAAAACCATCGTCGTGACCGGCGGCGGCAGCGGGATCGGCGCCGCGATCGTCGAGGCGTTCGCGCAGCAAGGCGCGCGCGTGTTCTTCCTCGACGTCGCCGAGCACGATTCGCTCGCGCTGCAGGAAACGCTTCGCCACGCGAAGCATCCGCCGCTGTTCCGCCGCTGCGACCTGAAAAATGTCGAAGCGATCGAACACACCTTCGCCGCAATCGTCGATGCGGCGGGCCCGATCGACGTGCTCGTCAACAACGCCGGCAACGACGACCGGCACGAAATCGGCGAGCTCACCGCGAGCTACTGGGACGACCGTATCGCGGTGAATCTGCGCCACCAGTTCTTCTGCGCGCAGGCCGCCGCGAACAGTATGCGTCGCGCGGGGCGCGGCGTGATCCTGAATATGGGCTCGGTGTCGTGGCATGTCGCGCTGCCCAACCTCGCGATCTATATGACCGCCAAGGCCGGCATCGAAGGCCTCACGCGTGGTCTCGCGCGTGATCTCGGCAGCGCGGGCATCCGCGTGAATTGCGTCATCCCGGGGGCGGTGAAGACGCCGCGGCAGATGCAGCTGTGGCAATCGGCGGAAAGCGAAGCGAAGGTCGTCGCGAGTCAGTGTCTGCAACTGCGCATCGAGCCCGAGCACGTCGCGCGTATGGCGCTGTTCCTCGCGTCCGACGACGCGTCACGCTGCTCCGGCCGCGATTACTTCGTCGACGCAGGGTGGTACGGAGAATGAGCATGCCGGTCCCTGTGTGCGTATGGGCGGTCGGCGCCGAGCTGGCCGAAGGGCCGCTATGGCAGGCCGCCGAAAACGCGGTGTATTTCGTCGATATCAAGGGGCGCTGGATTCATCGGCTGTCCGTCGCGACCGGCGAGCAGCGGACGTGGCAGGCGCCCGATCAACCCGGTTTTCTGGCGCCGCTCGCGGACGGCACGTTCGTATGCGGGCTGCCATCCGGCTTGCATCGCTTCGATCCGGCGAGCGGCGAGTTCGGTAAGCTCGCCGACGTCGAACCGCATCTGCCGGGCAACCGCCTCAACGACGGTTTCGTCGATGCGCGGGGACGCCTGTGGTTCGGCTCGATGGACGATGCGGAAGAGGCGCCGAGCGGCACGCTGTATCGCGTGAACGAGCAAGGCGCGGTGATCGCGCAGGACGACGACTACGTGATCACGAACGGCCCGGCGATGAGCCCGGCCGGCCGCACGCTGTATCACAACGACACGATGCGGCGCGTGGTTTATGCCTTCGACGTCGCCGCGGACGGCACGCTGTCGGGCAAGCGCATCTTCGCCGCGATCTCCGGCGACGGCCATCCCGACGGCATGGCCGTCGATGCCGACGGCTTCGTGTGGATCGCGCTGTTCGGCGGCTGGCGGATCGAGCGTTACTCGCCGGCGGGCGAGCTGGTCGATCAGGTGCCGTTGCCGTGCGCGAACGTGACGAAGCTCGCGTTCGGCGGCGACGATCTGCAAACCGTCTATGTGTCCACCGCTTGGAAGGGACTGACGGCGGTCGAGCGCCAGCATCAACCGCAGGCGGGCGGGCTGTTCTCGTTCCGCGCGCCGGTGGCGGGGCAGGCTCAGGCGCGCTGCACGGTGGGCTTCGAGCGCTAGACGACAACAACACAGCGGCAGGACAGGCCGCAAAACGCAACCCTGACGTTGCCTGGTCGCTCCGCGAGGAGCGGCCCGCTATCATGTGCGTTCCATGACTTTCGCGCATTCGCCCCGATACCTATCATGACGTCCAGGCCGCCAGTTCCGCCCCGCATGTCCGATGTTGCCGAACGCGCGGGCGTCTCGAAGATGACCGTGTCGCGCGTGCTCGCCGGCCGCAACGTGTCGCAGGCGACTCGCGAACGCGTGCAGAAGGTCATCGACGAACTCGGCTACGTCGCCGATGCGGCGGCGGGCGCGCTGTCGTCGGGACGCTCGGCGTTCGTCGCGGTGCTGGTGCCGTCGCTGTCCAGCTCGAATTTCTCCGACACCGTGCGCGGACTGAATGCCGTGCTGGGCCCGCACGGTCTGCAACTGCTGCTCGGCGACACGGACTACCGTCTGGAACAGGAAGAACTGCTGGTGCGCTCGATGCTGCGCCACCAGCCGCGCTGCGTCGCGTTGACGGGCGGCCGGCACACCGAGGCGACGCGCATGCTGTTGCAGCGCGCCGGCATTCCGGTCGTCGAAATGTGGGATCTGCCCAGCGATCCAATCGATACGGTCGTCGGCTTTTCGAACTCGGCGGCGGCGCGCGCGATGGTCCGGCATCTGCACGAGCGCGGTTATCGGCGGATCGGCTTCATCGCGGGTGCCAGCGAGCGCGACCGGCGCGGGCACGACCGGATGCGCGGCTACGTTGCCGAAATCAAGGCGCTCGGTCTCGGCGAGCCGCGCGTGATCCGGCTCGGCGATTCGCCGATCACGATGAGCCACGGCGCACCGGCGATCGGCGCATTGCTCGACACGTGGCCCGATACCGAGGCCGTGATGTGCGTGAGCGACATGTCGGCGTTCGGCGCGATCATGGAGTGTCACCGGCGCGGGCTGTCGGTGCCGGGCGACATCGCGGTCGCCGGGTTCGGCAACTTCGAGGTGTCGTGGTGCTGTCAGCCGAGCATCACGACGGTGTCGGTCGACGCGTACGGCATCGGCCTGCGCGCTGGCGAAACGCTGCTCGCGGCGCTCGCCGGTCGCGAAGCCGGTGAGGTGCAGCGCAGGAAAGCGGTGAAGATCGATTTCACGGTGATTGCACGCGATAGCGCATAGAGGGCACGCTGCGAGCATCAGCGGCGCGACGCTGAATTCGCAAGCCGCGAACACCTCGAACTCCCCTTAATTAAACAGCTCAGGGATATCCCTTGGTTGCCCGGAGCATAAGCCGGGCGTAATATCCACAGCCAGAAATGTTACCGGTAACTCAACGGCGAGGTTCGCCGGCTCGAATCGCACGAGCCGCGAAGCAACGGCATTTCCCACCATAAAACAAGCTGATGGAGAAACGAATGACCGCTGTACCGCCCGCCATCGTCGCGCCCGCCGCGCGCGTCGACGAGTTCGAGGAAAGGACCTATCGCAAGGTCGTGCGCCGGCTGCTGCCGGTACTGTTGCTGTGCTATGTGGTTGCGTATCTGGATCGCGTGAACGTCGGCTTCGCGAAGCTGCAGATGCTCGACGATCTCGGCCTGTCCGACACGATGTACGCGATCGGCGCGAGCGTATTCTTCTGGGGCTATTTCATCTTCGAAGTGCCCAGCAACGTGTTTCTGCGTCGCTACGGCGCGCGCTTCTGGATCGCGCGGATCATGTTCACGTGGGGGCTCGTGTCGATGGCGCTCGCGTTCGTCGCGCCGCTCGCGCGCGTCGCGCACGTCGAAACCGCGACGATGTTCTACATCCTGCGCTTCCTGCTCGGGCTCTGCGAGGCCGGCTTCTTCCCCGGCGTTATTCTGTACCTGAACTTCTGGTTTCCGTCGCAGCGCCAAAGTCGCGTGATGTCAGGCTTTCTGATCGCAATGCCGGTCAGCCTGATGCTCGGCGGCGTCCTGTCGGGCTGGCTGATGAACCATACGGCCGGCCTGCTCGGCTATCAGGGCTGGCAATGGATGCTGCTGATCGAAGGCGTGCCGTCGCTGCTGACCGCGTTCGTGGTGTACTTCTCGCTCGACGACGGCATTGACCGCGCGCGCTGGCTCACGCCGCAGGAGAAAAGCCTGCTCGCGGCGAATCTGCAGCGCGAAAGTGCGCACAAGACAGCGCGCTTCGGCTCGGCGGTGCGCGATCCGCGCGTTTGGCTGCTGGTCGCGATTTTGCTCACGTTCAATACCGGCTTCTACGGCCTCGCGTTCTGGCTGCCGTCGATCATCAAGGCGACCGGCGTGCAGGATCCGCTGCATATCGGCCTGCTGACCGCGATCCCGTACGGCGTGGCCATCATTGCGACGCTCGCGAACGCCGCGCATTCGAAGAAAACCGGCGAGCGGCGCCTGCATGCGGCGATTCCGGCGCTGATCGGCGGCATCGGCCTGATCATGAGCGCGGCTTTGGCGCATCATGTGGTGTGGGCGATTACGTTTCTGACGATCGCCACCGCCGGCATCCTGGCATTGATGCCGATTTACTGGACGTTCCCGGGGCAGTTGCTGTCGGGCGCCGCCGCGGCGGCCGGCATCGCGATGATCAACGCGATCGGCAATCTGTCCGGCTTTACCGGTTCGATGATCACCGCCGTGGCGAAAGATTTGACCGGCGACATCAACAACGGCACTTACGCACTCGGTGCGTGTCTGCTGGTCAGTTGCGTGCTGATCCTGCTCGTGCCGCGCACGATGCTGACGCGGGCCGCCTCGAACGAAGGCAGCGACCCCGGCCGCGATGCAGCGCGGGCACAGAAACACGCAGAGCACGCATAAGAAACCTTTACCCAGACAGAGAGACAAGCATCATGTCAGCATCCACCCCGCGCCGGCTGCGCAGCCAGGAATGGTTCGACGATCCCTCGCACGCGGATATGACGGCGCTGTACGTCGAGCGTTTCATGAACTACGGTCTGACGCGCGAAGAGCTGCAGTCGGGCCGGCCGATCATCGGCATCGCGCAGACCGGCAGCGATCTCGCGCCGTGCAACCGGCATCACATCGAGCTTGCGGCGCGCACGAAGGCCGGTATTCGCGACGCGGGCGGCATTCCGATGGAGTTTCCGGTGCATCCGCTCGCCGAGCAGAGCCGCCGGCCGACCGCCGCGCTCGATCGCAATCTCGCGTATCTGGGCCTCGTCGAAATCCTGCATGGCTTTCCGCTCGACGGCGTCGTGCTGACCACCGGCTGCGACAAGACCACGCCCGCGTGCCTGATGGCGGCGGCTACCGTCGACATGCCGGCGATCGTGCTGTCCGGCGGTCCCATGCTCGACGGCTGGCACGACGGCAAGCGCGTCGGGTCGGGCACCGTGATCTGGCATGCACGCAATCTGCTGGCGGCCGGCGAGATCGACTACGAAGGCTTCATGGAGCTGACTACCGCGTCGTCGCCGTCGATCGGTCACTGCAACACGATGGGCACCGCGCTGTCGATGAACAGCCTCGCCGAAGCGCTCGGCATGTCGCTGCCCGGCTGCGCGAGCATTCCGGCCGCTTACCGCGAGCGCGGCCAGATGGCCTACGCGACCGGCAAGCGCATCGTCGACCTCGTGCGCGAGGACGTGCGGCCGTCGAAGATCATGACGAAAGAAGCGTTCGAAAACGCGATCGTCGTCGCATCGGCGCTTGGCGCGTCGACCAACTGCCCGCCGCATCTGATCGCGATTGCGCGGCACATGGGCGTCGAGCTGAGTCTCGAAGACTGGCAGCGCGTCGGCGAGCAGGTGCCGCTGATCGTCAACTGCATGCCCGCCGGTGAATATCTCGGCGAGAGCTTCCATCGCGCGGGCGGCGTACCGGCCGTGATGCGCGAGCTCGCGAAAGGCGGCCTCGTGCACGAGGAATGCCTGACCGTCTCGGGCCGCACGATGGGCGAAATCGCGGCCGCCGCGCCCGCGCCGGATCGCGAGGTCATCAAGTCGACCGACGATCCGCTGAAGCACGGCGCGGGCTTCATGGTGCTGTCCGGCAACTTCTTCGACAGCGCGATCATGAAGATGTCGGTGGTCGGCGATGCGTTCCGCAAGACCTACCTGAGCGAGCCCGGCGCGGAAAACACCTTCGAAGCGCGCGCCATCGTGTTCGACGGCCCCGAGGACTATCACGCGCGCATCAACGACCCCTCGCTTGAAATCGACGAGCGTTGCATCCTGGTGATTCGCGGCACGGGCACGGTCGGCTATCCGGGCAGCGCCGAGGTCGTCAACATGGCGCCGCCGGCGGCGCTCGTGCGCCAGGGCATCACGTCGCTGCCGACGCTCGGCGACGGCCGTCAGAGCGGCACGTCCGCGAGCCCGTCGATTCTGAACATGTCGCCGGAAGCGGCGGTGGGCGGCGGGCTTGCGCTGTTGCGCACGAACGACCTTATCCGCGTCGATCTGAATTCGCGCAGCGTCAAAGTGCTGGTCGACGAAGCGGAACTCGCGCGACGTCGCGAAACCGTGCACTTCGAGATTCCGCCCGCGCAAACGCCGTGGCAGGAGCTGTACCGCAAGACGGTCGGCCAGCTTTCGACCGGCGGCTGCCTCGAACCGGCGACGCTGTATCTGAAGGTGATTGCCGAGCGCGGCAACCCACGGCATTCGCATTGACCTGCGGGTGACAAGGCCGGGCTTCGCACGCAACGCGACGCCCGGCCTTGCCCGTTTTCCCACTTATCCGAAAGAGCCCATCCCATGTCCGCAACTTCCCCCTCCAGCTTTCTTCCCGGCGATCTGAACGACGCACTGCTGATCGGCCGCGTGTGGCGCAAGACCGAGCAGCATGAAGGACCTTGCGTGGTCGTCGTGCGCGGCGGCGAGGTGTTCGACATCACCGCGGCCGTGCCGACTACCGCCGACCTGTTCGAGCGCGACGATGCCGCGCAATTTGCGCGCAGCGCGCCGGGCGTGCCGCTCGGGCCGGTCGCGCAGCTGATCGAGGCGAACCTGCCGGGCGCGAGCGCACCGGCCGTGCGCGTGCTCGCGCCGTGTGACGTGCAGGCGATCAAGGCCTGCGGCGTCACGTTCGCGGTGAGCCTGATCGAGCGCGTGATCGAGGAGCAGGCCGGCGGCGATCCGGCGAAGGCGAAGGAAGTGCGCGAGACGATCGCGTCGACGATCGGCACCGATCTGTCGAAGATCAAGCCGGGATCGGAGGCGGCGATGAAGCTGAAGGCCGAGCTCGAGCGTCGCGATGCGTGGTCGCAATACATGGAAGTCGGCATCGGTCCGGATGCCGAAGTATTTTCGAAATCGCAGCCGATGTCGGCAGTCGGCTTCGGCGCGGACGTCGGTCTGCTCGCCGCGTCGGTCTGGAACAACCCGGAGCCGGAGATCGTGCTCGCGGTGAATAGCCGCGGCGGCATCGTCGGCGCGACGCTCGGCAACGACGTGAACCTGCGCGACATCGAAGGCCGCTCGGCGCTGTTGCTCGGCAAGTGCAAGGACAACAACGGCTCGTGCGCGATCGGCCCATTCGTGCGGCTGTTCGACGACACCTTCTCGCTCGACTCGGTGCGCGCGGCGAGCGTGTCGCTGCGCGTCGAAGGCGCCGACGACGACTTCGTGCTCGACGGCGTGAGCCACATGAGCGAGATCAGCCGCGACCCGGCCGACCTCGTCGCGCAGACCTGCGGCCGTCACCACCAGTACCCGGACGGCTTCATGCTGTTCCTCGGCACGATGTTCTCGCCGATCAAGGACCGCGACGCGCCCGGCGGCGGCTTCACCCACCACCTCGGCGATCGCGTGACGATTTCGACGCCGCAGCTCGGCGCGCTGACCAACACGGTGCGCCTGTCCACCGAAATCGAGCCGTGGACGTTCGGCGTGCGCGCGCTGTATGGCAATCTCGCGGCCCGTGGCCTGCTTGTTGCTGAATAACCGGATTGTCGCTGCAATTTTCGAAAGGAGGATCAGGACATGAGTCAGTTCGCAAACTACATCGACGGACAGTGGGTCGACGGCGCGAGCGTGTCGCGCAACGTCAATCCGTCGAATCTCGACGACGTGATCGGCGAATTCGCGCAAGCCGACGCCGAGCAGACGCATCGCGCGATCAGCGCCGCGCGCAAGGCCTTCGCGCAGTGGTCGTTGTCCACGCCGCAGCAGCGCTTCGACGTGCTCGACCAGGCGGGCAGCGCGATCCTCGCGCGCAAGGCGGAGCTCGGCAAGCTGCTCGCGCGTGAAGAGGGCAAGACGCTGCCCGAGGCGATCGGCGAAGTGGGCCGTGCCGGGCAGATCTTCAAGTTCTTCGCGGGCGAAGCGCTGCGCGTCGGCGGCGAAATAGTGCCGTCGGTGCGGCCGGGCATGACGGTCGAAATGACGCGTGAGCCGGTTGGCGTGGTCGGCCTGATTACGCCGTGGAATTTTCCGATTGCGATTCCGGCGTGGAAGATCGCGCCGGCGCTTGCGTACGGCAACACGGTCGTGATCAAGCCGGCCGATCTGGTGCCGGGCAGCACGTGGGAGCTGGTCAAGATCATCGCCGAGGCGGGCGCGCCGGCGGGGGTGATCAACCTCGTGATGGGGCGCGGTTCGGTGGTTGGCGAGGCGCTCGTGTCGTCGCCGGATGTCGATGCGATCAGCTTCACCGGTTCCGTTTCGACGGGCCGCGCGATCGGCGCGAAGTGCTTCGATTCGGGCAAGAAATTCCAGCTGGAAATGGGCGGCAAGAATCCGATGGTCGTGCTCGACGACGCCGATCTCGACGTTGCCATCGAAGCGTGCATCAACGGCGCGTTCTACTCGACGGGCCAGCGTTGCACGGCATCGAGCCGGCTGATCGTGACCGCGGGGATCTATGACCGTTTCATCGACGGCATGAAGGCGCGCATGCGCGCCCTGAAGGTCGGCGATGCGCTCGCGGACGGCACGCACATCGGCCCGGTCGTCGACGACAAGCAGTTGGCACAGGACGAGCGCTATCTGGCGATCGCGCGCGAAGAGGGCGGCACGGTGTTCGGCGGCGAGCGCGTCGAAGGCTCGATGCGCGGCTATTTCCTCGCGCCGGCGCTGGTCACGGAGACGACCCCGGCTATGCGCATCAACCGTGAAGAGGTATTCGGGCCGGTGGCGTCGGTCATCAAGGTCAAGGACTACCAGGAAGCGCTCGCGGTTGCCAACGGCACCGAGTTCGGGTTGTCGGCTGGCATCTGCACGACATCGCTGAAGTACGCGAGTCATTTCCGCCGCCATGTACAGGCCGGCATGGTGATGGTCAACACCGCGACGGCGGGGGTCGATTATCACGTGCCGTTTGGCGGGCGGAAGGGGTCGAGCTACGGTCCGCGCGAGCAGGGCGCCTACGCCCGCGAGTTCTATACGTCGGTGAAGACCGCGTATATCAACCCGGGCGCGGTCTGACGCAGAACTAACAACAGAGCTCCCCAAAACGGAACTGGCCCGCCATCGCATTCAATCGCGATGGCGGGCCAGTAGGGGAAGCTGCTAGAGCGCTAAGCCGAGCGCTCCGGCAGGTACAGCTACATCAACAGCAACTTTCCAACCTGCAACGCCTTACTGCGCTGCGTGACCTTGCTGCGACGAACCGCTGGTCACGCCGCCGACCGCGCTGTTTTGCGCCGCGACGCGGGCTTCGGCAGCCTGAATGTTCGACGGATATTCGTTCGGGTTCGAACGTGCCGGGTTGTAGCCGGCTTTTTCGATCTGAGCCAGCTCTTCACGGACTTGCGCGCGGGTCAGCGGCTGGTTCGATTGAGCGAAAACGGCAACCGGAGCAGCGAGGGTAGCGGCGATAACGACAGCTTGAACGAGCGATTTCATTTTTATACCTCCAGGTTTTGTCTTGTTGGGCTGCGAAACCATTGGTTTGCAGCAGTGATGACAGTCTAGGGGGAGCTGAAACTAGGGTAAATACCTAATTTCCGAACTCACTGTTTCCGAAACCAAAACAATAATGAGACAGCAAGGCCGTCGAGCATCGATTTGCGAAGCGATCGGCGACAGCTGGCGCGCATGAGTCAGCCGGCTGAGATGGCCTGGATGAGCAGCAAGCCCGCGCCGGCGACGGCTATGGCGCCGCTCGCCCGGGCGACGAGTGCGCCGTCCGGCGCGAGTCGCTCGGCCGTAATGGCCGTAGTCACGGCGGCCATCAAGCGCAAATCCGTCATGCCGACGACCAGCAGAATTGCCGTGAGACCCCCGCAGCAACCGGCGCAATCGATGCCGATGCGCAGACCGTATCTCCACGCGCTCGGCGCATCGGCGGGAAGGCTGGGCGTCGTGCGGCTGCAGGCGAGGCGGCGGGCTTTCCATGTGCTGAACTGCAACGCGCCCGCGAGCAATACGACCACGCTGACCGCCAGCGGCATCGAACGCGCGAGTGCTGGCCACCGCAACTCGAGCGCCGCGAGCGACGCGCCCAGCGCGAACACGGCCACGCCGAGCGCCGTCCATACGACCGCATACGCGCCGCTTACGAGCATCGTCAGCAGGGCCAGTCGCTCCGCACTTGCGCGCGAGCCGATCGCGTCGCGATAGCGCAGCAGCGTCGGCATCAACGACGGCAGCATCATCGCCGCCATCATCACGATCCACATGCCGACGAACGATGCCGCGGCGCGGGCCCACGTGCGCCCGCAGGTCGGCATCCACAGCGTCGACATCGACCAGCCGCCGGGCATCGGCAACGCGCCCATCGCCGCCATCGACGCGCCGTGGGCCAGTGTCGCCGCGACGCTCGCGGCGAACATCAGCACGCAGACGCCGACGAACACGCGCTGCGATGAGCGCGCCGCGCGCCGTGTGGCAAGGCGCTGCCCGCTCAAGCAGACAGCGCGCACGAGCGGGCTCATGACCGCTCGTACTCGTCGTGACGGCGCCACCAGATGCCCGTCTCGTTGCGCCCCTTCGGCGCGCGATCGAGCCACTGGTACATGCCCCACAGCGCATCGACACCGCGCGCGTAAGTCGAGTACGTGTGATAGACGACGCCGTCTTCGAGCACGAACGCGCTCATGCCGGGCCGGTCGCGAGAATAGGTGGCCGCGTCGGTGCCGCAGGTCGCCGCGAATTGCGCGACGGGTTCGGGCGCGGGACTCGCGTCCATCGCGTGACTGTTGCGTGCGTAGTTGTACTCGATATCGCCATTGCGCTGCTGTGCCTCGGTGAACGAGACGTTGAAGTCGAAATTGAAATCGCCGCTTGCCGACGAGGCCCATGGAAACGTCCAGCCCATGCGCCGCTTGTACGCCCGCAGCTTCTCCAGCGGCGCGCGCGACACCGCCGTCAGCATCACGTCGTGATGCGCGAGATGCACGGCGAAGCCGGCGAAGCCGTCCGCGATCGACGAGCATGACGGGCAGCCCGCCTTGTAGTCGGGGCCGAACATGAAGTGGTAGACGAGCAGCTGCGAACGTCCTTTGAACAGATCGGCGAGCGACGCACTGCCTTCGTCGGTATCGAAGCGGTAGGCCTTGTCGACCCTGACCCACGGCAGCGCCTGGCGTTGCCGTGCGAGCTCGTCGCCGTGTCGCGTGTGGGCTTTTTCCGCGTCGAGCAGCGCGCGTCGCGCGGCGAGCCACTGTTCGCGTGTTCCGATCGGATGCGTAGTCATCGTGGGTACCTCCGTGAGTCGTGCCGCGCCGCGCGAGCCGTTGCCCGACGGCGTCGGTGACGGTTGATGGTCGTGCTAGATTAGGGCTGGGCATCGATCAGGTGGGAGTGACAAGTGTGGCGGGATTCGCTTGATGCATTGACGTGCTACGCGCGGACTCGCACGCCGTGGACGCGCTGATTTCCGCGGCGGCGCGCGCGCTCGCGGCCGGCGATCCGCTTGGCGCGCTCGACCGCGTCGCGTTGCGCGACGACGCGCCGGCGCTCGCGCTGCGCGGCATTGCGATGGCGCAGCTCGGCGATTTCGGGCGCGCCAAGGCGTTGGTGCGCGATGCCGCGCGCGCGTTCGGCGCGCAGCATGCGGTGGCGCGCGCGAGATGCGTGGTCGCCGAAGCGGAGATCGCGCTGGCGTCGCGCGATCTCGCGTGGCCCGCCAAAACGCTCGACATCGCGACCGCCACACTCGACGCGCACGGCGATCGCGTCAATGCCGCGCATGCGCGGTATCTCGCGGCGCGGCGTCTGCTGCTGATCGGTCGTCTCGACGAAGCGGAGCGCAAGCTTGGCGCGCTCGATCCTCGGCCGTTTCCGCCCGCGCTGCGTGCCGCGCATGAGCTGGTGGTCGCAGGGGTCGCGCTTCGGCGTTTGCGCAGCGGCGCCGCGCGTGCCGCGCTGGCGCGGGCCGGACGAGCGGCACGCGAGGCCGGCATTCCGGCGTTGATCGCGGAAGTCGAAAGCGCGTCGGTGGCACTGGGCAAACCGGCCGCGCGCATGATCGCGCATGGCGAAGAAGAACCGATCCTGCTCGATGAAGTCGAGAAGCTGTTGACCTCGAATCGCGCTGGCGGCGCGTTGATCGTCGACGCTTGCCGCTACGCGATCCGCGATGCGAACGCGGCGGTTGCGCTCGCGAGCCGACCGGTGCTGTTTGCGCTCGCCCGCATGCTCGGCGAGGCATGGCCCGACGATGTGCCGCGCGACGCGCTCGTCGCACGGGCGTTCCGCGCCAAACGCGCCGACGAATCGCATCGCGCGCGGCTGCGCGTCGAGATCGGCCGGCTGCGCACGGCGCTCGGCACGCTCGCGAACGTCGGCGCGACGACGCGCGGCTTCGCGCTCGCGCCGCGTCACGCGCGCGAGGTCGTCGTGCTGGCGCCGCCGGTCGAAGGCGAGCATGCGGCGCTGCTCGCGTTTCTGTCGGATGGCGAAGCGTGGTCGAGTTCCGCGCTTGCCCTCGTGCTCGGCGCGAGTCAGCGCACCGTGCAGCGCTCACTCGACTCGCTCGCCGCGGCCGGCAAGGTGCAGCCAGTGGGCGAGGGGCGCGCGCGCCGCTGGATGACGCCCCCGCTGGCCGGATTCGCGACGGCTTTGTTACTCCCTTCCCCGTTCCCTTCATGATTAGGATGGCCACCATGAACCGCTCTGCCGCCAGAATCGTCCGTGAATATGGGCCCTTTACGGGCGTCGATAAAGTGCATGGCGTCACCTACGACGGCCGACAGGTGTGGATCGCGACCGGCGAACGGCTCGACGCGTTCGATCCGGCGAGCGGCGAGACACTGCGCTCGATCGCGGTGCCCGCCGACGCGGGCACGGCCTTCGACGGCGAACACCTGTTCCAGATCGCGCACGGCTGCATCCAGAAGATCGACCCGCAGAGCGGCCGCGTGCTGTCGACGATCGCGGCGCCCGGCGACGGCGGCCACTCGGGGCTGACATGGGCCGAAGGTTCGCTGTGGGTCGGTCAGTATCCCGAACGAAAAATCTATCAGGTCGATCCGGACACTGGCGCGGTGCTGCGCACGATCGAATCGAATCGCTTCGTGACCGGGATCACGTGGGTCGACGGCGAGCTATGGCATGGCACGTGGGAAGGTGACGAGAGCGAGCTGCGCCATCTCGATCCGCGCAGCGGCGAGGTGCTCGAGCGCGTCGAGATGCCGGCCGGCGCGGGCATTTCCGGACTCGAATCGAACGGCGCGGATCTGTTCTTCTGTGGAGGCGGCGGCAGCGGGCTCGTTCGCGCCGTGCAGCGTCCCGTGCGAGAGAGCGACTCGCAATTGCCGGTCGATTCGACGAACGAGTAATTCGTTATGCAAGCAGCGCGTCCTCTTACCGGCGCTGGTGTTTGGCTTACTTGTACTCGGCGATAACGTAAGTAATCGTTGGTAAAAGAAATATTACATTGCGTTACTTTAATCGCGAGACTACTTCCCATACGCGGGCCGCCTGCAGCGACTTCTAGCAGGCCGTGGCAAAGCACTCAGCCACCGCCGGATAGCGGTCCCGTCATCTCGTTTCTTCGGCCTCGCCCCACCAGTGCTCGCATCAGACCCACCGACGCGGCGCATGCGCCACCACCCGGTACTCGAAAGTCCAAACCGCAACACACTCGGATGCTGCACCGCACACGCGAAGCATTCCGACTGTGTATCAATAGTAGCGGGGCATTGAGAGAGCATTTTCGTTGCACCCGCAACAAGTCCGACGATTGGTTCTCAGCTTTATTTCCGTCTTCGTTGCTTGCCCGTGCATTGCGGCTTTTCGAAAAGATGTGATCAGAACCAAGCCAGATTCTCACTCCAATCCTTATCGCGTGCAGACATACCTTTTACACAATCTGTTCATATTATTCGCTGGTTTTACCAAGTCTTGCCCCACACAAGCGGTTGCCGATACAACTAACAAGGGTCCCCAAATGTCATCGCATCACAAAATGCGCCCAGCGCTTTGTCTAACGTCCGTTGCCGCCGCCTGTGTGCTCGCAGCTTGCGGCGGAAATTCGGATAGCCCCTCTGCCAGCAACAACGGTGGCACGACTTACTCGGGCGTGGTCGCCGCAACTGCCTTCGTCCAGGGCAGCTCGAGCGGCAACCCGACCTTGAAGGCCGGCTACTACTCTGGCGCCACCGTGTTCGTCGATGCCAATGGCAACGGCGTGCTTGACAGCGGCGAAGCCTCCGCGAAGACCGACGGCAACGGGCATTTCTCGTTGACCACGACCGCGACCGGTCCGCTCGTCGCTGACATCACGACCTCGGCCACCAACACGGCATCGGCCGCCAAGGTCGCCAGCCACCTGATCCTGCGCGCTTCGCCCGACCAGATCGCCGACCAGGGCGCCACCAAAGTCGTGATCAGCCCGATGTCGAGCGAAGTGCAGCGCCTCGTCGAAGCCAACGGCAGCAAGTACGCGACCGAGAAGGCTAATCTGTCGACCCGTCTGTCCGGCCCGGCATTCAACAACGCCTCCGTGACGGTTCCCGCCGGCGACGTCCTGGCCGACGCCAACACCCTGTCCGGCGCCGAGCAGTACGCGGTGCTGTTCGAAGAAAACGCACTGACGAACCGCTACACGTACGCCACCGCGAAGCTCGATCGTGGCGACAAGTACCCCGACGCGCTGGCCGTTGCAGGTGGCGACCCCACCCTGACCGGCGTTTCCGGCATCACCGCTGGCGAAACCATCCCGACGGATACGCGCAAGGCGATCACCTTCGCACAAGCCCAGCAGGCTGCGTTCAACGTCGAAGCGATTCCGCGTTACGACAACGTCTTCGTGATCATGCTGGAGAACAGCAGCACGAACCGCGTCAAGGGTTCGCCGTACATGCCGGCGGTCAACTCGATGATCACCAACGGCAACTACTTCTCGACCTACTTCGCGACCGGCAGCCCGTCCGAGCCGAACTACACCGCCCTGGGCGGCGCCGACGACTTCGGTATCGGCGACGACAACTGGTGGGGTTGCGCCGCGACCGGCGCCAACGCCCCGACGGACAAGGTTTTCGCCGGCGGCACGGCTTCCGACGGCCAGCCCCTGCCGTCCCACGTCGCGCTGACGTCGAACGACCCGATCATCGGTACCACCGCCGGCGGCGCCACCGTGGCCGTTGGATCGCTGCTGTCCAATTACACGGCGGCCAGCAACCAGGCGTGCTCGACGGACGGCACCGGTTCCGTCGCCAATCACAACATCATGACCGCGCCGAACCTGTTCACGCAGATTTCGAGCGCGGGCCTGACGTGGCGTACCTACAGCGAATCCATGAACCCGGGTCAGGATCCGCGCGCCGACAGCCTCGGTGACACGGGTGTATCGCAGGCCTACAACCAGACGGACGGTAGCATCACCGTGACGGGCACGCCGTTCGCCATGCCCGGCTCGCTCTACAAGACCAAGCACCATCCGGGCATGGCCTATCAGAACGTGCGTAACCAGCCGGAGTTCTTCGCGAACAACCGCACGATCTTCGGTACCCAGTACTACACGAACGCGGCTGACCTGACCAACACCACGCTCTACAAGGTTCCGACCGGCTACAACGTCGACCAGTTCAGCACCGACCTGGCCAACGGCGACGTCGGCACCCTGAACTTCATCATGCCTGACCAGTGTGATGACCTGCACGGCACCGGCAGCGACGGCACCTGTAAGGACAGCACGACCGCCTCGGGTTCCGTTCCGGCTCACGCGCTGCTGACCCGCGCCGACTACTACACCAATGCCGTGGTGCAGAAGATCAAGGCCTCGCCGCTGTGGCAGAACAAGCAGCGCAACGTTGCCATCGTGGTCATGTTCGACGAAGGCAATGGCACGTCCAACGGTGCCGGCAGCTCGTGCTGCGGCTGGGACGTGGGTGGCAAGGCTACGCAGATGCAGAACGCGGACGGCAGCTGGACTCCGGTTCAGGCGAAGTACGGCAACGGCAACAAGGGCCATGGCAACTCGATCTTCGTTCTGCTGACCAACCAGCAAGACGTGGGCGCCGCGCCGAAGGGCATCGCCGACAGCGATACGTACAGCCACTTCTCGTTCGTGCGCACGGTGCAGGACATGTTCCAGCTGGCCGACCCGGCTGTTCCGACCTCGTACGCCAACCGTTCGAAGTACACGGAGTCGTACATTGCGCAGAACATCGCCAACCTGCCTGAGTACGCTGGCAGCGCCGACACGCACTACGACGCGGTTCGTCCGATGAACCACGCCTACGTGATTCCGGCCGGCTACACGCAGAAGTTCCAGACGGGTGACGTGAGCGATCCGGCGCAAGTTGGTCCGGACGCGACCCAGAAGAACCTGTGGGCGACGAAGTAATAAAAAGCACTAAACGGTAAGCACGCGCAAGCGTGCCATTCATCAGGCAGTAGCCTGCGCGGGGGAGCGGTTCGGCCGCTCCCCCGCCAGCTGTTTTATCGAACAAAGGCGGGGAGTAGCGATGCGCAAGGTTTATGCGGGGGCGCTGTATGTCATCTTGTCGACACTGGCCGCTTGCGGGGGCGGGGGCTCGTCACAGTCTGCTTCGACGGACGCAGGCACGGGCTCCACGGGCTCCACGGGGTCGGCGCCCACGAGCAAGCTGAGCGCTGCGGCCCAGATCGGTCAGCAAATGTTCTTCGACAAGAACCTGTCCGGCGGCAAGAACCAGGCATGCGCGACCTGCCACGATCCGGCGTATGCCTACGGCCCGCCCAACAGCCTGGCGGTGCAGCTGGGTTCCGATGGCGTATCGGAAGGCCAGCGCGCGGTTCCCTCGCTGCGCTACAAGGCCGTGACGCCGGCCTACGACGACAACGCCTCGAACCCCGACGGCATCACGGCGAACGCGCCTGGCGGCGGGTTCATGTGGGACGGCCGCGGCAAGACGCTGGCCGACCAGGCGGCGCTGCCCCTGCTCAATCCCATCGAGATGAACAACGCCTCCAAGGACGCGGTGGTGCAGGCGGTGAAGAGCTCCTCGTATGCCGCACAGTTCACGGCGGTGTACGGCCAGGCCGTGTTCGGCGATACGGACACGGCGTTCCAGGACATCGGACTCGCGCTGCAGGCCTACCAGAATGAGGACCCGAGCTTCGCGCCGTATTCCAGCAAGTTCGACCTGTATGCGAACAACAAGATCGGCGGCACGTTGACGCCGGCCGAATTGCGCGGGATGAACCTTTTCAACGATACCGGTCACGGGGCCGGCTGCGTGGCTTGCCATTTCATGGGCGCCAACTTCAACGGCTCGAACGCGCTGGGGACCGACTTCACCTATCAGGCGATCGGTGCCCCGCGCAACGACACGTCGATCCCGGACAATCCGAACCCCATCGCGGCCAACCTGAACGCGAGCTACTACGACATGGGGCTGTGCGGCCCGATCAATAACGGCAGCTATGACAGCCACACGCCGCTTTCGGCCACCAGCGGCGCCGGCCCGGACCCCTTTACGGGCGTGAACAACCCGGATCCGTATTGCGGCCGCTTCAAGGTGCCGACGCTGCGCAACGTCGCCGCGCGCAACGCCTTCTTCCACAACGGCGTATTCCACTCGCTGGAGCAGGTGGTTCGCTTCTACAACACGCGCGACACCAACCCCGAGTACTGGTATCCGTCAACGGGTGGCGATTCGACCAAGCTGACCAGCAACCCGAGCTATGCGCTGCAACCCACCTATGCAGCGGGAGCGACGGTGAACATGTTCAACGATCTGCCGGCCGCCTACCAGGGCAATATCGACGAGGAACTGCCGCTGGGGCAGGGCCAGACCGACGCGGGCGGCACCACCGCGTTGAACGGTGCGCAGCCGCGCGCCGTCCATTCGGCGCCGCAACTGTCGGATCAGGACGTGCAGGACGTGATCTGCTTCCTGAATACTTTGAGCGACGGCTACCAGCCTCCCGCGACCCAGCCCACGAGCGGTAGCTGCGTGAATTGATCTTTTTCAATACTTGAACTATCCACGATGATGCATTTTTCGAATGCGGTGCGCTGCACTGCGATTGCGGTTTCCCTGACGGCGTCGATCCTGCTGGGCGGTTGCCAGAACAAGGCCGAACCTTCCGCGGAGAACTTCACCAACACCATCACGCACTACCTGGCCGATCGCGGCCACCTGTGCGTGGCGAAATACGATTGGCCCATCCACGTGGCCGATCAGGATATCGTGGTCACGCATTCCCGCGATGCGCTGCAATTGCCGGTGATGGAAAAGCTGGGCCTCGTCAAGAGCACCGTCATGACGGTCGAGCGCACTGGCGAGGACGGGGCCAGGATCGAGGCGCCGGGTCGCGAGTATGTGCTGACCGACGAAGGCAAGCAGTTCTACCTGCACAAGCCTGTGGTGGTGGCGACGCCCGGCAAGACGGTCACGCACGACGCCGATTTTTGCGTGGCCACGCTGACCCTGGACAAGGTGGTGGGCTGGGAGCCGCCCCAGACTCACGACGGGGAGACCAGGACCTCGGTGCTCTACACCTATAAGATCGACCCGGCGCCTTTTGCCAGGACTCCCGAGTTCCAGCGAGTGTTTCCCATGGTGGCGCGCGTGATCGAAGGCGCGGGCACCATGCAACTGCGCGAAGGCGTGCGCTTGACCAAGGACGGCTGGGTAGCGGAAGAATATCTCGTTCGATGATCGTTGAGTTCGCCGACGCCCTGCTGCGAGGCGATCGTTGCAGCACGTGGGCCGGTCCATGCCGCTGCGCCAGGACCAGGCGCACCCTTATGGTGTCCCCGCTGGACTCAGCCCCGTGCTCGCAAAATAGATCACGAGAAAATACAGCAGCACATAGAGCGCGTAGGTCTGCCCGTTGCCGGTATAGACGCGGCGTATCCGAGCCGCCGCCACGAGCGCGAAGTGCGATATGCCGCGCCAGAACATCTGCGCGACCGGCGGCACAGTGCGGCTCAGGATCGGCCGGTAGAAGTGGTAAAAATCCGGGGCGTTGCGCGCATTGCCGCGGCGACTGCGGTAGTACAGCACACCGAGCCCGAACACGATCGCCGTGACGATCAGCACGACGATCACGACCGGCGTCGGATTCCAGAACCCGTAGATGCTTTCGAGCGACATGCCGCCCCACACCAGTGTCGCCGCAAACTGCGGATCGATCGCGGCCGACACCGGTTCGAGCAACACCTTCGGAAAGAACGACAGGATCACGATACCGACCACGAACAGCAACTGCGGCACCAGCAGCATCACAGGCGCTTCGCGCACCTGCGGCCGCTGCGGCGGGCGCGGTTTGAGGAAGACGCCGTTCAGCAGGCGCAGCATGTACAGAAAGCCGGCGCAGGTCGCGATCAGCCCGCACACGGCGAGCCCGTACCAACCCTTGTCGGTCATTGCGCTCAGCAGTAGCCATTTGCCGCCGAAGCCCATCAGCGGCGGCAGGCCCGACATCGAGACGAGCGCGATCACGACCATCGCGAACGTGAGCGGCATCTCGCGCGCGAGGCCGCCCACATCGGCGAAATTGCGCGTGCCGGTGCGCGAGATCACGCCTGCGAGCGCGAGGAACAGGATGCCCTTCACGAACATGTGATTGGCGACCAGATACAGCGCAGTGACCCAGCCGAGATGGCTCATCAGGCCGATCGCGGTGACGATATAGCCGGTCTGGCTCATGCTCGACAGCGCGAGCATCCGTTTGAAGTCGTTCTGCCGCAACGCCATCAGCGCGCCGAACAGGGCCGTCAGCATGCCTATCCAGGTCATCGCGTGCGCGAGTTCGAGGCCGACCTCCGAGCGTATCGTCAGATAGGTGCCGATCAACAGGCCGAACATCGCGACCTTGCTGACCACCGCCGACAGCATCGCGGTCACGTCGTCTTCCGCTTCGGTGTAGGCGCCCGGCAGCCATACGTGCACGCCGATCGCGCCGGCCTTGATCAGGAAGCCGGCCGCGAGCAGCACGAACGCGCGGTTCGCCTCCGGTCCCGAGCGGATCAGCGCCGATAGCGCGATGGTGTCGTCGACCGCCGCGACGCTGGCAAAGCCCGCGAGCAGGAAGAACGCCGCCAGCAGCGAAAACAGCAGGAAGGTCAGCACGTGCGGTCCCGCGCGCCGGCACTTCGCGATCAGGAAGCACGACGACAGCGTGATGATTTCCCAGCTATAGAAGAACTCGAGCGAGGTGGATGAGCGCAGCAGCGCCGGAATCGACAGCGACAGCACGACGAGCATCGGATCGAAGCCGGCGCGCACGTCGTCGCGATAGAGACTCGCCGCTGCGATCACGAGGCTGCCCGCGAGCAGCAGCCAGGCGAACAGTCCGGCGATACCGCGCGAGCCCTCGCAGAGCAGACTGCCGATCAATCCAATCGCGATCACCGCGAGCACGCCTTTCACGCGCCCCGGCAGACGATCGGCCGCATAGAACAGCGCGCCCGCCGCGAGCGGCGAGAAGATCCACGCCGACGTGACGCCCGAGAACACGGCTGCCATATAGGCCGCCGCGATCAGCAGCACGGCGACGCCGAATAGCGGCAACAGCGCGGCGATGTTCGGCCGGGCTTTGGCCTCGACGTCGGACGGAGCCAGCGCGCGCACGAACCAGTGGAACATATAACCCGCCTCGAGCAGCGAGCCGGTCAGGATCAACACGATCCAGTACGGCTTGCCAGCCGCGGTCAGGCGCATCACGAGTTCCCACTTCGCCCAGAAGCCGGGGAATGGTGGCAGTCCCGCGATCGCGACCAGGAAGAGGCCGAGCAGACCGATCAGCAACGGGCTGCGCGACAGGATCGCGCGTGCATCGTCGCCGTGCCGCCGCAGCACGCCGATCAGCCAGAACAGCCCCGCCTTCGCGAACAGATGGTTGATGAAGAGCCCGCCGACGACGAGCGGGATCGATGCGTCCGCGCCGATCTGGCGCAACAACGCGAGCGACAGCATCAACAGCGCCATCTGCCCGATCGACGAATAACCGAGCAAACGTTGCGGCTTCGTCTGCTTGATCGCGAGCAGGTTCGAGAACAGGAACGTGACGCCGCCCGAGACGGCGAGCAGCGTCAGCAGGCCGTCGAACAGCGGCAGCAATTTCAGCAGCGCGAAAAACACGCCCGCCGATACGCCGACCGATACCATCGCGCCGACGCCGCTCGGCGCGGTCTCGTAGACGTCGAGTCCCCAGCCGTTGGCCGGAAACGGTTTCAGCTCGATCACGAGACTCGCGAACACGAGCAGAATCGCGGTCGTGCCGATCGGGCCGCCGAGCTGGTCGCGCAGCGACAGCAGTTCGTCGATGTTCAGCGTGCCGCTCACGTAGTAGAGCAGCACCGTGCCGAGCAGAAAGAGCGTCGACGCGATCACGGTCGCAAAGATGTACTTGAACGCGGCGGCGAGCGCGGCGGGCGTGCGCTCGAGCCCGAACAGGCCGTATGTCGCGATCGACACGATCTCGAGAAACACGAACAGGTTGAACAGGTCGCGGGTCATCACCATGCCGTCGATGCCCATCACCAGAATCAGGTACAGCAGCAACGCCGCGTAGTTGCCGCGCAGACGGTCCCACAGATGCAATGCGCCGAGCAGCGCGACCACATTGACGCTGAAAGTGAAAAAGCCTTCCCACAAGCCGAAGCGCAGATTGATCGACACCGGCGGCAGCGCGCCCGCGGTCAGCACCTCGATCGTGTCGCCGCCGTCGAGCAGGCCGTAGAACGACACGCCGGAGACGAGCACGATGCCGCACAGCGCGATGAAAAAGCCGAGCGTGAGCCATGGCTTGCCGAGCCGGTACAGCAGCGGAATGACGAAGCCGCCGCCGAGCCCGAGAATGAAGATGTGCAGCGGATGAAACAGCGCGGCTACCATTTCGACTCGGTGAAGGCGTCGATGGAAAGCGTCTTTTTGGCGGCATGAAGACGGATCGCGAACGACAGCATGATGGCGGTGACCGATAGCCCGATCACGATCGCCGTGACGACGAGTGCCGATGGAATCGGATCGATCGCGCGGTGCGCGGCCGCGGATTTGCTGAGCGCCGCGTCGATGATCGGCGCGGTGCCGCCCGTGACGTAACCGGTCGCGACCATCACGATGTGCAGGCCCGTGTCCATCACCGCGAAGCCGATGATGATGCGCAGGATGTTGCGGTGGGTCAGCATGCCCCACAGGCCGATCAAGGAAAGGCAGAAGCCCGTGATCAGCAGGATCTTCGAAACCGGGATGCCCGTGCTCATGCGCTCTCCTTCTCGTTCAGCTTCTGAACCGGTCGATGATGACGCTAAGCTCCGCGCCGACCTTGACTCCGAGCAGCGTGGAAATCAGCGGGATCGCGCCGGCGCTGAAGAACGCGCCGAACTCGCCGCGCGGAAGAAAGCGGGCGTCGAGAAAACCGCCCGCGAGCACGAGGCCCAGAATGCCGATGCACACGTAGATCACGCCCGCGAGCGACTCGACGACGCTCAGCAGCGTGACGTTCAGCGTCGAGCGGGGCCGCGCGAGTAGCATCAGCATCGCGGCGGACGCGACGATCGCGCCGCCCTGGAAACCGCCGCCCGCCGACAGATGCCCGTTGACGATCACGTAGCCGCCGAAGGTGAAGATCATCGGCAGCAGCACCTGCTTGCCGGTATGTACGATCTCGCCGGTTGGGCGGCGCGCGGTCGCGGATTCGTCTGCCGCAGCGTCGGAGGTCGCGTTGCTTTCCTCTTTCAGCAGCACGCCGACGCTCGCCGCGACCATGAACAGCACCGCGACTTCGCCGAGTGTGTCGAAGCCGCGAAAGGTGATCAGAATGCCGGTCACGATGTTCGGCGCGCCGAGTTCGAGCGGCCCTCTGACGACGTAGTACCAGGCGAGCGGGCGCAGCGCCTGCAACTCCGTGTAGCCGCCGACGAGCCGCCAGAACACGACCGCGAACAGCAGCACCGTCAGCAGCGCAAACGCGCGACGCATCATGATTCGGCCTCCCCCGCGGTGCGCCCGCCTTCGTCGGCGAGTGCGTCGGTGATCGTGGACGAGGTCATCGGCGTGCGGATCAGCCAGGCGGCGCGCGATAGCGCATGCGAGGACACCGGGTTGGTCACGAGCACGAAGTAGATCAGCAGGATCAGCCGGAAGGTCCAGTTCGGATGGTAGAACGCGAGTCCGATCAGCACGAGCATGTTGCCGAGGGTCGACGCCTTGGTGCCGGCCTGAATGCGTGTATACGCATCCGGCATGCGCAACAGCCCGAGGCCGGCGGAGAACAGAAAGACGGCGCCCACGAGGATGAACACGCTGCCGATCAGTTCGAACATGCGCTAGCCCTTCTGATAACCGGTTTTGCGGATCGCGTACAGAAAGATGAAGGTCGCGAGTCCGGAACCGATCGCGGCTTCGGCCATCGCGACGTCGGGCGCGGCGAGCAGCAGGAAGGCTATCGCGGCGAACAGGCTCGCGAGCCCCGAGCTCACCATCGCGGCCAGCAGATTCTTCAGGCAGACGGCCAGTACGCCGCTCACGAGGATGCTCGCGCACATCAGCAGCAGGAGCAGTTCGAGCATGGCTCACAGCCCCCTTTCGAGAAAGCGCGCAATCGCGAGCACCGCGAGAAAGCTCAGCAGTGCATAGACAAGTGCGACGTCGATATAGACGAAACGACCGGAGACTTGCGCGTACAGCGCGATCAGCGACAGCGAGACGACCGTCAGCATGTCGATCGCGACGATGCGGTCGACGAGGGTCTTGCCGATCACGAGACGGATCACGCCGAACAGCATCGCGAAGAAGATCAGCACGGCGGCGATCCGGAGCATGATCTCAGCCAAAGACTTTCTCCAGATGCTTTTCGAACGGTGCGACGAGTGCCTCGGTCGCTTCATCGATATCGGTCGTCTTCACGTCGAGCAAGTGAATGAATAGTATGTCGTCCCGAATATCCATGACGAGCGAGCCCGGCGTGAGCGCAATCGAATTGGCGAGCGCGAGACGGCCAAGCGGTGTTTGGAGGCGCGTGCGAACCCTGACGATGCCCGGCTTGATGTCGATACGCGGCGAGTACACCAGCGCCATCACGTTCAGATTGGCGCGTACGAGCTCGACGACGAAGGTCGCGCTATACGCGGCGAAGTGATACGGTGCGCCTGGCGTTAGACGTAGGCGCTGCCATGCTTCGCTCGACGATACGAAGACACGCGCGATGACGAAGGTAATGACGAGACCGACGAGAGCGGGTTCGACGGCGAGCGATGCATTGGCGATCATCCAGATGACGAACAGGACGACCCAGAGGCCAGGCATTCCCCGAGGAACGAACGACGACACCGGTTTTCCGTTGTTCGAAGCCATGTCATCGGTTCCTGAGGAGGCCTTGCGGAAAATTCTAAGTGACAACTTATGGCAAAGCAACCGGCGCACGGTTGTCCGCTGGTGGTCGTTTTGTGTGCGTAAATCCGCGCGGCGCTTATCGGCTGCTCATCGAGTGAATTAGTGTCATTGCGATCTTTTCAATAAAATGGCGCGGCGAAAAGCCGACGCCGATCGACGCGCATTTGTCTTGAAACAGACTGCGTTGCCGCGATAAGACGCGACGTTGAATCTCTGAGCGGCGCCGTACCGTTTTTGATCACCTGTGACCGATCGGAATCTGGAAAGTCTTGTCGCCAATCTATGCGCGCGCTGCATAAATTGATTTTTTTAATGAATTTGCGCCGGCGACCAGATGCCGGTCGAATGTCGGGTTTCGCGCGGTCCGCGTGTGTCGCCGTGCCGCCTGTTTGAATTCTTCAAATGACCAATAAGGAGCAACAATGAAAGCCATGCTGGCAACCCTGACGATTGCGCTGCTGGCCGTCTCGTCCGGAAGCGCAATCGCCAAGGATTGGTCGACCGTGCGGTTCGGGGTCGACGCGAGCTACCCACCGTTCGAATCGAAAGCGGCCGACGGCAAACTCGTCGGCTTCGATATCGATCTCGGCAATGAGATCTGCCGCCGGCTCAACGCGAAATGCGTGTGGATCGAGAATTCGTTCGACGGCATGATTCCCGCGCTGAAAGGCCGCAAATTCGACGGCGTGCTGTCGACGATGTCGATGACGCCCGCGCGCCAGGCCCAGATCGCGTTCTCGTCGAAGGTGTTCCGCATTCCGACGCGTCTGGTCGCGAAGAAGGGCTCGCCGATCGAGCCGACGCCGGAAGCGCTGAAGGGCAAGCGCATCGGCGTCGAGCAGGGCTCGATTCAGGAAACCTACGCGAAGACGTATTGGGAGCCGGCCGGCGCCGCGATCGTGCCGTATCAGGATCAGGATCTGGTGTATTCGGATCTGCTTGCCGGCCGTATCGACGCGTCACTGCAAAACGCGGTGCAAGCCGATATCGGCTTTTTGCGCACCGCGCGCGGCAAGGACGTCGGATTTGCCGGCAATCCGCTTTACGACGCGAAAACGCTCGGCAGCGGCACAGCGATTGGTTTGCGTAAAGAAGATACCGATCTGCAGGAAAAGATCGATAAAGCCATCGCCGATATCCGCGCCGATGGCACTTACGACCGCATTGCGAAAAAGTATTTCGATTTCGACGTGTACGGTCAGTGAGCCGGGGCCGCGCCGCACGTGACCAGTTTCGACCTGGCACCCGCGCGGCCCGACACCTAAACTTGTGTCATGACCGTCCCTGAGCCGTGCTGTGGCAAGCCGGGATGCCCGAATCGGTTGCAACCGGCGCCTCACGCGGCGCTGCAGGTTTCCGCTTACAAAAGTAAGCAGGCAGGGGACGGCGCAATGCGGCCGCAGGCTCGCGTGCGGATCGCCTCGCGCACACGGCGCGATCCGCATCGGGGAGGCACCGACATGCACGGCTTTCAGATCACGTTCTTCACCCAGCAGGGGCGCAGCCATCATGGCAAGCCGCTTGCCGACTGGCTCGTGCGTCTCGCGAGCGAACTCGGCCTGCGCGGCGCGACCGTGATCCCGGCTTGCGAAGGCATCGGCCATCATCATCGCATTCACTCCGCGCACTTCTTCGAGCTTGCCGATCAGCCGTTGTCCGTCGTGATGGCGGTGACGAGCGACGAAGCCGAACGGCTGTTCGATCGACTGCGCGCGGAGGGTTTGCATCTGTTCTACGTGAAGACGACCGCCGAGTTCGGCGTCGTCGGCGAGGCCGACGGGGCTTGAACGACCGGCCCTCGATGGCAAGCCCCACGCCTCGCTCGTCCAGGCGACGAAGACGGCCGCCATGTCGGAGTCGGTGCGTGCTTCCAGCTTGCCGCTGCGGCACGCGTGGCGGAACACCTCGTCGTCCTTCTCGGCCTGGTCCGCGTACGCACGCGCGAGTCGAGGATCAGCGCTACCGTCATCTGATCGCCGTTGCGGAGACAGGCGGCAACCTGGGTGGCAAGCCCGCCCGCTTTCGCATGCGCCCGCGCGAGCACCCAGCCGCACATGGCCGCGTACTGGCGGAACGTTTCCTTCGCAAACGGTTCGAGCGTCGCCGAAATCTTCATGTCAGCGGTTGCCGGCGCTGCCGACACCGTCAACGCATCCGCAACAGCATCGCGAAAGCGTCGCGCCGCACGCACGAGACGATCCTGCCGAAGGTCGCGAGCCAGCGTGAAGACCTATGGCAAATTCGCGACGTGCCGCCCACGTTTCACGTGCACGGCAAGAACGCGCTATTGGGCATGGCGCATGCTTCGCTGCAAGAGGCGAGTCATCCCAGGGAGAGCGAATCATGCGGCAGGTTTCGGCAAACATGCTGATCGCGCTGTCGGCCGTTGCGTTGCTGGCGGGCGCGTCCGGCTGCAAGCGGACGGCCGGGAATGGCGGTATCTCGACGGGCCAGGTGAGCAGCGGTGTCATGAGCAATTCGGCGAGCCCGCGCGGCACGCCGGGCGATAGCGACGCGGCAAATCGCGCGAACGGCGAGGCGGGCGCGGCGGCGAGCGCAGCGCCCGCCGCGAGCGACGCCGCGTCGGTCCACAGCACGCCGGCGAGCACGGCGTCCGCGACGCAGTAAGCGTCGCTTAGGCGCGGCGACGCATTGGTCACCGTTCCATGCGCGCAGGCTTCCTCTCGGTCCCGCGCATGGCGAGGCGATGAGGCGAGATGGGTGTCGTCGGCAACTCCGGCACACCGCCGGGGTCATCGAATCGGTTTCGCCGCCATAGAACGAGACGCGGAACCGCGCGCGGCAGGCGCCGCCTTCCTGGCAGACATGACTCATGAAAAGACGGAACAGGCAGGTAGTTGCGCCGCGGCGAAGCGGCGTTCGCGTGAGCATGTGATATGGAACGCAGGCCCGCTTCAATGCTATGCCGTGGGCTCTTCGTGCCGCACATTGACCATCCACGGCACGCCGAAGCGGTCGATCAACGTGCCGAAGCCGCTGGTCCAGAAGGTCTGCTGGAATGGCATCGTGATCTGTCCGCCGTCCGCCAGCGCGTTGAAGTATTTCTCGCCGGACGCCTGGTCGGCGGCGGTGACCGACAGGCTGAAGCCCGCATGCACGGCATTGCCGCCGCGGCAATCGCCATCCGACATCAGCACGTGCGTGTTACCGATGACGAGCGTCGCGTGCAGGATCTTGTCGGCGTGTTCGGGCGCCACCGGGCGAGCGGGATCGGGCGGCGCGTCTTTCACGCGCAGCTTCAGCAACTCCTGCGCGCCGAGCGCCGAACGATAGAACTCAATGGCTTCCTCACAACGGCCATTGAAGAACAGATAAGGCTGGATTTCCATGCTGATTTCCTGAGACGGGCGAGGGTCGGGCGGACGATTCTATCAGCGTGGTTTCGCGGACGGACGGCTGTCGAACCTGCGATGGATCGATCGGCCCCACGATGAACCCACACACCTGATGCTCTACAGCGTATCCCGCATCAGGCCTTCCCGGCATGACTCCCGCCATTGGCCGGATAAGCCTCCTGCAACGCGATCGAGCCTGTCTCCAGCAGCGATTTGAGGTTGGACATGATCTTCGGCCAGCCACCCGACACCGCCTCGATGAATTTCGACTGATCGCGCTCAATCGTATGCGTGAGCGTCAACTTGACCGCCGTTCCGCTCGGTTCGAGCTCCATCGTGCAGCGCGAATCGCCTTCGGCCTGCAACTCGGGACGAATCTGGTGCTGCCAGCGGATCACCAGACGCCGCGGCGGATCGGCCTCGACGATCTCGCCCGCGTCGAAGATTTGCCCGCCGCTCGACACGAGTTTCCACGACGAGCCCGCCGTCCATTCGCTTTCGCAGTGCATGCCGAACCAGTACTGCTTGATGAACTCCGCGTCGGTGAGCGCCGACCACAGCTGTTCCGGCGTAGTGCGGATATAGGTCACATAGACGAACGTCGATCTAGTCATTGCCTTTCTCCAGGCGTCGTTTCAGGGTCGAGAGCGCCTTCAGGCGCGGCTTTTCGAACTTGGCAATCCAGCGCTCGTAGATCTGCTGCAGCGGCACCGGATTGAGGAAGTGCAACTTTTCGCGCCCGCTGCGTACGGTAACGACGAGGTTAGCCGCTTCCAGCAGGCCCAGATGCTGGGTCACGCCTTGCCGCGTCATGTCGAGGTGGTCGCACAGGTCGTTCAGGGTCTGGCCGTCGTGCGCGTGCAGCACATCCAGCAGCTTGCGCCGGCTCGGATCGGCGAGGGCTTTGAATAGCAGGTCGGTGTCGTCGGGGCGCTCGGTCATGAACGGCTACAGGCAAGTAATCTGTTGCATTTACTATAGGCAAGAGATTGCTTGCATGTCAAGCAGGCGCGAGGGACACTCGGCAGGTCCTATGGGCGCACAACAAAGTTTGCGGCTTTCCAAACGGAGGCTTTCGGAGTCAACAAAGTCACCGCACGTACAGGAAATGGCCAAGTGCGTTCGCGATCAATTCTGGCTCTACACGCCGGGCAGCGCTGTGGCGGAACCGTTCAAGGGCCGTTGCAACCTTTCCGGAGTGCCTCGGCGGTACTCAATCGCTTCCACGATTATGTGCTCAGTTAGGACGGGTTCGATTGGCGTTTGAGTTCTGGATTCACCATGGGGGACGGGTGATCGGCCTGAGCGGCCATTGGGACGGACCTGGTTCTACGTCGGCAATATGGCGGACTGCTGACGGTGGCGGCATCGGGCAGCCGGGCGGCAGCTTCCTGCATCAGCGAAATCACACTCTCGACCCATTGCGGGCTGTCGGGACAGGAAGTTGAATGACCGATCTTCGGAGTACAACGGCCGTTTCGTGTTGTGACCCGGAATGCAGGGTTCCGGGCTGGGCATCCCTGGCGCATCACTGCCGCTTAAGGCCGCGGATCGGTGCGGATGGTGCCGTCGGCACGGCCGAGAAAGTATCGGTAAATATCGTCAATGTGGTCGGCAATCAAGGAGTTGTCGCGATACGCGGGCATTCCACGAGACAGGTCACCGTCAAGGACCATCCGGACAAACATTTCACGGCTCTGCGTGCGCGCGTAATCAACGATCGAGGGTGCGGCCAACCCGTCATAATCCTTGCCATGGCAGCGCGCGCAGTCGACGGCGCGCAGGATACGCCAGGCTCTAACGATGGCGTCATCGGTCCATGGACGGCCAGCATGCTCGGCGTTCACATCGGCCTGGGCCGGCTTTGCAACCGCAATCATGACTACGACTACAACCGCGCAGCGCCTTGACAACAGTCGCGCGCTATTGGGGTTGTCCATTGCATTGTCCTTTACCGGTGCTACGATCCAGCGTTGCGTCGACTCCGCGCGGCTGAGGGGCTCCGCCTCGCGCGGCGCTATTTTATTTGGTCAGTGATACGGCCGACGAACTTCCAGCCTTGGTCGCGTATCCAGACGTATGTGTAGCCGCTCGGACCGTCGATGAATACCGTTAGTGGGCGGTTTGCGATAGCGCCTTTCTTCTGTTGTGACGCCACCGCTGGCGTAACGCGCCCTTCGGTCTGCTCGAGACTGGCATCGCGGTCGTCAAACATCCAACCGTCGTCCTGGATGTAGGTGAGCCGGACCGTGCTGCCACTGGGGGACTGAACCAGCAACGTGAGCGGTGAATGCGTGATAGCCGTTTCCTGTTGATGCTTTGCTGGAGCATTACGCGTCGCCGCAGTTTCCGCCCGAATGGCATCCGGACTGTCGCCCATGGTGGCAGCCAGCGTGACCCCGTTCAAGGTCACAAGCGTTACGGTCGTCAGCGTCGCAACGAGCAACCGTGCGTCAATATTTGAGCGTTTCATTGTGCTACCTCTGCTAGTGAGCGGGGCGGGGGGGGGGGCGCGGCGCTTCCCATGCGCCCCGGCCGCCCCGTTAGTTAGCGAACGAAGTCGCCGCGCCCCGATAGTCTCCACAACTCATGCCGTCGGCGGTCCGCTTCGAGATCGCATACCTCAGCGGTCAAATCTCCATCGTGTGCATGCGGCGTTCGAGTTCACCGATGTCGACGGCGGACGCGAGATACGCGTCGCGACGATTGTGTTCGGCACGGTCAAGTGCCTTCTCCAACAACGTGTACAGATAGACGAACAGGATGAACACAGCGTCCTCCGGTCGGGCTGGTCGATTGCGTATCGGCCCGAACGGGGCGCGATACATGGGGCCCAGGCGTGCATTCAGTGCGGGACATCCGGGTTGGATTGATGCGCGGTTCGTACTACGGCTGGACGCTGTGTAATGCAGCGTCCATGCCACATGGCGGCAGACTTGGCTGGCGCGGGTTTCAGCGTTATCGGCGGGATGCGGATTGGCGAAGTGTTGTCGTGTGGCCGACGAATATCGGATGAAAGTCGGGCCGTGCCAAACATGTGTTCAATACGGTATCGCGCTGTACTTTCTGACCGGCCCAGGATACCCAGGCACGGATCACGCAGCGGAACTCATCACCAATATGCTCGGTGTTCGACGCGCTGGCGCGACGGAAGCGGCGTTGAAACCGCAGGACCTTGGGCTCAGCCATTACAGCTATGGCCGTATTGAGGGCCTTGACCGATCTAGCCTCGAAAGGCGCGTGTGCGAGCGTTATCGCGTTCAAAGGACTGCTCATCCCGCGCGAGCGGGCGTTCGAGAAAGAATAGCGAGGGACCGTATATGGCCGCGTCAGGACATATCACACATTCTGCCGCAATCACCGTGACTCTCAAATATCGACCAGGCCTATTCATTTATTGTCACCACACTGAAGCGCCTTTTACCGTTTGCTCGAAGCAAGCTGTTGGTTCCGCTCGGTGAGAAACTGGATCAGACCGTCCACGCCGCTTTGCTTGATCTTGTCGCTGAACTGCTGCCGATAGGTTTGGATCAGCCAAACGCCGAGGACGTTCCGATCATATAGACGCCACCCTTCCGGGGTCTTGTACAAACGGTAGTCAATCTCCGCCTGCTGTCCGTTCCTGTCCGCAACTGTGCGCACCACCACATCCTCATCGGTCGGCGCGAAGTGCGAAGACGGATAGTCGATCCGTTGATCCGCACGGAGCTGACCCACGGCGCCTGAATACGTGTAAATCAGAAGCATCTTGAACTGCTTGACCGCCTCTTGCTGCTGCGCAGGCGTCGCCGTTCTCCAGTAACGCCCCATCGCGAGCGAGGTCGTGCGTCGAAAATCGGTGTAAGGAAGAATGTCCCGGTTCGCGATATGCATGATGCGGGGGATATCGTTCGGCTGGAGTCTGACTGGTCGACTTCGGGATACGCCACGCCGAGCGAGAAAAACGCCGCGCAAAGAGGCAACAGAAAAAGATTCTTCATATGCGCAAACCTTCTGATCCTTCACTGCACGCAATTCATAGGTGCTCTGCCCATGTCCGGGCATGTCGCGTCGCGTCGTGTCAATTTCGTGCCGCTAGCCGATCGGACGCCGCGCAGAATTATGTCCGTGCTCCCGCCCGACAGATGCGGTAGACCGCCATCAACAACAACAGAGAGGTGTGGGGACTGTGATTTTATTCGCTATCGAGGAACGCCATAGATGCCATAGATGCCATTGACCAGCCAATCGTATGCATTTTGAAGGTAGGCATCCGTCGCGATGGCTGGACAATTGCTGTAGGAACCCCAAGTCCTGCCTCCAGCCGTAATCATGTCTTCGCAGAAAGCAACGCAGTTGTGCGGAAGCACCCACCAAGTCCAGGACTTTGACATTAATTCTTCAAGTTTGAGTAGTGCTCCGTTTGGGTCCGGAATGTCAACGGGTCGGCGAATCAACTCGACCTTTCCGCTCTCTTTCAAACCGGCGACTTGGAAATAAAACCCGCCACGGCTGTCAGCATATAAAAGCAGATGCCCGCACACGTTCGGACCGTCTCCGCTCACCGCGACAACGCTCGTTTCTGAGAAATCGACGTTGACCACACCACAGGCATCCAAAACTTCGCCTTCTTACGACATACGCCCTCCGTCTGATTGGAACATCCTGGCTGAATTAACTAGGCCGCCTGTTACCACGGATAGGTAAATGCTCAGCATGTTCAACGAGCAGGATGGACCCCGAACAGGGCCGAAGCATCTAGGGAAGCGTTGTTCCAATCAATGGAGAACTCCGTCTGCGAGGCGGCGTAGAGCGCAAAAAACTGGGGCGAAAGCGCCGCAGAAGTGAAAATTCTCAGTGGCTACCGTCACCAGTTTTCCCAGAAGGCCGCCGCAGACGAAGCTGGGTCATCGGAATGGCAGCGCAAAAACAGGGACGACACCGGGCCGGAACTTCGGGAGGGCACCCGTCCTAATCGCAAAGACCGGCGGCACCGACCTTGAGCCGGAATCAGAAGCGGGTCCCCCAAGTCTCACAAGGCCGCCGCGAAAGACACGGCGGTTGCCGCGCTCGTTTAACCTGTCGTCTGGTGTCTGGCTATGCCCCGAAGCACACGGCGGATCGTCTAAACTGCAGAATTGACGAACATGGCCAACCGCTCGGCTACCCCGCCATGGCGCACATCTTCTTCGCTGCTTCGATTCAACGGCATATCGCAACGCCCGAACGCGAGATCGACGCGTGCACGCTCGGTGAAGCACTCGAGGCCGTCTTCGCCGCGCAACCTCGACTGCGCGGCTACATCCTTGACGATCAGGGTTCACTGCGAAGGCATCTCGCCGTGTTTGTCGACGGCCGGCCGGTGCGCGACCGACAACATCTGTCCGATGCGCTCGGCGAGGAAAGCCGGGTTTACGTCATACAGGCGTTGTCGGGCGGATAAGAAGGTTCCACTCGTACTTGAGCTTTGCATGGGACCAAAGTAAGCGCTAAAGCGCCAACTCTGCTCGACAGGAGACACTCGACATGAGCGATCGATTGCTTGTTGCAACCCGCAAGGGATTGTTCGTTCTGCAAGCCGACGGCGAGGGGGGCTGGACCCTCGGTGAGCCGTATTTCGTCGGTGATCCGGTGAGCATGGTGCTGCCTGATCCGCGCGACGGATCGCTGTATGCCGCGCTCAATCTCGGCCACTTCGGCGTGAAGCTGCATCGCCGGCGCGCGGGCATGGCGGATTGGGAAGAGTGCGCGGTCCCCGTCTACCCGCCGCAGCCTGCCGACGAGACGCGTACCGGTGGCGGCGCGGACAATGCGAACGCGGCCGCGCCCAGCCAGCCGCCGCCGTCCTGGACGCTTCAGCAAATCTGGTCGCTCGAAACCGGCGGCCCGGACGAGCCGGGCGTTTTGTGGGCCGGCACGATTCCCGGTGGGCTCTTCCGTTCTGACGATGGTGGCGACACATGGGTGCTCGACCGTGCGCTGTGGGATCGCCCGGAGCGCCGCGAATGGGTCGGAGGCGGCTACGACGCGCCGGGCATCCATTCCGTGATGGTCGATCCGCGCAACAGCCGGCACGTGACGATCGGCGTGTCGTGCGGCGGCGTCTGGCAAACGGCCGACGGCGGTGCGACCTGGCGCCCGAGTGCCGAGGGCATGGAGGCCGACTACATGCCGCCAGAGCGGCGCGGCGACGCCAACGTGCAAGACCCGCACCGCGTCGTGCAATGCGCGGCAAACCCGGATGTGCTGTGGACACAGCACCACTGCGCGATCTTCCGCTCGACCGACGGCGCTGTCCACTGGCAGCGGATCGAAGCGCAGCCATCGAGCTTCGGCTTCGCGGTTGCCGTGCACCCGCGGGAGCCGGACACCGCGTGGTTTGTGCCCGCCGTGAAAGACCAGTACCGGATCCCGGTAGACGGCCAGTTCGTCGTCACGCGCACACGCGACGGAGGCCGCACGTTCGAGCGTTTCTCGAACGGGTTGCCGCCTGCACCGGCGTATGACCTCGTGTATCGGCACGGGCTCGCTATAGATGACTCCGGCACGCGCCTCGCGATGGGGTCGACCACCGGCGCGTTATGGACGTCCGACGATGGCGGCGAAAGCTGGCATTTGATTTCAGCGCATTTGCCGCCGGTATATTGTGTTCGGTTTGGATGAGGGCGCGCGGCGGACTGGCGAGACATGAAACGCCTCCATTGCCATTCATGCGCCGGACATAGCCTGAATGCGTGCATCGGCGTGATGGATCGATACTTCGAGCCATACGCGCCGGCGAACCGCTTTGTGTAGCTCGGCTTGTCACAAGAGACCTTTTGACACTTCGCCGAACGTCTGATCAGCACCAGCAGTCACGCGGACGCCCCTGCGCGGGAGCAGCTTGTGGGAGGACGCAGTTCATTTTCGCCAATCGAACGGCACGTTTGCACGTGCGGAGCCGCCCCCTGTACGTCCGGAGAATGATTCTGACGAATGCCCCTTCTTGCCCGGCTGCCGCCCGACAGCGATTGGCGGCACACGTTAAGGGTTAATCGACGCCTGCCCTCATTCACATGGCTGCGCGCGTGCTGCGGCGCGTGCGGGCAGGCGTCGATTAAGCCTCGAGGGAGGAAACCGCGGAGTGGTCCGTGGAGGTCGGAAGCTTCATGGCTATGGCGATTGATAGCCTGGCAGCCTCAGCCGTGCCCGGGCAAGATGGTCAAAACGTGAGGCTGGAGTGGCCCAGGCACCTGGACGATGGGGTCCATTTGGGCGATGGCGAGCGTGAAGTGGATGTGCCTGAGACGCCATGAAGCGCCATGCGCAAACGTCCGCTCGTAGGCCGCGTTGCCGCAAAGCCGACGTTGGTCTGGTAAGCACAGAACCGTAGCGTTCATGTTGCGCCCCGCGACATTGGTGGTGCCCGAATGGGTGCAGTGCGCGCGATGATATCGATGACGATCATCGGGGCACCGCAGTGCCGGCATACGAAGGTAGGTTGGGCCTGGATGACGGAGTCGTCGGATGGCGGGTCGAACCGCGGCGCGACGTGCAGCAGGTCGCGCACCTTCGCGAGATTCGCGCGGCGCACCGGATTGGCGAGCAGTCCGTAGTGGCGGATGCGGTGGAAGCCTGCGGGCAGCACATGAAGCAGGAAACGGCGCATGAACTCGCTGGCCTGCAGCGTCATGGTCTTGTAGCGTGTGCGCCCCGTCGCACGGTAATCCTTCCAGCGGAACGTCACGCCGCGCTCATCCAGGGCGAGCAGACGCTGGTTGGAGATGGCCACGCGGTGCGTGTAGCGCGACAGGTAGGCGAGCACCGCTTCAGGTCCCGCAAAGGGGCGCTTGGCGTACACACACCACTCGCAGGTCCGCAGCGGTGCCAGCCACTGCGCAAAGGCGGCGCACCGGTGGGCATCGGTGAGCGCTTCAAGGAAGCGACGCCGGAACAGGCGCGAGAGCACGCGCACCGGCAGGAAGAAGCCGGGACGGCAGGCAATCCAGCGCCCGCCGTCGGACGACAGCCCCGCGCCAGGGACGATGCCGTGTACGTGCGGATGATGCGTGAGCGCCGAGCCCCAGGTGTGCAGCACGAGCGTGGCACCTATCTGGGCTCCGAGGTGGCGGGGATCGGCGGCGATCGTGCGCAGCGTGTCGGCAGCGATGTCGAACAGCAGCCCATAGATGACGGTCTTGTTGTACTAGGCGATCGCGCTGATGGCGGCGGGTAGCGTGAAGACGACGTGGTAGTACTCGACGGGCAGCAGATCAGCACTGACGTGCGTCGAGCCAGCGGCGTGCGGCATTGCCCTGGCACTTTGGGCAATGACGGTTGCGGCAGGAGTTGTACGCGATCTCGGTGCGCGTGCAGCCGGAACAGCGCAACACATGTCCACCCAGCGCCGCGCTGCGGCACTGTTCGATGGCCGACATGACCTTCAGCTGCCCGAGACTCAGGGGGACCGTGCGTCGCCACGCTGGGCCGTGGGCGCGGAAGATGTCCGCGACCTCCAGCATGAGTCACTGCGCCGGGTTACTCGGCGGGCAGGCGCTCCAGGGGACTGGTGACTTCTCGCAGCAGGTCGGTGGCCACCTGTGCGTAAAGCGCGGTGGTCTCGAGCTTCTTGTGGCCGGGCAGCACCTGGATCACGCGGATATCGACCTTCTGTTCGGGCAGGTGTGTCGCGAAGCTGTGCCGCCTATGTCTTCAACGATATAGGAGACCTATGTGCCCTTCCTGACTATGTCTTGTAAGTCTGCGACAGCCCTGTTTTTAGGGAAGATGCGTGAGGTTTGATAGAGATAGTCTGACTCCTTCAATCACTGTCCGGAGTCGGGGAAGGCATCCGCGATGCAATACATCATCGAGAATAAGCAGCTTTATCACGAGCCACTGAAGCCTCACTTGCATCCCATATCAAATATTCGACTTCCTTCGTAGACGGAAGAGTAGAGAAACTATGTCGTGTGATTGGCTGGGCATGTCTGCTCCACAACCCGCAATCTTCGGCCGGTCGAGGAAGCTCGTCCACATTACCCGACATAGTCAGGAAGGGCACATAGTGGCGCAGGGTGTGCATCGACACGCGCTTGTCGATCTGCGCGGCCTCGGCAGCGGCATGGATGGCGCGGTTCAGTTGCCGGGTGCCGAGCGGATCGATGGGATCAAGCCCGGGAAACAGCCACCCGCCGTCGGGCATCCTGCCCTGGGCACGGGCGACGCGCCACCAGACCCGAAGGCGTTCGAGCAGTACCGGAGAGAGCATCGCGTAGCGGTCCTTGCGGCCCTTGCCCTGTTCGATACGTAGCGTCATGCGCTGACTGTCGACGTCCGTGACCTTTAGCCCGACCACCTCACTGACGCGCAGGCCGGTGCCATAGGCGAGCGAGAGGGCCGTCTGGTGCTTGAGATTGCCCGTTGCGGCGATCAGCCGCCGTACTTCATCCGGGCTGAGCACAACCGGCAGTGTGCGGGGCACGCGCACGGGTTGCATGCGGGCCATCAGTTCCGGTTCGTGGAGGGTGGTCTCGAAGAAGAACTTCAGCCCGGTGATCGCGGCGTTCAGCGACACCGGTGACGTGCCGTGATCGACCAGATGCAGCTGGTAGCCGCGCAGGTCCTCGACGGTCGCAGTATCAGGCGAGCGCCCAAGGTACCGGGAGAACTCGCGCACGATGCGCAGATAGTTGGCTTGCGTCCTGGGGGAAAGCTGGCGCATTCGCATGTCGTCGATCATGCGCTGACGCAGCGGGCTGGCACTCGGTTGAGAGGTCATGATTCGGCTCCTGCTGGCGAACGAGGCGGATTGCCTCATTCGCCAACATACGGAACCGCGCAGCCGACCCCTCACAAACCACCACGTCTAGCCGGAGCCCCCTACCGCGCGAGCGGTTTCGTTCCACGACCCACAGCCGCCCTTCGACCCCACCTGAACTCAACGGCCGCTCGCAAGGTGCTACGGCCACTTAAATAACACGTGGGGTCGGTCGTCAGATCGTTGGCTGGAGCGGACGTTCGGCGCCGTGCCTGCGCGAGCAGTGGCAACGCCTATACTCAAAGTCATGCCACCCTTCGATCGGCTCCGGAGCACCGACGCTGCACGATGACGGCCGGCCCAAGCGCACGGGGGTGGCAACATAGGCGCCAGGGTGGTAAACCGCAATCGCGCCAGCCTCGTTTTAGAGTTTCGGACACGCTTTCACAAAGGAGCGTCACCATGATGCAAGCCAGCGAAATCCAGAAGCGTTTCACGCATCTACAGCAATCCATCGAACAGGCTTCGCAAACCTGTCATGCCGACTCCACCCTCCCCAAGGACCTCATCGAGTGCGTTGATGAGCTAGATCAACAATCCGCGTCGGCAAAGAAAGTGATGGCTTCGAACGATCAGGATCGCATGCGCCAATGGGTGGACGATCTTGAGCGGATCGGCGACAGCGCGGAAAAAGCGTGCGAACGCGCTGCGAATGTCAATGCCAGGATCAAGAAAGCAGTCAGTTCGGTTCACGCCGAACTGAGCGATCTAAAGAAACAGCTACATTAATCTCATTCACGTCATGTGAGCGGTCGCCGCGTGCGTGAGCGACCTGCGGCGGGGACATTCACGCTGATCGGCCCCGCCGCCAATATTTCACGCAGTTCTTCCCCGCGTCGAACACGATGCCGATCGCGACGTTTGGCTGGTGCGAGCAGGAATGCCTTACTTGCGTATAGGCTTTCGAAGCCTGATGCCCTCCGGTGGCGCCACAAGGAATGAACGTCCGGTGCTCCAATGGCCGTGCCGCAGTCTCAGCTCCCACACTACCGCCGTCGACGGGCGCTGAACGACCCGCATTAGCCGGTCATGGGGTTGCGATACTGCGATACCATCGGCCGCTTACTGGGGCTTCAGACATCCGCCGCGCTTCACGAACAAGGTATCGTCGGCAACGCGCGAACACCGTTCTAGCGATGCGGGGCTATGCCAGCCAACGGTCGCGGAGCTTGCGCAAAATCCGTGCCGCGTCGAGCGTGCATCGTCCCGAGGCGATACGTGTCACAAATAATCAATGCGGTGGAATAATGCCGCGCCGTGGGCGTTTGTAGATTAGGCGTCGCGTGCAAGACCGCGAAGCCGCGAAACGGAATCGTCGGCCGCGCACAGCGGTTGCGTCCCCGTTTTGCAGGGGTTTGTCTGTCCTTTTTGTAAACGTTCACCGGCGTCGCGGCACTTGCCGCGAGCGATCCGCGACTCGCCGGCTCAACGCGTGGCCGCGCGACAAGTCAGTCGCGTTGGCCGTGCAGGAGAGTTCTACATGAAAGTATCAAGACTGCTATCGGCCGTATTCGTGATCATCGCGCTAGGAGTCGCATCGTTGTCGTTGGCCGCGTGCCAGTCCACGGGCGACACGAGCTCGTCGGGCAGCAGCAGCGGCACCAGCAGCAGCGGCTATTGATGCGCGCTCGCGCGGCCGTCAGCGCCGCGTGAACTTCGAAACGGAAGTGATATCGCGGCTCCCGCAGCCGCGGCGCTATGCGCGTGCGCTGACGGACGACTCAGTCTGGGCTGACCATCTGGTTCACGATACGGCCGAGCGGGCGCTCGCGCGCTGGAAAGGCTTTTGGCCCGACTGCAATCTGCGTGCGTGGCTGCTGACGATCCCTGCGACACATTGTCTGACAGGCTCGTGAGGAAAATGCCGACATCTTCTTCTGGGACGAATCTGGCTTTCGGGCCGCTTCTTGAGTAGAGCAGCCGGTTGAATGACCATCTAAGCGCAAGGGCGAACGACCGTAGGTGGCCGACTGTACTCATTCACAGAAGCCGCCCGAAAGCAGCCGCCGAAGATTTCAACAGCTGCTCTACAGTACCTTCATTGAACTGACGCTGTCGGCCATGAAGCGCCATTCGCTCCCATCATCGCTCGGCCACTCAGAGGACGGCTCCACCTAATCACCGGCCGTTCCATCCCGCGAAGATGAACTCTGCATCATCGTGGCATTGCTCGCTCAGACGGCGGAGGACAGTGCGCAAGGTGAAGCCTCCCGGAGCAGGGCCGGCGATTCATCAGCGTCGAGCGAAGCGCCGGTCGCGTCCGGTTAGTTCGCGACCGGCTGATTTGTGAGTCTTCGGCTCGAACTGCAATCTAAATCGTCAATGGTCGGCGATGTCGTGCTTCTCGAGTTGCCCGGGGAGCAGAGCGCTGCCGGCTATTGCCCGTTCTGAGCAGACGCTCGTGCCTTCGAGCCGCTTGTCGGGGCGATGATACCGAAGAGTCCATTTGTCTCCTTGTTAGGACCTGCCGAGAAGTACAGCGTGTCCGGGCTCGAATTGCGGCCGCCACCAAGTGTCAGAGTCCACAGGCCGTCGATAGCCAGTGGATTGCCGAACTCATTTTCCAGCTGATCGACGAATGTGCCGTCGTTGTTGAAGACATTGATTCGACCATCGCCGAAGTTGCCAATGAGAATCTTGCCGCTGAAGCGGCCGAACGCAAACGATGCGCGCGCGATACCCCACGGCGAGTCGAGCGGCCCTCGGCTCGCAAAGCGACGCAGCAGGTGGCCGTCGGTATCAAATACGTCGACGAATCCATGACCGCGGCCTGCATCGTCGTCGTGCTTCTGTTTGTCCTGCTTCGCGTAGGTGACGAAAAGGTCCCCCTCGATGTTCGCGATGCCAAACGGGGCGTAGCCAGCCGGGATGTTCGGGTCGGCGAAGCCACCGTCCGTCGCCGCAGGCGTGAACAGGCCGTCCGAACCGTTCGGCCCAAATACATCGATCCGACCCGAGCGGAAGTTCGTCGCAAACAGGAATCCTCCTTGCGCATTCACTCCGAAGACGAGCCCTTTGTAGACCGCCCCGCTGGCGGCGGAGGGATTGGACGAGTTATCGACAGCGATCACGGCGTTGTTCGCCGGATTCAACCCGCCGGCCCAAGCGGAAATCGTGCCGTCTTCCGTTGCGAAGATGAATACGGCCGGGATCTTGGTACCTGGCACGAGAAACGCCGACGAAGGATTCCATACAATCCCGGTTGGCGCCGCGGGCGTGGGATTCGGTGGACTCTTGGGAAGGACGGGATGACAGGCGCCGGCCGGTATGACGTTGCCTGGCAGCGGGATGGACACCTGCAGCGTCGTCACCTTTGTCCCCTCGCCGTCATACAGCGTGGAGCAGCCTGTGGCATTGTCGTTGATCCAGAATGGACTTCCTGCCGGACTAAAGGCAATACCCCAGGCGTTCTGCAGTACCCCGTCGACCTTCGGGGCAGCGCCTGCGACGTTGGACACGAGCGGTGTGACGACATAGGCATCGTCAGCGGCGGCATGCGCGATTGTGAAACCGGCGGCGAGGACAATCTTGGCCGCCGCTTTGAGACCCCACGAGATCTGAGACATAACTTTCCTCCTCGTCTGACTGGCGAGAAATCGCCGCAGGCTAAACGAACGCTGTACTTCAAATATTCCCGCCCGGCTCCCAAAAATTCACTGGTCACCCGGTCGACTGGCATGAATGGCCCGCCGGATCACGGTTGGGGCGCGGTACTGGCCGTGGCAGGCATCTGTTTGCCAGGGCCGCTGCTCGTGTTTGCGGCTTTGCCTTCCAGAAGGGCTCGGTTGGGTCGAAAAGAGCGACTCTCGAGGACCGAGACTCCGCCGATGCGAACCTCGCGCGATCCTGTTCACCGCGCGCCTCGCTGACCAACCTCCGCGGTAGCCGGGAGGAACGATGCTTGCTGGTCCTTCGGCGGATCAACCGAAGGAGCGTGATAGGGCCGAAGGGCACAAAGCGGGCGAGAAGCTTCAGACGTGTGGCATCTACAAGGTGGTGAGAGAAGGCGACGCCGGCCCCGGCTTCGAAGTGACATGCGTCGAAGGCGAGCATTTTCCGCCCACACGCAGCGGCAAGGGTGCGCACTGCGAGTTGGTTCACGGCGCGGCGCAGGGAAGGAGACATACTATGAGAAATTGGCCTGGAACACGGTCAATACTTGCCGCTCTGGTGATTTTGCTCGCCGGCTGTGTCGCTGGTGGCATGCCGTATACCGGGCCGCACCTCACTCCGACAGAGTGCCGCGACCTGGCGGCGCTCAAGACAAACGCGCCCCCTTCGATGGCGCAGCACCAAAGTGAACTCGCTGCCTTGAGGAAAGCGGGCTACGACCCGTCACCGTGGTTTGATGATCCGTATTACCCGGATGATCTACAAGCGGCACAGCGCCTGGTCGACTATTGGTTCCAAACGGAGTGCCAGCACCTTCAACCCGGCTGAGATAGAGAGATCGAGGACTGACCGGGATGTCACCGAGCGGCGGCCAAGAGGCGTCAGTTGCCCACGGTATTAGTCAGTCGTTCAAACGTCGGCTACGCATCTCGTTTCGGCCGTTGGTGCCGCCCTTCGATACCTACGAATTCAAGCGGTTGATATCAACGGCGACTGCAGGCGGTGCCACCGCCTGCTGCGAAAACATCGCTGCAAATTGTCTGCTTCTGACAAGGTCTTGCTAAAGCCGTCTAAGTTGCGCACAGAATGGGCAAGCGCTGCACCTACATTCAGGTTGATGGCAATGCCGCGTGCCACCGACAGTTCTTCCGCCGTCGCGCCCGCCTCGTCGCTTCACTCGCGTGAAACGCAATGCAGCCATCGCGGCGCGTAGTCATGGCAACGGCGAGAGAAACTAATTCTGACAGTTAGTCGGCACGGCTAGGATCGCGCGGTCACACACTTCATCGGGTGTTGGCGAAACCTTTGCCCTGTGCGAGAAATCGATCGTCAGCAGTTGATGACCACCAGGCACGGAATGACTGCCGGATCGCGAGCGGGTCGAAGTCTCTGGCCGAGCCGCGCAGACGGCTCAGTGGATCGCCGTTATGCATTGGGCCATCCTAGCAGCTGCGCTCGATGAAGCGAGGCTCGTACGACAACCCGATGAAAAGGTGCGATGAGCGTAATATAGGCTCGCCCCAGCGGACGATTGTAGAAGACGAGCGTCGTCACTATGAGGCGGGATCGACCGTGAGATGACGGCTGCACGAGGACCGACACGCGGAAATCCAGATGCGTGTCATCTTCGCCGAGAACGATCTCGTCGTCATATCGTTCGAATACGTGAAATAGGCTTATCCTGTCGCCTCCTTTCTGCTTGAGGTCAACTGCTGTCTTCAAGCCGAACGGCCGCACGAGAATGTCCCGGAATCTCAGCAGCATGCCAATCCATGCGGGCTGCCTGGCAAAGACGTGTCGTGCGAGAGCCTCTGCGTCGTGGCAGGCTCTTTCTGGCAGGTCCACCGAGAACGCGTCCGCGAAATCAGCCAGGCCGTACGACCATCTCAGCTGCGAGGCCGGGGGCAAATCGGACTGTTCGATCTTCGGATAGCAATACATGTGCGATCACCAATGCGAGGCTCCTAGGCTGAGACATTACAGCAGCGAGATGCCGCCGTCGACCACCGACTCCGCGTCCAACATGTCCGCGAAACGTCAGTCGCCAGAAATAGCGTCGCTGTGGCGATATCGCTCGCTTCGCCCATCCGGCCCACCGGCACCTGCACGTCGAAGGCTAGGAGGCGTCGCACCGACTTTTTTTCTGCTGCTATGCCGGCAAAAGACCAGCAATACGATAGCTTTCAATTAACCCATCATAGACAGAGATATCCGCGCGACTTCTGGCGATGAGTTGAGCGCCAGCGACGGCTGCGAAGATGGCGCGAGCACGCCCCTCGCGCTCCTCGGCGCGGGCAATGGCCGCGGCGGATAGCACCTTGCTCAGCCATGCAACATTCACATCAGCAAAGGCTTGGACCTCTTTCGTCACCGCCTCCGACAAGTCATCAGATTCGGCGGCCATGAAGCTGCAGAGGCATATGCGATTACCACGCTCCAGTGCCTTGCGAAATGTATCCGGATAGCGGCGCAGACAGTCGATCGGATTCGCGGATTCGGCCCAAAGTGCATCCAGCGTGGCTGCCGAGTCCTCCCAATAACGCCTCGCCACCGCTGCTCCGAGATCGGACTTGCTAGCGAAGTGATGGTAGATGCTCGCGGCCTTGATGCCGACAGCCTCAGCAAGATCACGAAAATTCAGGCCGCTGTAGCCGTGTGCTTGCGCAATCTCTGTAGCAGCCACCAGGATTCGTTCCCTGGAGCTCAAGCCCGAATCGTTCTTCACTACGACCGCCTCCGCAAACTGGGATGACTGTTGACACAGCGCATTATACCCTCTATGGTGAACCTAACAAGCGTTAGGTAGGTTGATGGATACTTCCCCATATCCTCCGATCCCGAGTAACAGCCACCTGAAGAGGTAAGCATGACATCTAGCATCATTCATTCCGATGTAACCCAACTCCCCATGACGATTTACGATTTCCCGAAGGGACCTTATCCGACACGCGTGCGCATCGCCTTGGCCGAAAAGAATCTGCAATCGCGCGTCGAGTTCGTGATGGTCGATCTTTACAGGGGAGAGCACAAAAGGCCCGAGTTCATCTCAGGGAAAAACTACTCGGGTACGCTGCCGGTCCTCGAACTCAATGACGGAACCTGCATCGCCGAATGCACCGCCATCACCGAATACCTCGATACGCTCGATGGCGCACCCACGCTGACCGGCAAAACACCGCTCGACAAGGGCGTGATCCACATGATGAGCAAGCGCGCCGAGCTGGAATTGCTCGACGCCATCAGTGTCTATTTCCACCACGCCACGCCTGGGCTCGGGCCCGAAGTCGAGCTTTATCAGAACCCCGAATGGGGGTTTCGTCAGCGCGACAAAGCCCTCAGGGGCATGCAGTACTTCAATGACGTCCTGAAAAAGCAGCCGTTTGTCGCCGGGGATGCGTTCTCGATGGCCGACATCACCGTCATTGGCGGCCTGGTCTTTGCGTCGATCGTGAAGCTGCCGGTGCCCGCAGAGTGCGAAGCCCTTCTCGCCTGGTACGCGAGAATGCGCGAACGCCCGAGCGTCAAGAGCCAGCCGGCATTTGCCTGAAATCGCAGCTGTCGTCGGACTTCATTGATGAGCGACCAATCTTTGGTTGCAAAACTGGGGCGACCGGTACGCATGAGTTGGACTCGCAACCCCTAATGTCGAGGAAGATTAATGCCTTCGGAAATAGATGCTCTTGCCCAAATGCTCGATCAGGCGGAAGCATTGCTTCGCTCCTACGGACAGGTTCGATGGGCGGAATGGTTGACCAAGGATGCGAGGCTGATTCGCTCTCTGGATGACTATGGCCTCGAACATTTGCTTTCCGCATACGGAGGAATGGGCAGCCTGAACGACGTGGTTCTGCAGCGAAGTAACGGTGGCATCGGAGCGCTGCTCGACGTGGGCGACAACGAGCGTTTCGATAAACTTCGAAGCGAAATTTACGACCTTGCGAGAAGACTCAGAACGGGCGAATGACAATGACTCAGCGTTACAGCTCGGAAACCTTGCAAAGAACGGCGAGGCTCATCCAAGAGCGCTTTAAGATGTCGGCTGCCCGCTCGGAGCAACTGGCTACCCAAGCGCTGAACGGAATCGACGCGCACGGCCTCGATCCTGACGATTGGAATACTGTCGCCGCCACTGTTGATGTCGTCGTTCGGACTTGGATTTCTGGCGACGCTGGTCAATAGGCAATTCTTTACCGAAAGACGATGAAGTCGACAGCGCGGATCAAGTCCTCAAGTCGACCAAGTTCCGTACTGGGAATCTCCGCACGACAATCTGCTCGCACTGTTCGTAAGGCATCACGAAGTGCACCCCAATCGTCGGTCAGGCCACTCGTCAGTGGCCATGCGGATAGTAAATGTCGCAAAGGGCGAACGGCACGACGTTCGCACCACGCATCAAATAGCTCAGCGCATCCTGCGTTGATTTCGTCTGGGGACATAGATCGGTCAGTAATCAGCCACTTTTGTTGATGATGCCGCCAATGATGCAATATTTGAATGGCCGTTGCTGGGTGAGCCGAAGGTCCCTATAGGGTCGAATTCTGTCCGACGCGGCCGGCTCGACGATGCCCCCGTCGCCCCGTCACGCATCGGGCGGTAGTCGGCCATACGCTCGAGCATTCGGACAGACACTCAAACGTCCGGTCCACTCAGATAGTGGACCTATGCCTGTCAGGCGAGCTCATTGCGTTACCTCACGGAAGCACACAACCAGGAACGGTCGCATGCCTTACGGACGGTGTGCTCAGTACACACCTGGCACGCCCGGTGGACGATTCTTGAAGCGTCGATGCACCCAGTAATATTGCTCTGGGCACCGATTGATCTGCGTTTCAAGAAATTCATTCATTCGGCGCGCGTCGATCGTCTCACTTTCTGAAGGAAAGTCGCTGAGCGGCTCGAAGATGGTCAGCTTATACCCGCGGTAGTCGGGCAATACTTCAGTCACGAATGGTACAACCCGCGCATGGGCCAGTCGAGCAAGGCGCGAAACCGAAGTGAGTGTGCACGCGGGGACGCCAAAAAACGGCACAAAAACGGAGTTGTGTATGCCGTGATCCATGTCAGCAGCCAGCATGACTGGTTTGCCTGAACGAAGTAAGCCGACGATCTTTCTGGCGCTTGTCGAACGTTCAATCATCTCGGCGCCAAATCTGCCGCGTTGCCGCTTGGCTAGACTGCAAAGGCGCGCGTTCGACATGCGTGTATATAGTGAGGCGGCGGGCGCGCGCGTTGAGTAGAGTATGCAGCCGACCTCGATGCTCACGAAATGGAAGCCAAGAAAGATGGTCGGCGAAGCGTTCCTGTCTTCCAGATCGATTCGACTTTCGATGTGGACCAGCTTTCGTATCCTCCGCGCGCTGCCGAACCATTGAATGCCTCGTTCGAGATAGCTTCGAACGACGTGGCGAAAATGGTTTCTGGCAAGGTCGTCGTACTCGCACTCGCTTTTGCCCGGAAAACAGAGACGCAGATTGACGAGAGCGATATGTTTTCGGGAGCTTGGAAGTGCATATAACATTGCCCCAAGCGCGCTGCCGAACCTTGCGACGAGCGCATAGGGAAGGACTGCGAAGACGCGCAGCAGCACTACAATCAAGACATAGCCTAATCGCCCCAAGAACCTCCCCCGCTCGTGAGAATCACTCATCGCGACACGGGAAAATACGAATACTTACGGATGTATAACAAAATTCGAGATCCTGGTGGCATAGCATGGCGGAGAAGTATCGCACGTACTGCTTTGTGACGGGCTACATAGGTGGACGCTAGGGGTTCTCGGTTCTCCCTAGCGAAAACGACTGCGTATGGGCGGCAAGCGCCTGCACCGCGGATGCGCCACCAGGCGGCCGTTCTACTTTGAAAGCCGCCGCCGAGTCCGCATTGGGGCGAAGGGCAGATCCGGGTCGATTTGGTGCGTTCGCCGTCGGCCCGCGTTCGGCCGAGGCCGTGTAAAAGCGTGTGAGTCGGCAGTCTGTCGAGCATCTGGTGAGGCCGCGCCTTCGCAGTTCCCCTGTTGTCTACGACTGAACTGATTGCGCCGCGCCAGCGAGCATAGGCAGGTGTGAGATTACGCGCCTGCGAGCTTCATCGCACGCAGTGTCTTTGCAAATCCGAGGATCTTCATGACGCGTTTGAGGTTGTACGCCAGCACATGCAAGCTCATTTCAGTCGAGACGTACCCAAGCCTGCGCATCTGGAAGTGGGTTGAGCCCATCCAGTGCTTCAGAGTGCCAAACACGTGTTCAACTGTTCGTCGCCGTATTGTCATCGCGTCAAGCTGACGATCCAGTCTGCGTTGCATTCTGTCGAGTACCGCTTCGTGTTCCCACCGACGAATGCGCCGATAGGGCGCCGGCGTGCACTGCTTTCTGAGCGGACAGTGTGGGCAGGCACGCAGTCATACCGCCCGATCGGCGGACCTGTCGCGACAATGTTTGCTGCAATCGGCCGGCGCTGCTTCGGCTGAAGCGGCTTCGACCGAAGCAGAGTCCGGCACGCGACAACCCGACAAGCTTTATCCGGTCACGTTCACTGTCAACGGGTCGACGATGCGGCTCGACGTGACGGCGGATGCGATCCCGCTCGACGTCGGGCGCGCGTAGATAGTCGAAGCTGCGCAACAAGGCGACGACGGCCGGCAACATCATGCAGCGCGTGCGCTGCGTCTATTTCCGCGACGGCCTTTCCGCGTGCAACAAGCGGGCGCCCGGTTCCGGCTGCGCGGCGATCGAAGGGCTCAACCGCAACGTGCACGCGGTACTTGGCGGCAGCCCGCACTGCATCGCCGCGCACCCATCCGACATGTGCGTCGCGATGGTAGCGATCGACGCAACGATCCACGTGCAGGGGCCGAACGGCAAACGTGACATTGCGTTCGACGATTTCCACCTGCTGCCGGGCGACACGCCATGGAAGGAGCACGCGCTCGACGCGGACGAGATGATTACCCACGTGACGCTCGATGCGCCGATGCCGCACAGTTGGTCGGCGTATCTGAAGCTGCGCGACCGTGCTTCGTACCAGTTCGCGCTTGCTACGAGCCGCTCAAGTACGTTTCGGAATGTTGCCGCCATGCAAAGGACCGAACAGCCGCGCACAGAGCATGCCCGTCGCCAGGATACCGAGGCCGAATGGCACGGCATCACCCGTTGCCTCGATCCGAAAGTCGCCAACACGAAAAACCAGAAGATAGCCGACGACCATATTGAAGAAGCCCCACAGCACATTGACGGTCGATGACGACAGCCCTTTTCCGGACGGCTTCGCGAACGGGCTCTGAAATGGGTGGCCCATCACACCGCTGACGAAATGCGGCACGGCATTCGCGAACAAGACACCGCCGAAAAAATAAGAGACGACATGCGGCCAATCCATTTCAGTTGCTCCTTGATTCGAGTAAATCGATGAGGTCGCGGGCTGTGCCCGTTTCGATGCCGTTTCGGATGAAGTACTTGCAAACGTTCAGGAGTCAGCGAGCCGCTGCAGTAGTCCCACTGCGGCGGCGAGCGTGGCCTGTTCTCGCGGCGATAGCTGCGCTTGCAAGGCACGGATCAGCCAGTCCTCTTTGGCCGCCCGACTCGCCTGGAGCGTTCGTCTGAACGTGGGGGTGAGATCGATAAGGGTTTTGCGTCCGTCGGTTGGATCCGCTTCGCCTTTGACGACGCCCAGCGTCTCCAGACCGGCAACGGTAATGCGCATGGACTGTGGTTTTACGCGCTGCGCTCGCGCTAGCGCGGAAACTGTGGCTGGGCCGTCGCGCTCCAGATGAAACAGCACCAACTTCTGCGCCGACGTAAAGTCGCTCGATTGCGAATGTTCTCGCGCGCGGCGAACGAGTTTGCTCACGGCAATGCGCAGTTCGCCCGCAAGGGCGGCTAGATCGGTAGATTGGGAAGACGGTGATTGTCGTGACATGCCGGGAACATAGCATATGTACAGTTTAACTGTACATATAAGCTGAATATATTTTCGACGTCGAGTCCGCGCGAACCCAGCATAAACAAGCGCCTGTGAGATACTTCCTCATTCACGCATAATCTCTGAGTCCACCGCGTCTCAACCCGCCCAGGCATGCAAGCCCATCCCCTCCGACTCTCGCCCGACGACGACCTTCGCGTCGCCGTCGAAGACGCGTTTCGTCAACGCGACCTGCAAGCGGCCTTCGTCGTCCAGGGCATCGGCAGCCTCCACGTTGCGGCATTGAGGTTCGCTGGTGCGCAAGCGCCGACGGAAATTCGCGGCGACCTCGAAATATTGACGCTCGCAGGTTCCGTCTCGCCCGATGGCGCTCATCTGCACATGTCGATCGCGGATGCGCGCGGGCAGGTATTCGGCGGTCATGTGGCGCGCGGCTGCATGGTACGTACGACCGTCGAGTTGTTGCTCGTGTCGGTTCCGGGCTATTCGTTCGGGCGGGAACCTGATCCGCAGACGGGTTTTATGGAACTCGTGATTCGCGGCAGCGGCGCCCCGCGGTCCGGCTCCGCCTGATCACGCAAAGGCGTATCACTTCGCGCGCCGGTAGTCGCTCAACGCCCCGCCAACATCCGCCCGCCGACCCCCACCAACAGCACACCCGCTGCCGTATCCAGCACGGCCTTGCGCCGAACCAGCGTGCGCCGAACCGACGGATGCGAGGCAAGCAACGCCATCGCGCAGTACCACGCGCACGAAATGCCGATCGACAGCGCCACGACCGCGATATCGAGCCACAACGGCGCATGCGCGGGCACCATCAACGCAAAGATGCTGCCGTAGAACGCGATGGACTTCGGGTTCGTCGGGCTGACGAAATAGCCTTTCTTCGTCGCAACCCAGCCGGACGCGGCGCTGCCGACGTCCGCGGACAACGGCCGCCGCGCGGTCACGATCATCTTGATGCCGAGCCAGATCAGGTAAAGCGCGCCGGCGATCCGCAGCACGGCGCTGAGCCACGTCACGTGCGTGACGATCAGGCCCAGTCCCGCGATGGCGATCAAGGCCTACGTGCCGGACGCGGCGGCGAGGCCCGTGGCGGGCCGGCATGGTCCGAGCGATCGCTCCGACCCTTTCATCAAACCGTCGCGCTTCGGTCCGGCTGACCGTGTCCCTGATATGGGGAGGTGGGGTTTACTGTAATTGAAAGAGCGTGCCCTTCCGAAGCATGATCCGTCGTACGTTGTACGATGAATTTCAACGTTGCCCGACAACATGGTTCGCGAGCTCGCGGAGTCGGTTGCCGGCGAGGCTGCCGCATGGTCGGCTCGCAGACAGAAAATAACCTTCGAGACGCCGTCCCATGCTGGCAAAGCATTTCTCTTGCAATGCGTCGTCGAGATCCGGCCGGGAGCCGGATGGTTGCGTCGACATAAGTTGGGTGATCTGTGGTTTTCCGCTATCGCGCGTCGAAGTGGAAGCTCCCGATTTTCAGGTTATATCTTATACGATGTCTTATAACAAATATTGATGCTCCACATGCCCTGACGCTTTCCCCGCCGCATCCGCGCGAAGAGGGCGAGGCCTGCCAGGAACACGCAGTGGATCCACTCCCAAGGAGATAACTTATGAAGATGCGCTCAGTCCGAGAGCTTGCGATACTCGGCCTGTTTGTTCTGACCGTCGCCGGTTGCGGTGAGGGTAATAACATTTCAGGTCCGGGTACGAGCTCGACCACGCCACCCACCAACCCGACTTCGCCGACCTCCCCGGTCTGGACGCCCGGCCGCTACGCTGGCGACACGAACCTGCCGGATTCGCCGTCTTTGCCGGCGGACACCCAGGTTTGCTCGACGCTTCAGGCAAGCAATAACCTCGTGAAGAACGCGGACGGCTCGCTGCCGGTCACCTCGGATCCGACGCCGGTCACCTACGGCGGCGCAACCACGGCGCTGAACAACCCCGACCAGGCGCGTATCCAGGCCGCGCTCGACGCATGCGGCGCCGCCGTGGACGCGGAAGTTGGCGGGAAGATTACGCAGGCCGATCAGCAGGCAGCCGCTACGCAACAGGCGGCCAATAATCCGAACGTCAACATCGCGGGTGCATCGAGCGAAACGCTGTCGAACCCGACCTACAAGGCCACCAAGTTCGCGGTGCGTCTCGTCAAGAACAGCAGCGGCGCCGGCAATGCGTTCCTGAGCGGTCCGCTCGTTCTGCCGTCGGGCGTCACGCTGTGGATCGACGACGGCGTCACGCTGTTCGCGAGCCGCGACGTGGTCGTGTACGACAAGACCGCGCAGGATCGGCCGAACGCGATCACCTGCGGCGCCGCGATCAACAACCCGGCCGGGCTTCCCGCGCCTGTCGGCACCGCCAACGCGGGCGCGGCGACCATCGCGGGCACGAGCGGCATGCAGAACTGCTATCCGCTGATCCGCGGCACGCATACGGTCAACGCGTCGATCATGGGCACGGGCTCGATCGATGCGCGTGGCTACATGCCGCTGATCAGCTCGTCGCCGCAATATCCGACGATCCGCTGGGCCACCGGCGTCACCGAGGCGTTCACGTATTCGGGCAACAACATCACGGGCGTGACGACGCCGAAGTTCAGCTGCACGAACACGATCGCCGCTTACCGTGCGGGCACGCTCGCGCCGGAAGGCACCGCTTGCGACGTGGTCACCGCGATGGGCAAGACGACGCTGACCACGCCGGCCGTCACCTATGTGGTGAACCGCCAGGCAACCAGCATCCCAGGCGGCTACACGGTTACGGGCGGCGGCTGTACCGCTGGCACGGGCGGTTGCGCACGCTGGGTGCCGGCAAGCTGGTGGGATATCTCGTACCACGGCAACAAGGACATCGGCGGCGGCCCGTACAGCTTCCAGGGCAACCCCGGCATGCTGTGGATGCAGCAGTCGAAGAACCTGTCGCTGTATCAGATCACGTTGCGCAACAGCACGTTCTTCACCGTCGAAGCCGACGGCGTGGACGGCCTCACCGTGTGGGGCATCAAGATCATCACGCCGTTGCTGCCGGATGCGGCGAACCAGGCGAGCGTCGGCATGAACAACGACGGCTTCGACGGCGTCAGCGGTTCGTACTCGCACCTCTATACGGGCGCGACGATCGATGCCAGCTCGACGGGCGTGAAGAACACCGACGGTGTCGACCCGAGCGTTGCAGCGGGTCCGGAACACGCGGCTCTCGGCACGGGCAGCAAGACGACGTCAGCAGGCCAGGTGTACTTCGACGGCTACGTGAAGAACGTCGCGATCGTGTACAACTTCCTGAGCCCGTCCGACGACAACGTCGCGTTCAAGGGCGGTCTGCAGGATCCGCGTCCGGCGGCGGCACAGGGCGCGACGACGCCGGCCAACATGCTGTGGGCCATCGACGGTAACCGCGACGTTTCGTCGAACCGCACGTACGGCATCACGGTGGCGCACAACCACAACTACAACGGCCATGGTCTGTCGATCGGCAGCCCGACGAATGCAGGTGTCCGGAACATTCACTTCTACGACAACTACTTCGACAATATCTACGACGGCACCAATACGTCGACGGATATGGGCGTCGTGGGGCTGCGTATCAAAAGCGGTCAGGCACGCGGCGGCGACGTCAGCAACATCTACTATGACGGCGCATGTATGCGTGGCGTGAAGGATTTCCTCGTGTTCGACATGTACTACACGGGCCCGAGTGCCGATCCGATCTCGTACACGGGGTTGGGCTGGCTGGTGCCGAGCTTCCACGACATCAACCTCAGCAACATCCGCATGATGAACATCCCGGCCAACAAGACTGCGGGCAAGAACGGCGGCGGTGGCCTGACCTTCCGCGGTCTGCATGCCGACACGGCTTACGCCAATACGCAGAGCGTTATCCAGCTGAACCTGGATAACGTGGTCGCGGACAAGGATGTCACGATGTCGATTGCGAACCTGAGCAAGCCTGTCGTGAATATTGGCGCGCTCGATGGCTCGACGCAATCGAAGGCCGCCAACGCCACGCTGAACCTGGGCGCGAACGTGAGCCTGATTGGCTCGTCGATGGCTCACGGCACGGGCGGTATGCTGACGAACACGTCGAGCGGCGCGGGCAAGTACACGACCCCGACGAACACGTTGAACCTGACCGTCAATGGCAGCGACGACGCTGGCGCCGCGGGCGACACGAATCCGGCGGCCACGATCGTCTCGCAGAATGCGAAGCTGTCGCTGTGCGATCAGGCTTCGTCCTGGCCGGTTTTCCCGAATGTGAAGTAAGCGTGGTTGCTTGAAAGACCAGGACCCGCGGTGCCAGGCCACGGGTCTTTTTGAAGCCCCCACGGGTGACTGTGGGGCTTATTTTCTTTTGGGCTGGCACGGGAAGTCATCTATCCACTGTGCGTCGGTCCCGACCTTGCCTCAGCGCATTAGCGCCAGACACAACCCAATCCCCGCCCCATAAGTCCCAAGCGCACCGACGAACCGCAAAGGATTGGGCTTCGCCATCGTCGGAAATGCAAGCAGTCCGACGACGAGAAAACACCGGCACGCGGTCGCGATGACCATCAGCGACACGGTCACCGCGGACGGCGATCTCGCACCCAGAAAAAGAAACAGCACCGCCAGGAACGGCGCGTATTCCGCGGTATTGCCATGCGCCCGAACCAGCTTGTGCAGCAGGTTGCCCGGATCGTCGGCGCAGCCCGCAGTAGTGCGTTCGCGAAAACGCGTCATCGATACCGACAAGCCGAGGCCGAATAACAGCAGCCCCAACACCGCCACGCATCCGAGAGCAATGTCGTTCATAGCAATGCGGCTCCTTGTCAGGCAATCGACGCACGCCTGTTTGGCGAGAATCAGCCGGCTCCCATTCTCGCACGGGCCGGCACGCGAGGTCCGCGCGGCCGGACTCCGCAAAAACGACTGCTCCGCGATCGTTCCAACACCGATCGCGGAGCAGCTTACTACTCAAATACGTCGACTACGGCCACGCTTAGTCTTCGTGATCGAATTCCGGCAGCGCACGCGTTCCTTCAATCGCGACCGAATGCAGCAGCTCAGGCTTCAGATCGAGCAGACGCAAGATCGTCGGCGCGACCTGCGTGGTCAGCACCGGCTCGTCGTTGACCTGCCCGGCGTGATGCGTGTGAGGCACGTACATCACGAGGCCGAGATGGCTGTCGTCGGGCGCGTTGCCGCCATGCTCTTCGTCCTTGGACGTGCTCGACGTATAGATGACGCCCGGGTTCGGCTGAACGATGATGTCGGGCGTACGGCCGCGCGACGGGTCGCCGAACCGGTTAGCCAGTTGCGGGCCGGACAGGATGTACGCCTGGGGGCCGTCCGCGCAAATGCCGGGTGCGTTGCAGCTCAGATTGGCTTTCAGCGTCTTCACGACCGAGGACACCTGGCTTTGATCGCGCAGCCAGATCAGGCCGACGTCGTCGGTCTGCACTAAACCCGTGCCGACAAGTCCGGTGCCGTCGTTGAGGTTGCCGCTCTTCGTAGCGGCCTGCCCAAAATTGCCGCCCGAATCCAGGTAGTTGTTGGCTTCGAGCAACTTGGTCAGCGTATCGCCGTTCTTCACGAGCTTCGAATGATCGGTCGGCGACTGGCCATGCTTCGCGGTCACGATGATCGCCGTCGACGAATAGAGGTTGCGTTGCTTCAGTTCGGACACGATGCGTCCCAACGCGTCGTCGATATACGCGATCGCACCGGCGACTTGCGGACCCGGTGTGAAGCTCGCATCCAGATAGCCGCCGCCCGACGCGACCGTGGCCTTCTGCGCGACGCTCAGCGTCTGGAAGTTGGCGCCGAACACGGTCGGCACCGCGACGTTCTTTTGACCTGTCGAATCCTTGCCATCGATTTCATGGATCAGCGATTGCACGTGGTAGTTGTCGAACTTCTCCGTGTGCGTGTACGTGTCGAGGTAGTAGGTATTGGTATCTGGATCGATCGAATTTATTTCGGTGCGCGAAAGGTCGTCGACGCCCGCGCCCGATGGTCCGTTGAGCCAGTCGTAGCCCCACGCGTGCTTGTCCGCCCACGCGGTGCGCGCGCCGTTGACGTTGCCCTTGATCACTTCGAAAACCGTGTTGGTCTTCAGATAGTTGTGCGGATAGACGGGCGTACAGACGCCATTGACGAGCGCATGCGGAATCGCCTGCGGATTGAACGCGCCGCCGCCGTCGAGATGGATCAGCGCGCCGCCGTTTTCGCCGTCGATGCCAGTCGTTTCATCGAAGACGACATTCCAGCCGGTCGGGCCCGTGCAATGGGTATCGGACGGCGCATAGAGCGTGCGGTCGTAGGAGACGTCGTAGAACAGGCCCGCGGATTTCGGCGAGCCGCCGGTCACGAGCGCGGCGAGGCCCGGAAACGAATCCGACAGTCCCGGGGTATGCGCATTCGTATAGGTCGTGCCTGACTTCGCGAGCAGCGCCAGGTTAGGGCACGTATTCGCGCCGATGCAACGCGCGACGTCCTGCTCATGCAGACCGTCGAAGCTGATCAGCAGCACATGCTTGACGGACGCGCGATCGCGATCGTGATCGCGGCCGTGGTCGTGATCGTCGCCGGCTGTTGCGACTGCCGAGTACAACCCTGCGAGCAGTGCGACGGCGGCGTACATTGCGCTTTGCTTACGCTTCCATTTCATGATCGGTTTCATGTCTCGTCCTTTTGTTTGACAACGAATTTGGGTAGTGCGGGACGAATTTGAACCGTAAAAAAAGTCATTTGCGTGACCTGAAAATTAATACTTGGCAATACTGAGGTGTTAAGGTCTTGTTAAGGTTGGGGTGATCCATTCGACGCGCATGCGCTGTGAACCTGATTCGATTCCGCGCGTGATTTTTCGCGAGTCGTCAAGCATAAAAAACGGCACGGGCTGGGGCAGTGGACCTTCCATCGTCGAGCCGCACGCGCCGAGTTCAAGCAGGCCTTGCGAACCGCTGTCGGGGCCGAGCGCGATCACGAACGTGCAGTATTTCGGGTGGCCCAGATACTTGAGCACGTCGGGGACGTTCTGGCTCAGCAGCTTGCTGCGAAGCTGCGCGTAGCTGCGCGTGACTTCGAGAAAGGCGCGCCGAATTTTCGACAGCCCGTCGACGCCCGGCAGACACAGCAGCAGATAGCCGCCGTCCGCGCCGCTCGCGCCATGCCGGTCGCCGCGATCGTCGCGCCCGCACGCGGCATGACGCGCGTGCGTTCGCCTAGTGCGCGGCCGGCTCCTGCGTGATGGAATCCACGCGGTCGGGATAGAACGCAAGGTGCTCGCGGATCGGCGCGACAGCGTCGTATGGGTGCTCGTAGGTCCACACCGCGTTGGTGCCGCGCTCGCCGGCCGAAGGAATCGAGAAGTATGCGCATTCGCCCTTGTACGGACAATAAGTGGCGTGCGCCGTGCGTTCGAGCCGGGTCATGTCGACGTCCTTGCGCGGGATGTACAGCACGGCCAGATAGCGGGCTTCGAGCAGCGTCAATGCGTCGTGCGTATCGGCAATCACGTGACCGCCTGCCATGACGATCACGCGCGCCTGGTGGTGCTCGATCATGATTGGATGGTCCGGGCCGGGGATCTTGACGGGTTTGTCGTTCGGGACCGAATGAGTGGACATAACGAGGCTCCCTGAGAAAGTGGGGCTGCGAGGTTTCGTGAGTCGACGGCGATGTTCGTCGCCGAAGAGCCACGCAAGGGACTGAAGATTGCCCGTATTGCCGTACTACTTCCTTTCAGGTATTTCTATCACATACTAACGCAGACCTTCCAGGTGCTGTGAGCGGCGCAATGCCCGTCGGAATTGCATCGGTTGCGTGCGCGTGCTTTTGTGCAACGGGATGGCGACTTCGCGGAAGACGAACACGATCAGCCGACTGACAGGAGCGCGTCATGCTCGTTGGATATGCCGTGTATGACCCTGCAAGTGAGCAAGCAAACTCGTCGACAAATGGCGAGGTTGTTTGATTATGCCGGCACTTCGCAAGCGTTGGTCACTTCGCGCATTTGGGGCATGTGCCGCTCTAACCTTGAACCTGTTGTCCTGCCCTTCGCACGCACAGGTCGCGCCGGGGCAATTGTCGAGCAATACCGTGATCGGCGGCAATGTAAAGCAGCACGCAGACGCTGTGCTCGCGATCATGACCTACACGACAGTCCCGGACGTTACGACCAGTAACCTGTCGGTCAATAACGGCCTGACGGGTAATCCCGGCTTCGGGCAGACGCAATTTGGCGGCGGCTTCACGCTCAGCAGGTCGTTTCCGTTGTACATGGAGGGCACGCTCGCCTACAGCCGCTACGATCCGATCTTCATTGCCACGGATGGCGCCCAGCAGCGTGCGGTGCCGACGAAGTGGAACACCTTCAGTGGCACGGTCGGCCTGGGGTGGGATTTCCGCATCACGGACGAACTGGCGTTCCGTCCGATCTTGAACGGCACGATTGGGCGTGTTTCGAGTGACCTGAAGGTGGGGCAGACCCTCTTCAATCGTGTTACCGACAGCAACCTGCAGTTCCTCGAAAACGGGTCGCTGAACGCCTACGGCTATGGCGGCTCCCTGATGCTCGACTACGAGCATTACCGCGAAAACTACGAAATCGACGCCGAACTGCGGGCAACCGATATTTACCTGCGCAGCTTCGGCAGTTCTTCGGAGGCCGTTCAGGGCTCGGCCATGGCGCAACAAGTGAGCCTATGGACGCGCTGGCGCGCGCCCACCGGCTGGCACGCGCTGGACCGGCCGGTCCGCTATGTGCTCGAAGCCGCTTACTCGCATTATTTCGGCGACAGTGCCGGCGTGCTGGGTTTCAACGACCTCACGTCGCTGGGAGTCGGCCTCGAACTCGACAGCAGCAGGTATCCCGTCATCATCACGCGTACGCGCGCGATGGTGCGCTATGTGTTCGGTCACAACGTGCACGGGGTGTCGTTCGGATTCGCGATGAGTTTCTAGCCGGGCCAGCTTGCCAGACTACACGGATGGCGCAGATACCTGCCTTCGTCGCTACTGCGTCATCCCTTTCTTCGCCGCGAGATCCTGCGCCATCTTGTAGTGCTCCTCGATGGTAGGCAGCGCATTTTGCACGGCCTTCTTCAGATCGGCGTTCTGTCCGTCGGAGATTTCCTTCTTGAATGCGCTCAACGCCTGCTCGTGCCCCTGCAGGCCGACCTTCTGGATATACGCCTGATCGAATGCCTTGCCATGCAGGTTCTTCAGCGAATCAAGCATGGTGGTGTCGGAATTGTCCTTCGGCACTGCGACGCCGTGTGGCGCAGCCATCTTCAGTTGCAGCGTGAGCTTGGTGTGATCGAGCATCACGTGATGCGCAAACGATTTCACGTCCTTATCGCTCGAGTTCTTCGTCGCAAGCTTCGCCGCGTCGATTTCGGTCGACGACGACTGGCTCGCCGCCTGCACGAAATCCTTGTCGGCCTGGGGCAGCGGATTGGCGGCCGTGGTCGAGGCGGCCTCGGTTTGCGCGCAGGCAATGGTGGGGATGGCGGCAAGTCCACAGCAGATCGCGGCAATGGCAGTAAGGCGCTTCATGTTTTCTCCTCTGCGAAGTCAAAAGGATGAATCGAAGCGGGACGGATGACTCGCTTCGATCGACGTCCCGCAAGCGGCATACCATCATCGTCTGCGTCGCGTCTGGAATAGCGTACGAACAGCGAGGCAGGCTTGATCGGCAAAGGAATGACGGAGGCTCATATGCGCATCACGCCGACCAGGCGACCTGATCTCGCGATCGAGATCGCCCGCCGTTCGAACACACGGCTCGAGATCGCGGCCAAGATCGACGACGGCGTGACCGGCTTCATCGTCGATAGTGTCGATGAAGCCGTCGATGCGGGAACCGTATCGGCGAACTGGACCGGGCGCGCTGTCGCGAAGCATTCGAGCTGCGCTTCACCGCCGCGCGCATGGCCGACGAGTACATCGAGGTCTACCAGAAGCTGTTGGCGTCGAAGGGTTAAAGCGCAACGACGCGCCAGCTCGAGCGTGGAATTTTTCTAACGCGCGATGCCAATTTTGACCAACGCCATCGGCGTCTGACGGCCCCTGGAGCATGTCAGAGGTCCACGCGCCACGCGGCCCGGCCCCGCGCTCCATAGGCACGCCGGTTGCGAAGGCACGGGCATCCGCGCGGCCGTCCTCCGCGAGCCGCGAGTTTTCCAGCCATCCCGGCAAGGAGTCAGTCGATGCAGCAGACGCCCGAACCCGACAAGCCCGACAAGTCCTACAGGCCTGATAGCCGGCAAACCGAAATCGGCCGCGGCACGCCGCCGCCGCGCGTGCCCGAAGCGATGCCCGACACGGACATGCAGCCGGAGCAGCGGCCGGTTCGCGACACGCCGGACGTACGAGCACCAGGCTCGGCGCCACCGTGACGCGGCACGCCGGCCGGCACCTGATCCTTTCACGCAATCACTCAGGGAAACGAAATGACCAACTCCCGTTCGACCACGGGCGAGCGCCCGTTGAACCCGTTCATCGATGTGCAGAAAGCGCTGAAGGGCGCTTCCTATCCCGCCGACAAGAAAAGCCTGATCGAAACCGCGAAAGCGAATGGCGCCGACGACGACGTACTGCAACGGCTGCAGGATCTGCCCGACCAGCAATATCAGAGCCCCGCCGAAGTCTCGAAGGGCGTCGGCAATGAATAGCCCGCGAACTCCGCCGCCGGCCCCGCCAGGTCCGGGCTCGCCCGCGACCCGGTCCCCGCGTGGAGTGCGGGTCCCGGCCGCGCTCGCGGTGCCGGGGGGCGTGTTCGTCGTGATTGGCGTGCTGCTCGCGATAGGCGGCATCCGGCTCGCGATGCTCGGCGGGTCGTGGTACTACGTGCTCGCCGGCATCGCGATCGCGGCCACCGGCGTTCTGTTATGGCTGCGCCGGCGTGCCGCGCTGTTCGTGTTCGCGATCGTGCTGTTCGTATCGACGATCTGGGCGGTAGTCGAAGCGCGCTTCGATTTCTGGCAACTGCTGCCGCGCCTGTGGGTGTGGCTCATTCTCGCGATCTGGCTGCTGCTGCCGCCGGTGACGAACCGGCTCGCGCTCGGGCCGCCCGCCGTGCCGCGCGAAGGCGTGCTGCCGCTCGCGGGCGCGGTCGTGCTCGTGGTGCTGCTCGGCATCGTCACGGCGTTCAATCATCCGTACGATCACCCGGGCCAACTCGAAGTGACATCGGCCGCGCCGGCGGACGCGCCGCTCGGTCAGCGCTACTCGCCGCTCGCGCAGATCACACCGGACAACGCAGGAACGCTGAAGGAGGCGTGGCGCATCGAGACTGGCGACAAGGCCGGTCCCGGCGATCCGACCGAAACCACCTACGAAGATACGCCGATCAAGGTCGACAACAAGGTGTATGTGTGTACGCCGCACAGCATCGTGATCGCGCTCGACCCCGCGACCGGCCACCAACTGTGGCGCTACGACCCGCACATCCAGAGTCCGATCGGCAGCTTCAAGCACTGGGAGCATATGATGTGTCGCGGCGTGTCGTATCACGACGACGCGCTCTACCCGCCGCTGCCGGCCGCGGCCGAAGCCGCCCGCAACAGCGCGGCCGTGGCCGCCGCGAGCCCGGCGAGCGCCGCGGCGGCGGCGGGCCAGGGTACGGTGCCGACGTCGGTGCCGAACACGCCGCAAGACCGAGTCGCGACCGCGAGCGAGTGCCCCCGCCGCATTTTCGTGCCGACCGCGGACGCACGCCCGATCGCGTTGAACGCCGACACCGGCGCGATCTGCCCGCACTTTGGCAACAACGGGACGGTCGACCTGCGCACGCACATCGGGCCGTTCACGCCAGGTGGCTACTACTCGACGTCGCCGCCGGCCGTCACGCGCGACCTCGTGATCATCAGCGGCCACGTGACCGACAACGAATCAAGCAACGAGCCGTCCGGCGTCACGCGCGCGTTCGACGTGCACGACGGCCACCTCGTATGGAATTGGGACGCCGGTAATCCGAATGCGACGCAGCCGATCGCACCTGGCCAGATCTACGTGCGCAATTCGGTCAACATGTGGTCCGTGTACGCGGTCGACGAAAAGCTCGGCATGGTCTATCTGCCGCTCGGCAACCAGACGCCCGACCAGTGGGGCGGCCTGCGCACGCCGCAGTCCGAGAAACTGGCCGCGGGCATCGCCGCGCTCGATCTCGCTACCGGCCGGCTCGTGTGGAACTACCAGTTCACGCATCACGACTTGTGGGACATGGACGTCGGCGGCCAGCCGTCGCTCGTCGATCTGCAAACCGCGAGCGGCGTGCAGCCGGCGATCATCGCGTCGACCAAGCAGGGCAGCATCTACGTGCTGAACCGCCAGACCGGCAAGCCGATCATCCCGATCACCGAACGGCCGGTGCCGGACAGCGCGGCGCCCGGCGACCATACGTCGCCGACGCAGCCGTACTCGGCGCTGAACTTCTCGCCGCCGACGCTGCACGAGCACGACATGTGGGGCACCAATCCATTCGATCAGCTGTGGTGCCGCATCAAGTTCAAGTCGCTGCGCTATGACGGCATGTTCACGCCGCCGTCCGAGCAGGGCTCCCTCGTGTTCCCCGGCAACTTCGGCGTGTTCGACTGGGGCGGCGTGGCCGTCGATCCGGTGCGGCAAGTGCTGATCGCGAATCCGAGCTATCTGGCGTTCACGTCGAAGCTGGTGCCGCGCGCACAGATTCCGTCGAACAACGGTGACAAGAAGGGCAGCGAAACGAGCGGCATCAAGCTCGCGCGCGGCACACCGTTCGGCTTCGAACTGAATGCGTTCCTGTCGCCGCTCGGCATTCCGTGTCAGGCGCCGCCGTGGGGCTACGTGGCCGCCGTCGATCTGCGCCAGGGGCATATCGTGTGGGAGCACAAGAACGGCACGATCCGCGATAGCGCGCCGTTGCCGATTCCGCTGCCGCTCGGCGTGCCGAGCCTCGGCGGCATGATCACTACGGGCGGCGGCGTCGCGTTCCTGTCCGGCACGCTCGACTACTACCTGCGCGCCTATGACGTGCGCACCGGCGCGCGACTATGGCAGGCGCGTCTGCCGGCCGTCGGCCAGGCCACCCCGATGACCTACGCCGACAGCAACGGCAAGCAGTACGTGCTGGTGGTGGCGGGCGGACATGGCTCGCTCGGCACCAGGCAGGGCGATTCCGTGGTCGCGTACACATTGCCGTAGTCGTACCGCGGGAGTCACTCTGCAATCGCGCGCGGCCACGCTCAATGCGTGGCCGCGCGCAGCACCAGCTTCAGCACGCCGGCCGCCGACGCCACCGTGACGACGCCGGCGAGCCACAGGCCGGCGAACCACGCAAGGCGGCGCCACATGTCAGTGATACCCTTCGCCCGCGCGCATCTTTCCCTTGAACACCGCGTACGCGTACACGGTATAGCCGAGAATCATCGGCACCGTGATCGCGGCGCCGACCAACAGGAATAGCAGGCTCGCATGCGGCGCTGCCGCCGCGCGGAACGAAATCGACGGTGGCACCAGGTTCGGATAAAGACTGATCAGCAGCCCCGCGTAGCACAGCACGAAGATGCCGTATGAAGACAGCAGCGGCAACCCATGGCGGCGCGCCGACAGGCTGCGGAAAAAGGCTATGGTCAATAGCGCGAGCAGCAGCGGTACCGGCGCCGTCAACAGCAGGTTCGGCCAGCGGAACCAGCGCGCGGTGAGCGAGTTCGGCAGCATCGGCGTCCATAGCGTAACCATCACGATCAGCGCGAGCACGGTGACGGCCATCGTGCGCGTGTGTCGCCGGCAACGCTCGTGCAACGGACCTTCGGTGCGCCAGATCAGCCAGCATGAGCCGAGCAGCGTGTAACCGGCCATCACCGCGAGACCGCACAGAATCGTGAAGCCGGTCCAGTCCCACCAGCCGCCCACATACGAATTCCCGGAAACCGCGATCCCTTGCAGCAGGCCGCCGAGCACGAGCTCCTGGCACAGCGCGGCGAGCGCCGAGCCGCCGAAGAACGCGGCGTCCCACCATGCACGGCCGCGACCGATCGCCCGAAAGCGGAATTCGAACGCGACGCCGCGGAACACCAGCGCGAGCAGCATCGCGATGATCGGCGGATAGAGCGCCGGCAGAATCACGCCGTAGGCGAGCGGAAACACCGCGAACAGGCCGCCGCCGAGCACGAGCCACGTCTCGTTGCCGTCCCATACACCTGTTTCCCGCGCAATGGGCTGGTGCGAACCAGGTGATTCCGGATGCGCTCGAAACCGCGCTGGCGGTCACCGTTTCCCCTGAGCAGGTGTCGCCGGCGTTGCTGCGACAGGTCGGCACGGTGCTCGCGATGGGCGACGGCGCGCACGCGGCCTTGCAGCGCTTTGCCGAGGCCAGTGGGCGTGAGCCGCCAGCATCGGGCGGCGACGGCGCGCAGGCTGCGACGCATGGCCCTGCGCAACTCGCCAAAGGCGACGCGCTGTTATGGCGCGTCGGCGACGCCGGGCCGCAAGGAAAAGGGTTTTGTCGCGATAAGGAAGTCAGTGCGAGCGGATTTGATATGAAGAGGACTGCATATATGACCAGCGAATAGAATTGCTCGGCAGCGGTTCTGGTGTCGCCATCGTGCTGCATCTGCGCTTTGCGAATCATGTGCATCACCTCGATGCCGGACAGAATGATGCGCGCACACCGGAAACTCTTGAAGCCCATGATCGGCTTGATGACACGTTTGATGGCGCGGTGATCCTGCTCGATGACGTTGTTCAGATACTGATATGACTTTCCGTGTCAATCGCGATGTTGATTTTTCGCTTTTTCATAGGCGCGAGAATTCCCTGAGGGCGGCGTAGCAGTAAGGTCG